>CANSXE010000083.1 GCA_947650875.1 uncultured Bacillota bacterium | reverse complement strand
TCCACCAGCTTCTTCATGACGAAGGGCCGGAACAGCTCAATGGCCATCTCCTTGGGCAGACCGCACTGATAGATCTTCAGGGAGGGGCCGACGACAATGACGGAACGGCCGGAGTAGTCCACACGCTTACCGAGAAGGTTCTGGCGGAAGCGGCCCTGCTTGCCCTTGAGCATGTCGCTCAAAGACTTCAGCGCCCGGTTGTTGGCGCCGGTGACGGCACGGCCCCGGCGGCCATTGTCGATAAGGGCGTCCACCGCCTCCTGGAGCATCCGCTTCTCGTTGCGGACGATGATGTCGGGGGCGTTGAGCTGGATCAGCCGCTTGAGACGGTTGTTCCGGTTGATGACCCGGCGGTACAGGTCGTTCAGGTCGGAGGAGGCGTACCGTCCGCCGTCCAGGGGGACCATGGGACGAATCTCGGGGGGGATTACCGGCAGCACGTCGATAATCATCCACTCGGGCTTGTTGCCCGAGACCCGGAAGGCGTCCACCACCTCCAGCCGCTTGATGATCTTCACCTTTTTCTGGCCGGAAGCGTCCTTCAGCTCCTTGCGCAGCTGTTCAGACAGCTCATCCAGGTTAATCTGCTGGAGCAGCTTCTTCACAGCCTCGGCGCCCATGCCGGCGTCGAAGTCGTCCTCATACTTCTCCCGCATGTCCCGATACTCTTTTTCAGAGAGAATCTGGTTCTTGGACAGGGGGGAGAAGCCGGGGTCAATCACGATATAGGCGGCAAAGTACAGCACCTTCTCCAGGATGCGGGGGCTGATGTCCAGCAGCAGGCCCATCCGGGAGGGGATGCCCTTGAAGTACCAGATGTGGCTCACCGGGGCGGCCAGCTCGATGTGGCCCATCCGCTCCCGGCGGACCTTGGCCTTGGTGATCTCCACGCCGCAGCGGTCGCACACCTTGCCCTTGTAACGAATCTTCTTATATTTGCCGCAGTTGCACTCCCAGTCCTTGGTGGGGCCAAAAATCTTTTCGCAGAACAGACCGTCCTTCTCGGGCTTGAGGGTGCGGTAGTTGATGGTCTCCGGCCGCTTTACCTCGCCAAAGGACCACTCGCGGATCTGCTCGGGGGAGGCGATCCCAATGCGGATCGCGTCAAACTCAGCATAGCTCATGTTTCCATCTCCTCCCTTTAGTTATAGTCGTCTTCCGACGAGAACATGGCGTCGTCCGGCTCCTCGTCTGCCGGCCCTACGGCCAGGTCGTCGTCGTCGCTCTCACCCTTAAAGGTGAAGCCGCCGGCGGTGGCAAAGTCGTCGTCCGCCTGGTAGCCAAAGTCGTCTTCCCGGTCGTAGTAGTCGTCCCGGACGGGCTGATAGCCGTCGTCCTCGTCCTCTTTCAGCTCGATCTCGTTGCCCTGGTCGTCCAGCACCTTCATGTCCAGGCACAGGGATTGCAGCTCTTTGATGAGCACCTTGAAGGACTCGGGCACGCCGGGCTTGGGCACGTTCAGGCCCTTGACGATGGCCTCGTAGGTCTTCACACGGCCGGTGACGTCGTCGGACTTCACCGTCAGAATTTCTTGCAGGGTGTAGGCCGCGCCGTAGGCCTCCAGGGCCCAAACCTCCATCTCGCCGAAGCGCTGGCCGCCGAACTGGGCCTTGCCGCCCAGGGGCTGCTGGGTGACCAGAGAGTAGGGGCCGGTGGCACGGGCGTGAATCTTGTCGTCCACCAGGTGGTGGAGCTTGAGGAAGTAGACATAGCCCACGGTGACGGGGTTATCGAACCGGCGGCCGGTACGGCCGTCATAGAGCCAGTTTTTGCCGTCGATGATGCGCAGGCGGCGCTCCTTCTGCCACTGGGCCACCTGATTGCTGTCGCCCATCTCCTCGGCGGTGAGGGGACGCATCTCCTGGCCCTCCTCGTCGGCCAGATAGAGGGGCTTGCCGATGAGGGGCTCGTCCACGCCCACCTCCCGGGCCAGGCCGGCCTCCTTCAGGCAGTCCTGAATGTCGGTCTCGGTGGCGCCGTTGAAGATGGGGGTGGCCACCTTCCAACCCAGAGTCTTGGCGGCGTAGCCCAGATGGACCTCCAGCACCTGGCCGATGTTCATACGGGAGGGCACGCCCAGGGGGTTCAGCACGATGTCCAGGGGGGTGCCGTCGGGGAGGAAGGGCATATCCTCCTGGGGCAGGATGCGGGACACCACGCCCTTGTTGCCGTGGCGGCCGGCCATCTTGTCGCCCACGGAGATCTTCCTCTTCTGGGCGATGTAGACCCGGACTACCTGGTTGACACCGGGGCCCAGCTCGTCGCCGCCCTCACGGGTAAAGACCTTCACGTCCACCACAATGCCCGCCTCGCCGTGGGGCACCTTCAGGGAGGTGTCACGGACCTCCCGGGCCTTTTCACCGAAGATGGCCCGGAGCAGCTTCTCCTCGGCGGTGGCCTCGGCCTCGCCCTTGGGGGTGACCTTGCCCACCAGGTAGTCGCCGGCGCGAATCTCCGCGCCCACCCGGATGATGCCGTGCTCGTCCAGGTCCTTCAGGGCGTCGTCGCCCACGTTGGGGATGTCCCGGGTGATGGTCTCGGGGCCCAGCTTGGTGTCCCGGGCCTCGGTCTCATACTCCTCGATGTGGATGGAGGTGAACACGTCGTCCTTCACCATCCGCTCGTTGAGGAGGATGGCGTCCTCGTAGTTATAGCCCTCCCAGGTCATAAAGCCCATGAGGATGTTCCGGCCCAGGGCGATCTCGCCGCGGTCTGTGGAAGGGCCGTCGGCCAGCACGTCCTGGAAGTCCACCCGCTGGCCCGCGTCCACAATGGGGCGCTGGTTGATACAGGTGGTGTGGTTGGAGCGCAGATATTTGGTGAGACGGTAGTCCTTGGTGCCCAGCTTGGGGTCGTCGTAGACCACGGTAATATACCGGGCGGACACCTTTGTAACGGTGCCCGGTCCCTCAGCCAGGATAGCTACCTCGGAGTCGATGCAGTTTTTGTGCTCCTGTCCGGTGGCCACAATGGGGGCCTCGGGCCGGAGCAGGGGGACGGCCTGACGCTGCATGTTGGCGCCCATCAGAGCGCGGTTGGCGTCGTCGTTCTGGAGGAAGGGGATCATGGCGGTGGCCACCGATACCATCATCTTGGGGGACACGTCTACATAGTCCACCCGGCGTTTATCCACCGAGATTGTCTCGTTGCGGTGGCGGCAGGTGATCCGTTCATGGACAAAACGGCCCTCCTCGTCCACGGGCTCGGTGGCCTGGGCGATGATATACTCGTCCTCCATGTCGGCGGTCATATAGGTGATTTCGTCGGTGAGCCTGCCTGTCTCCTTGTCCACCTTGCGGTAGGGGGACTCAATAAAGCCGTACTTGTTGATACGGGCATAGGAGGCCAGGTAGGAGATCAGGCCGATGTTGGGACCTTCGGGGGTCTCAATGGGGCACAGACGGCCGTAGTGGGAGTAGTGGACGTCACGCACGTCGAAGGAGGCCCGGTCACGGCTCAGACCGCCGGGGCCCAGGGCGGACAGACGGCGCTTGTGGGTCAGCTCGGCCAGGGGGTTGGTCTGGTCCATGAACTGGCTCAGGGGGGAGGAGCCGAAGAACTCCTTAATGGCGGCGGTGACGGGCCGGATGTTAATCAGGGACTGGGGGGTGACCACGTCCAGGTCCTGGGTGGTCATCCGCTCCCGGATGACACGCTCCATACGGGAAAAGCCGATGCGGAACTGGTTCTGAATCAGCTCGCCCACGCAGCGCAGCCGGCGGTTGCCCAGGTGGTCGATGTCATCGGGATTGCCGATGTTGCTGGCCAGGCAGTTGAGATAGTTGATGGAAGCCATAATGTCTTCCACGGTGATGTGGTTGGGGATCAGATCCTCCTTGGAGCGGCGGATGGCGTCTTTCAGCTCCTCGCCCCGGTACTGGTCAACGAGGGCGCACAGCGCAGGGAAGGAGACCATCTCGTCGATGCCCACCTCAGCGGGATCGAAGCCGGTGAGGGCCACAAAGCCCTTCTTGTCCACCATGTTGTTGGCGAATACCACCACTTCTCTGCCGTCCACATCCACTATGGCGCGGTTTACGCCCTTGGAGTCCAGCTCCTGGGCACGCTCCCGGGTGAGAACCTCGCCGGCCTCGGCGATGATCTCGCCGGTACGGGGATCGGGGACGGGCTGGGCTAGCTTGCAGCCGGACAGCCGGGCCCACAGGGCCATCTTCTTGTTGAACTTATACCGGCCCACCGTGGACAGGTCATACCGCCTGTGGTCGAAGAAGGTGGCATTGATGAGGGTCTCGGCGGAGTCCAGCGTGGGGGGCTCGCCGGGGCGCAGCTTGCGGTAGATCTCCAGCATGGCCTCCTCATAGGTCTTGCAGGAGTCCTTTTCCAGGGTGGCAAGCAGGCGCTCATCCTCGCCGAACAGCTCCAGAATCTCCGGGTCGGTGCGGGGACCCAGGGCCCGGATGAGACAGGTGACGGGCAGCTTGCGGTTCTTGTCGATGCGGACATAGAACACGTCGCTGAGGTCGGTCTCATACTCCAGCCAGGCGCCCCGGCCGGGGATGACGGTGGTCGCGTAGGTTTTGTTGTCCGCCTTGTCCACCTCGCGGGTGTAGTACATGCCGGGGGAGCGGACGATCTGGGAGACAATCACCCGCTCGGCCCCGTTGATGACAAAGGTGCCCGAGTTGGTCATGATGGGGAAGTCCCCCATAAAAATCTCCTGCTCATTGATCTGGTTGTTCTGGGTGTTGCGCAGCTGGACCTTCACCTTGATGGGGGCGGCGTAGGTGGCGTCCCGGGCCTTGCACTCCTCCACGTCGTACTTGGGCTTTTCGTCCATGGAGAAGTCCACAAAGGACAGCTCCAGGTTGCCGCCGTAGTCCACGATGGAGCCCACGTCCTTGAAGACCTCTTTCAGGCCGACGTCCAGAAACCACTGGTAGGAGGTCTTCTGCACCTCCAGCAGATTGGGCATCTCCAGGATTTCCTCGTACCGGGCGAAGCTTTTGCGGGGGGTCTTGCCGTACATTACGTCCTTGACGACCATGCTGAAAAATCAACTCACTTTCTTCAGAATTGACGGTTGGTTGTCACTTTTTCCGGGCGGATTTTTGGGAAACAGGGAGAAATTGCCGTCAGCTTGCACAATTCCGGCGGTGAGGAGAGAGACGATACACACGGGCGTGTGGATTGTTTGTTAACTTTCCCCTTGTCAATCACGCCAGGTTGTGATACACTGAGACTGTAAGCATGGGAGAGTATCCGTTTGAAATAAAGGGACACAAAAGCATTTTATTTTACCATAATCGGAATAGGCTGTCAAGGCCTATTCTGTTTTTTTACATACTTGCCGCATAAAAGATTTGCAGGGGGCGTTTTCTATGGTTGACATCCGAAAAAACACGGTCCATACGCTGGAGATTACCGGCTGCACCGCTGAGGGGATGGGGGTGGCCCGGCTGGAGGGCCGGGTAATCTTTGTGCCCTTCACCATCCGGGGGGAGCGGTGGAAGGTCCGGCTGGAGAAGGTGAATAAAAATGTAGCCTGGGGCCGGGGCGTGGAGCTGCTCCTCCCCTCGCCGGAGCGAATCACGTCCGACTGTCCCCTCTACGGCAAGTGCGGCGGCTGTCAGTTCCGGCACATGACCTATGGGGAGGAACTGCGGGCCAAGGGCCAGCGCATCTCTGACGCCCTGGAGCGGGTGGGCCATGTAAAGCTGGACCTCCCGCCTGTCCTGGGGGCAGAGAATCCCCTCCGCTACCGGAACAAGGTTCAGTTTCCGGTGTCTCAGGGAAAACAGGGGCTGGCCGTGGGCTACTACCGCCCCCGGAGTCACAACGTATTGGACGTCCCCTTCTGTTCCCTTCAGCCCGAAACCGTTACCCGTCTGCGGGGGGGCTTCAAAAACTGGATGGAGGAGTACAATCTGCCCGCTTACGACGAGGGGACGGGCAGGGGGCTGGTTCGCCACCTGTACGTCCGCACCAACCGCGCGGGGGAGAGTCTGGTGTGCGTGGTGGCCAATGGGGACCGGCTCCCCCACAGCGAGGAGCTGGTGGAAGTCCTCCGTCGGACAGAACCCGGACTGTCGGGGGTGGTGCTCAACACCAATACCCGGGACACCAATGTGATTCTGGGGGACAGATACACCACCCTCTGGGGCCGGGACTGGCTGGAGGAGGAGTTATGTCAACTTATATTCCGGCTCTCCGTCCCCTCCTTTTTCCAAATTAACCGGGCTCAGACAGAGCGGCTGTATGCGGCCGCCCTGGACTTTGCCGGGCTCACCGGGTCGGAGATCGTTCTGGACCTGTACTGCGGCATCGGCACCATCTCCCTGGCCCTGGCACGGCGGGCCGGGCGGGTCATCGGGGCGGAAATCGTCCCCCAGGCCATTGAGGATGCCAAAGAAAATGCCAAACGCAACGGAATTGACAACGCGGAGTTTTTCTGCGGCGACGCCGGGGCGGTGGCCCAAAAGCTGACGGAAGAGGGCATCCGTCCCCAAGTAATCTGTGTGGACCCACCCCGGAAAGGACTCTCGCCCCATGTGCCTGCCATTCTGGCCGGTATGGCGCCGGAGCGAATCGTCTATGTCTCCTGCGACCCGGCTACCCTGGCCCGGGACATAAACCGTCTGAACGACCTGGGTTATCACCCGGTCAAGGCCCAGGGGGTGGACCTTTTTCCCAGAACGGCACATGTGGAGACTATTGTGTTGATACAAAAGAAAACCTCGTAGAAATCCTTTATTTTAGGCACTTTGCGAAGCATTTCATGTTCACTTCGGAGGGTGAAAAAATCCGAAATAAGCACCTCAAAAACTACTTTGATGTTTCAGTGGTAGTTGATATCGGGTGTGGGAACACAAACGGAAAATAAAGGGTTTGGGCAATTAACGTGTCTATGTAGTGTCCACCTTGTTGATAAAAAGCGGGCAACAGGCTCTTAGGTAGTGTTCACATAAGCACATCGACAATGAGAGCAAAAAAGACAAAAGCCA
>CANSXE010000082.1 GCA_947650875.1 uncultured Bacillota bacterium | reverse complement strand
ACACCTCGTCGGCGTCGTGGTCATGGTGATGGTGGTCGTGGCCGCAGCAGGCGGTGCAGGTGTCGCCGTGCTCATGGTGGTGGTCGTGTTCGTGTTCATGGTGGTGCTCATGCTCACAGTGGCCGTGCTCGTGGTCGCAGTGGGAGTGGTCATGGCCGTCGTGATCGTGATGGTGCTCGTGGTCGTGGTGGTGATGCTCATGGTCATGGTGGTGGTGCTCGATCTCCTCCATCATCTCGTGGGCCAGGTCCTGCCCGCCCTCCATGGCGGTGAGGATCTGCGCCCCGGTGAGCTGGTCCCAGGGGGTGGTGAGGATGGCGGCTTTGGGGTTCTTCTCCCGCAGGAGGGTTACCGCCCCGTCCAGCTTGTGCTGGTCGATCTTCTGGGTGCGGGACAGGATGATGGCGCAGGCGTGCTCCACCTGGTCGTTGAAGAACTCGCCGAAGTTCTTCATATACACCTTGGCCTTGGCGGCGTCCACCACGGTGACGAAGCTGTTCAGGTGCAGATCGGGGCTCTCGGCCTGGACCCGCTCCACAGCGGCCACCACATCGGACAGCTTGCCCACCCCGGAGGGCTCGATGACAATGCGGGCGGGGGAGTAGTCGGCCAACACCTGCTTCAGGGCTGCGCCGAAGTCGCCCACCAGGGAGCAGCAGATGCAGCCGGAGTTCATCTCGGTAATCTCCACTCCGGCGTCCTTCAAAAAGCCGCCGTCAATGCCAATCTCGCCGAACTCGTTTTCGATGAGGACAATTTTCTCCCCCTTGAAGCTCTCGTCCAGCAGTTTCTTAATCAGGGTGGTCTTGCCGGCCCCTAAAAATCCGGAAATAATGTCGATTTTGGTCAATTTTGTCAGGTCCTTTCTTAATTCCAAATCAGATTCGTGTTTTCCATCAGCCGGCACAGGGTAGCGGCAGCCAGTTCCCGGGTGACGGGGGCAGTGGGGGCGGAGCCGGGAATCAGGGCGTCCAGAGCGTCCATGTTGCGGGCGGAGGTCCGAGCCCACTCGGCGTAGTCGTAGTATTCCACCAGCTCCTCGGGGAGCAGGCCGGTCTTGGCCAGATCATAGCCGTCCATGCTGGTCCAGGCGGCCACATTGGACAGGACAGTTATCATCTCCTGATAGGTAATGGTGTCGTTGGGGCCGAAGCACCCGTCACCGTAGCCGGAGATAAAGCCCATATCGGTCATGGCGGAGATGGGGCCGGCGTACCACTGGCCCTCGGATACGTCGGAGAATTTGCCGCCCTTTCCAGCGGGCAGGTCCAGAGCGGAGGCCACCAGCGTGGCGAACTGAGCCCGGGTGAGGGTGTCGTCCGGGTGGAAATTGCCGTCCTCATAGCCGTTGAGAATGTGGTAGGCGGCCAGGGTGTCGATCTCCCGGGCGTAGGTGCAGTCCGCCGTATCGGGGAAGGAGCGGGAGGTGAAGGGCAAGCTGTTCTCCTGGGCCAGCTTGGCAGGGGCAATCTCGGTCCAGGTCTGGGTGGCGGAGCCCTTGTACAGTTTGGCGGAGGGGGGCAGGGCCTCCAGAAGCTCCACAAAGGCGGCCTTGTTTTCCGCCTTTACCGCTTCCTTTATGGCGATGTAGAAGGTCTGACCGGCAATCTCCAGCTTCAAATGGTCCTGAGCCCGGGCGGGCTTGGGGCTGGTGAGGAGGAGGGCGGCTTCGTTGGTGTTGTCCGGGGAGATGAGCAGGGTGGGGAGCACGCCGATGATGTGGTTGGTGGCGCCGTCGGGGGAGAAGAAGCGGTAGGTGGTGATCTTCATGGCCTCGCCGCCCACCATTACATCACTGTTGGTCTCGTCAAAGATAATCTGGGCGGTGCCCTTGCCAAAGGAGCGCTGGCCCAGGGCGATGCCGGCCTGATAGGTGCGCATATCGCCGGCGAAGAGCTCGGAACCGCTGGCAGAGTGTTCGCTGGTGAGGACGATCACTGGCTTGTCGGTCATATCGGGAAACTCGGGCAGGGTGTAGCTGTAGTTATACCGGCCGGAGCCGTCCCGGAAGTAGAGCATGATGCCGCCGCCGGTAAACAGGCTGGCGGAGGTGGCAGTGGCTCCGCTGTCGCCGCCGGGGTTGGCCCGCAGGTCCATAATCCACACGGCGGTGTCGTCGTCCATCTCCAGGATGGCCTCCTGGATGGAACGGGCGGTGGTGGAGCCGAAGCTGATACAGTCGATCACGCCAGCACTGCCCACCTGCTCGTAGGTGACGATGGGAATGTTCACTGCCCGGCGGGTAAGGGTGAACTCCAGGCTTTGGCCGTTCCGGCTGACGGTGAGGGTGACCACGGTGCCCTCCTCGCCGGTCACGGGAACCCGGGGGTCCACGTCGGGGGACATGGGCACGCCGTCCACGGCGGTGATGATGTCGCCGGGCTGAATGCCCACCTCCAGGGCGGGGGAGTCGGGGAGGACGGACATGACCCGGTAGCCGCCGTCATAGGCGGTTTCCACGGTGGCGCCGATGCCCACCACCGTCCGGCCGTTTACCGACTGGTTGAAGGACTGGTACTGTTCCGGAGTCATGTAGAAGGTGTAGGGGTCGCCGATGGCCTCCAGAATGGCGTCCAGGGAGTCCAGCTCCAACACCTCCGGGGCCACGCCGTCCACATAGTGGATGGCCAGCAGCTTTTTGGCGTCCTCCAGCTCCAGAGCGGAGGAGGGCAGGACCGCCAGGGACAGGGCCATCGTCAGGGCCAGCAGCGAGGAAAGCAGTTTTTTCATGGTATTCTCCTTTAAATCTTTGGGGTACGGTAGGTGATCTCCTCCCGCTTGGGGCCGGTGGACACCATGGTGATGGGCGCGCCGATGTGTGTCTCCAAAAAGTCCACGTAGGCCTTGGCGTTGGCGGGGAGGGCGTTGTAGTCGGTACAGCCCCGCACGTCGCAGTTCCAGCCGGGGAGGGTAGTAAAGACGGGTCTGGCCCGAAGCAGGTGGGGGGTGGTGGGGAAGGAATGGGTAACGGCTCCGTCAATCTCATAGCCGGTGCAGACGGGAATCTCGTCCAGATAGCCCAGCACGTCCAGACAGGTGAGGGCCACCTGGGTGGCCCCCTGGACCATGCAGCCGTATCGGGTGGCCACCGCGTCGAACCAGCCCACCCGGCGGGGACGGCCTGTCGTCGCGCCGAACTCCCCCTGGTCGCCGCCCCGGCGGCGCAGCTCGTCCCCCTCCGGCCCGGTCACCTCGCTGACAAAGGGCTCGGTCTGGGAGCCCACGCAGGAGGAATAGGCCTTGGTGACGCAGATCACATCCTCAATGGCCGTGGGAGGGACGCTGGCTCCTACACAGCCGTAGCCGGCCAGGGTGTGGGAGGAGGTGGTCATGGGGAAGATACCCAGGTCAGGGTCCTTCATGGAGCCCAGCTGGCCCTCCAGAAGGACGGTTTTGCCCTCTTTGAGGGCCTGATAGAGGAAGGTCACCGTGTCCCCCACGTAGGGGCGAATCCGCTCCCGCAGGGCGAGGAGCTGGGGCATGAGCTCGTCCACACTGACGGGGGGCTGGTGGTACAGATGCTCAAAGAGCACATTTTTCAGCTCCACGGCGGCGGTGAGCCGCTCACGGAGCCGGGGCTCGTCAAAGAGGTCGCACACCTGGATGCCCGTTTTGGCGTACTTGTCGGAGTAGAAGGGGGCGATGCCGCTTTTGGTGGAGCCGAAGGCCCGTCCCCCCAGCCGGGTCTCTTCGTAGGTGTCCTGGAGGATGTGATAGGGCATGAGCAGCTGGGTCCGGTCGGAGACAATCAGCCTGGGGGCGGGTACCCCCTGGGTCTCTACCTGTTCCAGCTCGTCCGCCAGCTTGGCGATGTCCAGAGCCACGCCGTTGCCAATGACGTTGGTGACATGGGGGTAGAAGACCCCTGAGGGGAGGGTGTGCAGGGCGAACCGGCCATAGCCGTTGATGATGGTGTGGCCGGCGTTGGCCCCGCCCTGAAAGCGGACCACCACGTCGGACTGACGGGCCAGCATATCGGTTACCTTGCCCTTGCCCTCGTCGCCCCAGTTTGCGCCTACAATCGCTTTTACCATATTTGTTACCTCCGGGGACGGGATTCGCAGCCGCAAGGGGTCTGCCTTTTCCACCCCTGTAACGGAGGTATTATACCCCTTTTTATACGCGGTTGCAAGGGGGAAGCAACAGAAAAACAGGGCAAAGCCGCCCCCGCTTTGGGAGGGGGCGGCTTTCTGATACAGTTTAATAGTTCTCCGCTTTCAGCTGGAAATAGGCCTGGGGATGGGCGCAGACGGGGCAGACCTCCGGCGCAGCGCGGCCCACATGGATGTGGCCGCAGTTGGCGCACTGCCAGATCATGTCGCCGTCACGGGAGAAGACCAGGCCGTCCTTCACGTTGGCCAGCAGCTGGCGGTAACGCTCCTCGTGCTCCCTCTCGATTTTGGCCACCCCCTCGAACAGGGCGGCGATGTCGTCGAAGCCCTCCTCCCGGGCCTCCTGGGCCATGGTGGCGTACATGTCGGTCCACTCGAAGTTCTCGCCGGCGGCGGCGGCTTCCAGGTTCTCGGCGGTGGTGCCGATGCCGCCCAGCAGCTTAAACCAGATCTTGGCGTGCTCCTTCTCGTTGGCGGCGGTCTCCTCAAAGAGCTGGGCAATCTGGACATAGCCCTCCTTCTTGGCCTTGGAGGCGAAGTAGGTGTACTTGTTCCGGGCCTGGCTCTCCCCGGCAAAGGCGGTCCACAGGTTCTGTTCGGTTTTGCTTCCCTTCAGTTCAGGCATGGTGTAGTCCTCACTTTCTTTATTGATAATTATTCGCATTAAGTATGAGGACATTATATCAGCGGCGGGTGGGGTTGTCAATGGGAAAATGGAAAATATTTTCTAGTGCTCGCTCTGAAAGCGGCGTAGGCCCTGATTCAAGGCGACGGTGTCCCGCTTTTCATTCAGCCAGAGGGCGTACCACATGGCGGCCAAGGCGTACTCCAGAAGGAGGACCAGCAGCAGCCCGCCCCACAGGGGGACGCCGGGGAACCAGTGCAGCCCCCAGCCGCAGCCGAGGAAAATCACATTGGCCAGCACGACCCAGAGGGCCACCCGTTTTTTCTCAGCCAGCAGGTTTTTCCCATGGGGAAAGAGGGCGGTCTCCATGCAGGCGAAGGCGAAGCAGGACAGCAGCATCTCCAGCAAAATCAGGGTGTCTACCGTCCAGAGCCCGAGCAGGGCATTGACCAGCCCCTTGAAGAAGACGGCGGCGGAAAAGTACAGGCCCATGCGGTATTTGGTGTTGACGCCCCAGAGGTAGAATCGGTTGAATTGCTCCATATTTACGCTCCTTTCTCACAGTCCCAGCCGCTCCCGCAAAAGGGGCGCATAGCGGCGGGACACCATCAGCTTTTCCCCGGTGACCAGGGTGGCCTCGATCCGCCCGGCCCCCTGGCTGACCAGACTTCGGATGTGGTGGAGGTTGACCACCGCCGACTTGCCCGCCCGGAAGAAGCCCAGGCCGCTGTACCGGCTTTCCAGCTCCCCCAGGCCCAGGGCGGTCTGGTACATGGCCTGGCCGGTGTAGACAAAGACCCGGTCGTCCACCGTTTCGCAGTAGACCACCTCGTTGGGGGTGAGGAGGGTGGTACGCCGGCTGTCGTCCCACACGCACAGCCGCTGAAGGCCGGAGCGCAGCAGGGACAGCACCCCCAGCATCTCCTCGTCCAGCACCGGACAGCGCAGAATTACCTCGTTCTCCGGGAGGTCCATGTGTTCCACTGTAATTTTCATTGTGTTACCTCCTGTCCCGGGACAGTGTAAGCGTATCAGAAGCCGGGGGAAATAGCAAGCGCCTTACCCCCAGGATGCGCCTGTCCGGGGGTAAGGTGCAGGAAGTCTCTCAGAGAGGGATTTTAAAGGTAGTGATACCGCTTCCGGTACCGCCAGATAAGCCCCAGGGCCACGGCGGCCCCCAGGCCGTCGGCGGCGACGACAGCCAGCCAGATGCCGTCCAGGTCCAGCACCAGGGGGAGGAGGAGCACCAGCCCGCCCCGGAACAGGAAGGTGCGCAGGAGGGAGATGAGGGCGGACACCGGCCCGTTGCACAGGGCGGTGAAGAAGGCGGAGCCGTAGATGCCGAAGCCCACAAACAGGTAGCTCAGGGCGAAGATGCGGAAGCCGTGGACCGTCAACTCCAGCAGCTCGGGGCTGTAGCCCACAAAGGCGGCGGACAGGGGCCGGGCCAGCACTTCAGACAGGGCCACCATGGCCAGGGAGGCCAGCACGATCACAGTCATGCTTTTGCGGAAGACGTTTTTCAGCTCGTCCCGGTTGTCCGCCCCGAAGTGGAAGCTGACAATGGGCCCATTGCCCATGGAAAAGCCTAAAAACACCGCCGCAAAGGCAAAGTCTACATACATCATCACCGAGTAGGCCGCCACCCCCTGCTCCCCGATGATGTGCATGAGCTGGAGGTTGAACAGGATACTTACCACCGAGACGGACAGATTGCTCATGAGCTCGGAGGAGCCGTTGGCGCAGGCGTTTTTCAGCTCCCGCCAATACAGCCGGGTGGGGCACAGCCGCAGGGCACCACGGGGAGGGCGGAGGAAGTAGAGCAGGGGCAGCAGGCCGCCCACGGCGTAGCTGAGCACCGTCCCCCAGGCCGCCCCGGCGATGCCCATGTTCAGGGGCTTGATAAGGACGTAGTCCATCACAATGTTGGTGGCCCCGGCGGCCAGGGAGAAGAACAGCCCCGTCTTGGGCAGCTCGGCGGTGACAAAGAAGACCTGAAAGGCCACCTGGAGCATAAACACCGCGCTCCCGCCCAGCAGCACCCGGCCGTAGGCCACGCAGTCGTCCATAAGCAGGTCGCTGGCCCCGGCCAGCCGGGCGATGGGCTCAATGAACAGCGCGCCGCCCACCGAGAAGGCCGTGCCCAGCGCCAGCACCACCAGGACGATCATGGAAAAATACCGGTTGGCCAGCTCGGGCTTGCCCTCTCCCATGGTGCGGGCCACCACGGCGCTGC
>CANSXE010000081.1 GCA_947650875.1 uncultured Bacillota bacterium | reverse complement strand
CCATGGATCCTTACATCGGTAAATTACTCGATAACCGATATGAGATATTGGAGCTTGTGGGAACGGGCGGCATGGCCAAGGTCTACAAGGCCAGAGACCACCGGCTGAACCGGCTGGTGGCCATCAAGATTCTGCGGGAGGAGCTGGCCCAGGACGCCGAATTCCGCCGCCGCTTCCATGATGAGTCCCAGGCCGTGGCCATGCTCTCTCATCCCAATATTGTGGCTGTATATGACGTGAGCCGGTCCTCTGAGCTGGAGTACATTGTCATGGAGCTTATCGACGGCATTACCCTGAAGCAGTACATGCAGAGAAAGGGCAACAAGCTCAACTGGCGGGAAGCCCTCCACTTTATCACCCAGATTACCAAGGCCCTGGGCCACGCCCACAGCCGGGGGATCATCCACCGGGACATCAAGCCCCACAACATCATGGTGCTGCGGGACGGCAGCGTGAAGGTGGCCGACTTCGGCATTGCCCGGGTAGCGTCCGGCGGACACAGCACCCTGACCCAGGAGGCCCTGGGCTCGGTCCACTACATCTCCCCCGAGCAGGCCCGGGGCAGCCATATCGACAGCCGGTCCGACCTGTATTCCACCGGTGTGGTGCTCTACGAGATGATTACCGGCCGCCTGCCCTTTGAGGGGGACACCCCGGTGTCGGTGGCCATCCAGCATATCAATTCCATCCCCCTCTCCCCCCAGGAGCTGGACTCCACCATCCCCGAAGCCCTGGAGGCCATTACCATGAAGGCCATGGCCCCCAATCCGGACAACCGCTATCTCTCTGCCAACGAGATGCTGGCCGATTTGGAGGAGTTCCGCAAAAACCCCAGCATCAATTTTGACTACAGCGCTTCCGAGTTTGAGCCGGAGGGGGACCAGGAGGAGTATACCCAGGTTCGTTCGGTCCATCAGACCTCCGGCCGCTCCATTCCCGAGCGCCGGTATGAGGATGAGGAGGACTATCCGCCCCCCCACCGCCGGGAGCGCCGCCGCTACGAGGACGAGGAGGACTACCCGCCCCAGCGCCGCCGCCGGTATGAGGACGACGAGGACTATCCCCGCCGCCGGGGGCCCATCTGGCCTGTGCTGCTGGCCGTGGCCGCTGTGCTGCTCTTTGTGGGGCTGACCTTCTCCTTCCTGTGGAAGACCATTTTTGCCGGGATGCTGGCCCCGCCAGAGACCCACACTGTCCCCGACCTGGTGGGTAAGGTCTATGAGGAGATCAAAGACGATACCGAGCTGCTGGCCGGGTTTACCCTCATCGAAGGGGACACCGTGGCCGACGACGCAGACCCCGGCACCATCATCGACCAGGAGCCCAAGGGGGGCAAAGAGGTGGGGGAGAATGTCACCGAGATTAAGGTGACCGTCAGCGGCGGCCCGGAGATGGTAAAAATGATCCCTCTGGACAATATGGACTACCAGGCTGCTTCTACCGCCCTGCAGAATATCGGACTGAAGGCCGGCGTACCCTCCTATACAAACAGCGAGACTGTCGAGCAGGGTTTCATCATCTCCTACACCCCGCTGGAGGGGGTTGATGTGCCCCCGGGCACAGAGGTAGAGATTGTGGTGAGCAAGGGCCCGGCCGACCAGCCCTTTGCCATGCCGAGCCTGGAGGGCAAAACAGAGGTAGAGGCCAAAAACACCATCGCTATGCACAATCTGACCGTGGGTCGGTTCCTGCCCCAGCACGACGAAACCGTGGAGGAGGGCAAGGTGGTCAGCCAGTATCCCATAGCCGGCGCCCAGGTCACTGAGGGCACCGAGGTCAACGTGATTATCAGTAAGGGACCCGACCCCGCCAACAAGCCGCCGGAGCCCCCTGAGCCCCAGGAGGTGACCAAGACCGTCACGGTGTCTCTGGAGGGCTTTGAGGGCAGCGTCGCCGTACGGCTGCTCATGGACGGTGCGGAGGTGGGCAGCGCCGTGGCAGACGCCACCATGGACACCTCGGTGGAGGTCCAGGTCCGCGGAACAACGGGGCTGGGTCTGAGAGAGCTGGCCGTCTATATCAACGGCGTAGCCAGCGGCACCATCCCCATTAACTTTGACGAATGAGCGAGGGCGTAATCCGAAAGGCCCTCAGCGGCTTCTACTATGTGGATGACGGGGCGCATGTGGTTGCCTGCCGGGCCAGAGGGAAGCACCGCCACGCAGGGCTTTCCCCCCTGGTGGGGGACCGGGTGCGGTTTACCCCCCTGGAAAACGGCGCCGGCGCGCTGGACGAGATACTCCCCCGAAAAAATGAGTTTTACCGTCCGGCGGTGGCCAACATCGACCTGCTGGTGGTGGTGGCTTCCCAGGCGGTGCCGGTGACCGATCCCTTTCTCATCGACCGGGTGGCCGCCATCGCCGCCGCCCGGGGCTGTGAGACCCTGGTGTGCGTCAACAAGTGCGACCTGGAATCTGGAGATGAGCTGGCCGCCATCTATGAAAAGGCGGGCTTTCCCACCCTGCGGGTGAGCGCACAGACCGGCGAGGGACTGGAAGAGCTGCGTCAGGCCATCGCCGGAAGGGTGTGTGCCTTCACCGGCAACTCCGGGGTGGGCAAGTCCAGCATTTTAAATGCCCTGGAGGTGGACTTTGACCTGGCCACCGGTGAAATCAGCGATAAGCTGGGCCGGGGCCGGCACACCACCCGCCATGTGGAGCTCTTCCGCCTGTCCTGCGGGGCGCTGGCGGCGGACACACCGGGCTTCTCCTCCTTTGATGTGGACAAAATGGAGTTGGCCCGGAAGGAGGAGCTGCAATACGCCTTCCGGGAGTTCGCGCCCTACCTGGGGGAATGCCGGTTTCAGGACTGTGCACATGTAAAGGAGAAGGGCTGCGCTGTACTGGCGGCGGTGAAGGCCGGGGAGATTGCCCCCACCCGCCACCAGAGCTATGTCCGCCTGTATGAGCAGGCCAAGGCGATCCCCGACTGGGAAAGAAAAAGGAATGAATCGTTATGAATGAAATGATCCTCCTCAAGCTGGGAGAGATGGTCCTCAAGGGCCTGAACCGCCGCAGCTTTGAGGATAAGCTGCAAGCCAATATCTACCGCCGGCTGAACAATTTGGGCCAGTTCCGGGTGTACACCCGCCAGTCCACCACCTATGTGGAGCCCATGACCGACGCGTGCGACATGGACGGGGCCTGGGAGGCGCTGACCAGGGTATTCGGCGTGGTGGGTCTCAGCCGGGCCAGGGCCTGTGAGAAGGACAAGGACGCCATTCTCGCCGCCGCCCGGGAGTATCTGGACGACAAGCTGTCCGCCGCCCGCACCTTTAAGGTGGAGACCAAGCGGGCGGACAAGACCTTTCCCATGACTTCCATCCAGCTCAGCCAGTATGTGGGCGGCGAGCTGGATGAGCTCTACCCTGATTTGAAGGTGGATGTCCACAACCCGGAGCTCACCGTCCATATTGAGATTCGGGACTACGCCGCCTTCGTTCACGCCGACCCGGAGCCGGGAGCGGGAGGTCTGCCGGTGGGCATCAACGGTCGGGCGGTGTCATTGCTGTCCGGGGGCATCGACTCCCCGGTGGCCTCCTGGATGATCGCCAAGCGGGGGGTGGCCCTGGAGATGGTCCACTTCTTCTCCTACCCCTACACCTCTAACGAGGCCAAGGAGAAGGTCATCGAGTTGGCCCGGCTGCTTACCCCCTGGTGCGGCCGGCTCACCGTCCATGTAGTCCCCTTCACCACCATCCAGGAGGAGCTGCGCCGGTCCGTCCCCCAGGAGCTGTTTACCCTGGTGATGCGCCGGTTTATGGTGCGTATTTCAGAGAGAGTGGCCCAGCGCTGCGGGGCCAAGGCTCTGGTGACAGGAGAGTGCCTGGGTCAGGTGGCCAGCCAGACCATGGAGGCCATGGCGGTCACCGGTGGGGTGGCCAGCCTGCCCATTCTCCGCCCGGTGGTGGGGATGGACAAGGAGGACATCGTGAAAATCGCCCGTAAAATTGGCACCTTTGAGACCTCCATCCTCCCCTATGAGGACTGCTGCACTGTCTTTACCCCCCGGCATCCCCGCCTGCGTCCCACGCCGGAGGAGCTGGAGATGGCGGAGCAGGAGCTGGATATTGCGGGGATGGTCCAGGCCGCCGTGGACGGCATCGAGCGGATTCAGGTATGAATCGGGTGTTCAAGGAGCTGGAGGAGACCGCTCCGACAGACCGCCTGCCCCGGAATGAATTTGGTTATCTCCACCCGTCCTACCATCAGGGCTTTTTGGGGATTACCCAGCAGACCTACAACCGTCTGTATGCCCTGTACCGCCGCTGTCCGGACCGGTGCAGGGAGAAGGTGGATCAGGTCCTGCTGGCCTTAATTGACTTTATTTTAGATGTGCTGGATGGAATTCCGGGACAGCTGCCCGATTTTTAGTACAGTAAAAGGAGATTGAGATTGACAATGGAGAAACGAGAAACATTTTCCTCCCGCCTGGGCTTTGTGCTCATCTCGGCGGGCTGCGCCATCGGACTGGGCAACGTGTGGCGATTCCCCTATATCACGGGGCAGTACGGCGGGGCGGCCTTTGTGCTGCTGTATCTGCTGTTCCTGGTGATTCTGGGCCTGCCCGTTATGGTGATGGAGCTGGCGGTGGGCCGGGCCAGCCAGCGGAGCATCGCCCTGTCCTTCCAGCGGCTGGAGCCCACTGGAAGCAAGTGGCACTGGTACAGCTATGTGGGCTTTGCCGGCAACTATCTGCTGATGATGTTCTACACCGTCATCGCCGGGTGGCTGCTGTACTACTTTGTCAAAATGCTCCGGGGAGACTTTGTGGGCCTGGATACCGAAGGGGTGGCCGGACAGTTTGTCGAGCTGATGGGCGCGCCCGGCACCATGACGCTGTATATGGTCATTGTGGTGTGCATCGGCATGCTGGTGTGCGTCCAGGGCCTGCGCAACGGCGTGGAGCGAGTGAACAAGGTGATGATGGTGTGCCTGCTGGCCCTGATGGTGGTGCTGGCGGTGAACTCCGTCCTGCTGGATGGGGCGGAGGAGGGCCTGCGGTTCTACCTCCAGCCCAACTTCCACAACCTGGCCTACGACGCTGAGGGCAACTGGATTCTGGGCGAGGCGGTCTTTGCCGCCATGGGCCAGGCCTTCTTTACCCTGTCCCTGGGCATTGGAGCCATTGCCATCTTCGGCAGCTATATCGGCAAGGAGCACCGGCTGGCGGGGGAGGCCCTGCGCATCGGCGTGCTGGACACCTGCGTGGCCTTTGTGGCGGGCCTGATTATCTTCCCCGCCTGCTCCGCCTACGGGGTGGCCACCGAGAACGGTCCCCCTCTGGTGTTCATGACCCTGCCCAACATCTTCAACGCCATGCCCATGGGCCGGCTGTGGGGGGCGGCCTTCTTCCTGTTCCTGTCCTTCGCCGCCCTGTCCACCGTAATCGCTGTCTTTGAGAACATCATCTCCTTCACCATGGACCGGTGGTGGATGTCCCGGAAGAAGGCGGTGCTGATTAACTTTGTGGGCGTGCTGGTGCTGTCCATGCCCTGCGTGCTGGGGTGCAACCTGTGGTCGGGCTTCACCGTGCTGGGGATGGATGTCTCCGGCATTGAGGACTTCCTCGTGTCCCAGAACATTCTGCCCCTGGGCTCCCTGCTCTATGTGCTGTTCTGCACCAGCCGGAAGGGCTGGGGCTGGGACCGCTTCCTGGCCGAGGCTAACGAGGGCCAGGGCCTGGCCTTCCCCAAGGGCGTGCGGTTCTATGTCAGCTATGTCCTGCCTGTGATTGTGCTGTTTATCTTCATCATGGGGTATTGGGACAAATTTATCGCGGGTTAACAAAAATTGGCGGCCCCTCCAGGGGCCGCCAGTTTTTTATCGAAAATATACCAGCGGGTCCTCGGGGGCCTCCGCCTTCTCCACGCTCCGGGCGTAGAGGACGACGCCCTCGTCCTCATAGACGTCGGCGTGCTCCCATTTGATCTCAGCGGTGACGGTGATCCACTCCCCTTTGCGCAGGGCGCGGGCTTTGTCATACCTGCACAGGAAGCCGAAAAAGCGGATATCCTCCACGCAGCAGGTCATGGCGTTGCGGCCCGGGACAAAGGAGCCCTTGGGCAGCTTCATCCCCGTCATGGCCTGGGCCTTGTAGGTGATGGTCTTGCCCACGTAGCGGTCGGGGTGCTCCTGGATGTCCAGATACCAGATGCCGTAGTCGGCGTCCTCCAGAACCAGGTGCCGGTCCTCCAGGGAGTAGGGGAGGATGTCCTCCACCTCCAGCTCCTCGCCGTTGATGTCCTCAAAAACGATTTCGCACATCCGGTTCACCGCCCGGACCGACCGCTTCCAGCCGGCCAGGGGCATGTCGGAGGTGCAGCGGTTGAACAGAACCATGTCCGCCTCGCTCACCATGTCGATGAACATGGACTGCATGTTGTTCAGGTACATCTCAAAGGTGGAGCCGTCCACCACATGGATGGCCTGGTACAGCCCCCAGGTCCTGGGCAGGCGGCACTTGCGGAGCACGTCCACCGGCCACATGCCGTTGAACTCCAGCAGCACCCGCTCGGGCTGGTAGCGGCGGTCCACCTCCTTGAGAAATTCGGTGTTCAGCCCCTCCTGGTCCTCGATGGGGACAAGGCGGCAGTTGCGGCCGGAGAGGAACTGCTGGTCGTACTCCTCCTCGCCGTCCTCACACAGGAGCAGCACCGTGCGCTGGCCGTCGTTGAAGTAGTCCATGTTCAGCGTGTCGCTGAGCAGGGTGGTCTTGCCGGCGTCCAGAAAGCCGGTGATTAAATAGAGTGGTATCCGTGAATCGGGCATGTTGTTCACCTCATTACGCCAGCAAAAACAGCTTCTCCAGCTGGTCTTCCTTCAAATCGGAGCCAATGACGCACAGCCGGCCGGTGTAGTCGGCCGCGCCCTCCCGAATCTGAAACTCCTCGGGCACCAGGTCGAAGTGGAGCCAGGTGGTCCCGTCCTCGCAGGGGACCATCCCCTTGGCCCGGAGGATATAGCCGTAATCCTCCCCCAGCGCCAGGGCGGACAGGGCCTCCTGAAGCTCCTCCCGGCTGTACTTCCGGGGGGTCTCCCGGCCCCAGGAGGTAAACACCTCGTCGGCGTCGTGGTCATGGTGATGGTGGTCGTGGCCGCAGCAGGCGGT
>CANSXE010000080.1 GCA_947650875.1 uncultured Bacillota bacterium | reverse complement strand
AGAAGGGTACCCTTCTTTCCTTTGCAATGCAAAGGAAAAGGGACCTCAAAACAGAAAGAGAGGTACAAAATCATGAGAAGACTGAAAAAAGCGTTTTCCCTGACCCTGGCGCTTACTCTGTCCCTGTCCCTGTCCCTGTCATCTCCCGCCTTTGCGGCGGGCACGGTAAAGGTGGTGGAGGACCAGAACCTCGGCATCAAAGTCACTATGAACGAATTCCTGCGGGAGGAGACCCACCGATATAGTTTCGATGACGGGATGTTTATACTTGAGCAGACGATTCATGTGGTAGCAGATAATTCCACCGTCACCGTGGAGGCTCTGGAGGGCCGGAAGTACGCTGACCCCGTCCTCCAGGGCAGCAGCAGGTGGTCCAGTATCAACTTCAATACCAATTCGCCGGAATATGCGGCATATCAGGATTTTGTGAATAACAGGGAAAGCTACGCCTACAATAGCGGAGAAAGTTATGTGTGGGACCCTGAAATTAAGACCTTTTGGAATTTAAATAGTAGTCCCTCGTGGCCGCTAACGGAGGTAATAACCTATACTGTTTCCCCCACCCAGCCGGAGGAATTTGGGATTTGTCTTGACAAGCTGTATGGAATCTCTCCGATGTGCGAGAGCGACTATGCCAAGCTGATATCCGTCGGGACGGAGCAACCTGCCGAGCCTGAGCAGCCCACTGAGCCCGAGCAGCCCACCCAGCCCACCACTCCCACTGAACCCGAGCAGCCCACTGCCCCGACCACGCCCGGCACCCCCGACGTTCCTGGCAGCTACACCGTGAAAAAGGGCGACACCTGGAGCACCATCTGCACCAACTTCTACGGCACCAACGCCCAGCGTTACACCCTCCAGAAAGCCAACAAGGGCGTGGCGCTGAAGGAGGGAGCGGTTATCACGCTGCCCGAGAAGCTGGGCAAGGACACCCTGATTCCCGCCCCCGCTGCCGGAGCCGGTGAGAAGCTGTACACCGTCAAGGCCGGCGACACCCTGGGCAAGATTGCCGCCACTGAGTACGGCAAGGTCAGCGAGTACAAGGCCATTTTTGCGCGCAACGCCGACCGGCTGAAAAACGCCAATACCATCTATGAGGGACAGGTCATTGTCCTGCCTGTGAAAAAGTAAAACGGAGCATAAAATAGTAAGGGGCCGGGGCAAATGCCCCGGCCCTTTGTGGTACGGATTGGCTTACCGGTGGGACTCCTGCTTCAGGCGGAAGGAGCTGACCAGGCGCTTAAACAGGCTGGCCTGGGAGGAGAGCTCCTCACTGGCGGCGGCGCACTCCTCACTGGTAGCGGAGTTGGTCTGGACCACGGCGGAAATCTGGTCGATGCCCTCGGTGACCTGGGAGATGGAAGCGGTCTGATTCTCCACGGCTTCTACCACAATAGACATCTTTTCGGTCACGCCGCCAGCGCTCTCGCTGGTGCGGGCCAGGGATTGGGTGACCTTTGCCACCACATCGCTGCCCTCGTTCACCGAGGCGATGGAGCTCTCGATAAGGTCCTTGGTGGCCTTGGCGGCTTCGTCGGACTTGTTGGCCAGGTTGCGCACCTCATCGGCTACCACGGCAAAGCCCTTGCCGGCGGAACCGGCCCGGGCGGCCTCCACGGCGGCGTTCAGGGCCAGAATGTTGGTCTGGAAGGCGATGTTTTCAATGGCGGCAATAATTTTGGAGATCTCCTCCGAAGAGGTGGAGATTTTTTCCATGGCCGTATTGAGCTGGTTGACATACTCCACACTGATGCCCAGCTGTGCGCCGGCCTGCTCCACAAACTGGCCGGCCTCTCGGGTGGCCTGGGCAGTCCGCTTGGCATTGTCGGCAATCTCGTTGACGGTGGCGGACAGTTCCTCCACCGAGCTGGCCTGCTGGGTGGCGCCCTGAGCCAGGGACTGGGCGCTGTTAGACACCTGCTCAGAGCCGGCAGACACCTGCTCGGCACTGGTTCTGATCTGGCGCATGGTGTCGTTCAGCTTGGTCTCAATGCCGTCCAGAGAGTGCTGGATGGAAGTAAAATCGCCCACATACTCCTGCTGAATGCTGTTGGTCAAATCGCCGTTGGAGATGGAGTCCAGCACGCTGGAAATCTCACCGATGTAGGACCGCAGGCGGTGGATGGTCTCCCGGAAAATCTGGGCCAGGTCGCCCACTTCGTCGTTTGAGTGGACGCTGATGACAATTTCCTGGCCGCTGGTCAGGCCCAGATCACCCTTTTCCAGCCGCTTGGCCACCTGGGTAATCTCAGCCAGGGGGGCGGACACGGTTTTCTTTAAGTAGGGGGTCATAATCATGATACACACGATAATTACACCGATGCTGACCAGCGAGGACATAAGTATGGTCATAAAAGTCTGCTGGTTGGCCTCGGCGCTGGAGATGCCGGCAAAGAGAAGGCCGTCCACCTTGCCGTCGGCACCCCGGGTGGGGACGTAGGAGCAGAGATACTCCTCATTCAGGATGGTGGCCTTGCCCAGATAGGTCTGTCCCTGCTGGAGCACGGTGGAGGACAGGCTGGAGGACAGCTTGGTGCCAACCACTCGCTTGCCGTCCTGAATCACGGTGGTGTAGGCCCGGGTGTCGCCCTCAAAGATGGTAAACTCACAGCCCATGCGGCTCTTCAGGCCGTCCAGCAGCTGGTTCACGTCGGTGTCCTCATTGGTCTGCTCCAGGAGGTAGGCCAGCATATTGGTGCCGTCGGTGCAGCGATCTTTCAGCATTTTTGTGGTCAGGCTGCGGAACATGGTAACGCACATCGCTACCGCGAAGATCACCGATACGATCTGCATGATGACCACCATGTTGCCGACCTTCTGGCCGATGCGCTTGTACTTCTTGCCGTCGGTCCGCTGAATCTTTTTCATACTCATTACTCCATCCGTTAAAATTTCGTGAGTGGGTCTAAAACCCAGCTTATCAATTGTAATGGGAAACCGGAATTTTTTCAAGTCTCTTTTTCCCTTTTTTAGTAGAATATTTATCTGTGTGCCGGGCCGTTGAAACAGGGCGGGAAAGGTGGTAAAATGGGAGAAAAGCCCAGGCGGGCGGAACAGGAGGGGCTATGATCTATCTGCGCCGTTTTTCCCTTCCGACTGAGGGGAACGAGATCAGTTTTTTAACCGGAAGCTTTAAAAACAAGCGCACCTGCTACACCAGCCGCTACCCCTTTGGCATTTTTCTGAACCGGGAAGTTCCGGCCCTGGAGCTGGAGACAGTCACCATCCTGTGCGGGGGAAACGGCAGCGGCAAAACCACTGTTCTCAACCTGATGGGGGAGAAGCTGGGCCTGCGCCGGGGGACGGTGTTCAACCGCAGCTCCTTCTTTGGGGACTATCTGGCTCTGTGCCAGGCGGAGACCGCCCCCGCCTTCCGGGACGCCAGGGAGAGCAGCCGTGTCATCACCAGCGACGATGTCTTTGACTACCTGTTGGACCTGCGCTGCATGAATGAGAACATCGACAACCGCCGCCGGGAGCTGCTGGCCGAGTATGCCGACGCCAGATACGCGAAATTTCAGATGCGCTCCATGGAGGACGTGGACCGGCTGCGCCAGGTGGTGGACGCCCAGCGGCGCACCGGTTCCCGGTATGTCCGGGACCGGGTGATGAACGATGTGGTGGAGAAGTCCAACGGGGAGAGCGCCTTTGCCTTCTTCACCAAGGAGATTCAGGAGGGGGGCCTGTATCTGCTGGACGAGCCGGAGAACAGCCTGTCTCCGCAGCTCCAGGAGGAGCTGCGGGTCTTTCTGGAGGACTCCGCCCGGTTTTACCGCTGTCAGTTTGTAATTTCCACCCACTCCCCCTTCCTGCTGGCTATGAAAGGGGCGAAAATTTATAATTTGGACAGCATTCCTGTCCAACCGTGCCGCTGGACCGAACTGGAGCACGTCCGGGTTTATTGGAAGTTTTTTCAAGACCATGAGGAGGAGTTTGAAGATGGGGTCCCTTTTTTTAGCAGGGGGCCGTAAAGGGTGGAAATTTTCCGTCAGACAGCACAAAGAAAAGAATTGTTCACCATTGACAAGATGGTGCTTCTTCCCATATAATTAAATCCGATCGTATGTGGCCGTATAGGTCGGAACATGCAGTTCAGTTATAAAAGATTGAGGTGCAGGAAAAATGAAGATGAACAGTATCCGCAAGAAAATCACAGTCTGCCTGATGGCAACGGTCCTGATTGCATTGATTGCAGTGGGATCAACCAGCCTTGTGTTGAACTACAGAAGCACAATCAAAACAGTGGACCAGATGATGAGCCAGACTGCGGTATTGGCGGCGGAGCGCATTGAGCAGGAGCTGACTGCTTACGAAAATGTGGCAATGGACACTGGCTGCATTCCCCAGTTGTCCGATAATAGAGTGTCGGTGGAAGAGAAGCGGGCCATCATTAATGAGCGGATTCGGATGCACGGATTCCAGCGGGGCAACGTGATCGGCATCGACGGCATCAGTATATTTGACGGAAAGGACTACTCTGACCGGGAGTATGTTCAGCAGGCTATGAAGGGGAATATATATGTCTCTGAGCCGCTGATCAGTAAGATTACAGGGGAACTGTCCATTATGGTGGCGGCGCCCATCTACCTCGGCGGCAGTCAGGGTGCGCGGATTGTAGGCGTGGTCTACTTTGTGCCGCCGGAGACCTTTTTGAATGATATTGTCTCCTCCATCAAGGTGAGTGAGCACAGCCGGGCTTATATGATTAATAAGTCGGGCGATACCATCGCTGATATTACGCTGGACAACATTACCACCCAGAATATAGAGCGGGAAGCCCAGAGTGACGCTTCACTGAAGAAGCTGGCCGCGATCCATGGGAATATGCGCCAGGGACAGAACGGGTTTGGCAGCTTTAAGAATGCCGACGGGTCCCAGTTCGTAGCCTACGCCCCGGTAGGCGGCACCGACGGCTGGAGTGTAGCGGTTACCGCCTTGCAGACGGACTATCTGGCGGATACATACTTTGGTATGGTCGTTAATGTGGTGGTGATTGTGGCCGCAATTCTGGCTTCCATCATAGTGGCGATGAAGTTGTCCAGCAACATCAGCGTACCTATGCGGGCCTGCGCCGAGCGCATGAAACTGCTGGTGCAGGGTGACCTGAAAACTCCTGTGCCCCGGACCACCGGCCAGGACGAGACGGCGGAGCTGACCCATTCCACCAACGAGCTGGTAACAGGCCTGAACACCATTATCAGCGATATCGGCTATCTGCTTACCGAGATGGCGAACAAGAACTTTGACATCAAATCCCCTCACAGGGATGCCTATGTGGGTGAGTTCCAGAACATCCTCCTGTCTATGCGCACCCTGAAGGTGGAGCTGAGCAACACCATGCGCCAGATTGATGCCGCCGCCGGACAGGTGTCCTCGGCCAGCAATCAGGTTTCTATGGGCGCTCAGACGCTGAGCCAGGGCTCTATGGAGCAGGCCAGCGCTGTGGAGGAGCTGGCAGCTACCATTACAGATATCGCGTCCAGCGCAGAGAGAACTGCCGCCGCTTCTGAGGAGGCGGGCCGGTTTGTGGGTCAGGCCGGCGCTCAGCTGGGCGTCAGCGTGGAGCATGTGAAGGAATTGAATGCGGCAATGGAGAAGATATCCAATTCTTCAGAGGAAATCTCCAAGATTATTGCCGCTATTGAAAATATCGCGTTCCAGACGAATATCCTGGCGCTGAATGCCGCGGTTGAAGCTGCTCGGGCGGGGGCCGCAGGTAAGGGATTTGCCGTGGTTGCCGATGAGGTGCGAAATCTGGCTTCCAAGTCGGACGAGGCGGCCAAGGCGACAAAGGAGCTGATCGGAGGTTCCATTGCGGCAGTTGCAGAGGGCAGCACAGCGGTGAGCAAGGTGACTGAGGCCCTGGAAAAGACCAGTGAGAGTGCCGGCCATGTGACAGTCCAGATGGATATTGTGGTAAAAGCCGTGGAAGCGCAGACCACTGCCATCACTCAGGTTACTGAGGGGGTGGATCAGATCTCCGCAGTGGTGCAGACCAACAGCGCCACCGCTCAGGAGAGCGCCGCCGCCAGCGAGGAGCTGTCCGCTGAGGCCGCCAGTCTGAAGCAGCTGGTGGACAAATTTACCTTGGCCAGAGATTAAGAGCGCAAAGAAAAGACACGCCTTCGGGCGTGTCTTTTTTGGTGAGTGAGACGAATGAAAGTACAGTCTACTCCCCGCCGCTGGCTTCTTTGGCCTGCCGGACCAAATCACTGATTTTGTCGTCTGCGGCCTGCCTGGCAATTTTGGTGGTCTCCTCCACGGTGGGGATATGGATATCCTTCAATGCGTAGGGGTCGTTGAGCCGCAGGCCGGTGCCGGTGAGCATGGCCCGCACCTGGGTATAGGTCCACTGCCGCTCTCCTGTGGGCATACTGGCATCGAAGTAGGCGGTCCAGGAGCATTGATATTTGGCGGCGATGAAATTCAGCTGGCTGGGCAGGTCCGATCCCAGGGGATTGTTTATCGCTTCTTGATAGGCGTCAGCGTAGTAGCCTTTGATGATGGTCTCGGCGGTGTCCCGAAAGGCTGTGCTCTGGGAAATATAGGAGTCAAAATAGGTTTTGCACCAGATCTGTCCGTCTGGGTCAACTGTGGCGTTCCAGTTGACCTCCAGCTTCTGTTCGCCCAGCTGCTCCCGGACCATGGACATCAATTCGTCTTTGGTCATATTGACCCAGCCCTGGTCAAGACCGGGCGCTTCCGCGGCGGCCTGCTGGCCTTCTGGGGAGAGCTCCAGTTTGTCCTGGGATTGCTCCGCGGACTGGTCCGCTTTTTCCTCCGGGACGGCAAACCGGGCCGTCTGCATGGGAGAAATTTGTCTTGCTCCGGGATTAAACATAATATCCATATGTGGCTCGCTCCTTTGTGACGGCTGATACCATATATATCGGCAAAAAATTGGGAAAATTAAGCGGCTGTCCCGGTTCAGGGGACAGCCGTCTGCCGCTGTTATTTTACCCTCAGCCGCTTGGCCAGCTCCCCGTCGGGGGTGACCTGAGCGGTCTCATAAGTGGTGTAGATTACCATGCCGGGTCGGGCGCCCCCGGGCTTCTTCACATACCGGACGGGGGTATAATCCACAGGCACCTTGCTGCTGTCCCGGGCCTGGGAGAACCAGGCGGCCAAGACGGCGGCCTCGTTCAGGCTCTGAAGGTCGGGCTGGCTCCCCTCAGTCCACAGGATGACGTGGGAGCCGTGTATCTTCTGGGTGTGGAACCAGATGTCCCCCTTGCCGGCCAGCTTGCAGGTGAGCAGGTCGTTTTGACTGTTGTTCTTGCCCACCGAGATGCGCA
>CANSXE010000079.1 GCA_947650875.1 uncultured Bacillota bacterium | reverse complement strand
GCTTGCCGTCGATGTACAGCTCGCCGCCGGAGATTTCCTCCAGGCCGGCCACCATGCGCAGGGTGGTGGACTTGCCGCAGCCGGAGGGGCCGACCAGCACGATGAACTCCTTGTCGGCGATGTCCAGGTTGAAGGACTGGACAGCGATGACGCCCTGCTCAGTGACCTGCAGGTTGGTCTTCTTCTCGGGCTCGCCCTTCTTCTTCTTGGCTTTCTTCTGGTCGTTGCTGTGGGGGTAGATCTTCTGGATGTTCTTCAGGTTCAGAGTTGCCATAACGTTCGGCTTTGATGGAGCGGCCTCCGCCAGTCCACCTCGCCCTGGAGCAGCGTAGTCCCCAGGGGCTTTACAGCAGGTCTCCACACTGCTGCACCGCAAGCCGCAGCGGTTTGTTTCCTCCTTCTTTTTTGGTGCCGGGAGCTATGTAAGACCCTCATGACAGCCGCAGAGCCCAGTCCGGATCAAGGCTCCGCCGCCGCCGGTTGGGTCTGAGATGGAGTAGCTGCCCGGCCCTTGGATTATATTTGGAAAGGCGGGCGGACCCGCCCGTTCCAACGAAGGTTGCACAGCCATTTTATCACAGGTTTCCGATGAAGTCCACCGGATTTTTGGAAAATGGCGTGTCTTTGGACCTGGAACAGGGAAAAATTTTCACCACTATTAAAACCTGGCAATCAGGCGGGTAATTTCCCGAGAGGATGCTGCAAGTTTATCAGTTACTCTTATTTTAGTCCCTCCGGAGCAAAATGAAAATAGACGTTTTTACGAATAAAGTAGAACCAGGTTTGTTGTTTTAACAATCTTCACCCCTGTCTGTCAGTAAAATTTCTGTCCCTGTTCCAATTTGCTCGTTGCTTTTTTGTATACTTTATATTATACTCGGTTTTGTGGAGAGAACATGCGGCCGGAAAAGTGCCGCACAAAACAAAGGAGTTTTTTATGGATAACAAGAAACATCGTTTTTCCAGCGGTTGGGGTTTTGTTCTGTCGGCGGTGGGGTCGGCCGTGGGCATGGCCAACGTGTGGGGCTTCCCCGCCAAGATGGGCAGCAACGGCGGCGGGGCCTTCCTGCTGGCCTACCTGTTTTTCATCATGCTCTTCGGCACGGTGGGCCTGTCCGCCGAGTATGCCGTGGGCCGCCGGGCCCACACCGGCACCCTGGGCTCCTACGAGATGGCCTGGGCCAGCCGGAAGAAGAGCCTGGGCACGGCGGGCGGCCTGCTGGGCTGGCTGCCCCTGGCGGGCTCCATGTGCATCGCCCTGGGCTACGCAGTGATTATCGCCTATGTGCTCAAGGCCTTCGCCGCCTCGGTGGGCGGCTCACTGATGAGCGTGGACCCCGGCCCCTGGTTTGAGTCCTTCTCCCTGTCGGACTACTCGGTGGTCCCCTTCCATGTGATTGTGGTGGTGGGCACCCTGCTTACCCTCCTCCTGGGGGCCAGGAGCATCGAGCGGTCCAACAAGGTGATGATGCCCCTGTTCTTTATCATCTTCCTGATTCTGGCCGTCCGGGTGGCCTTCCTGCCCGGGGCCGTGGAGGGCTATAAGTATATGTTCACCCCCCGGTGGGCCGATCTGCTCAACCCCATGGTGTGGATCTGGGCCATGGGTCAGGCCTTCTTCTCCCTGTCCATCACTGGCAGCGGCATGATTGTCTACGGGGCCTACCTCAGCCCCGAGGAGGACGTGGTGGCCCTGGCCAAGCAGACCGCCCTCTTTGACACCATCGCCGCCCTGGTGGCCGCTCTGGTGATTATCCCCGCCTGCTTTGCCTACGGGCTGGACGTGGGGTCCGGGCCCTCCCTGCTCTTTGTCACCCTGCCCCACATTTTACAGGACATCCCCCTGGGCCGGCTGTTCGCGGTGATTCTGTACACCGCCATGGTCTTCGCCGGGGTCAGCTCCCTGCAAAACATGTTTGAGGCGGTGGGCGAGTCCCTGCTGCACCGCTTCCCCAGGCTGAACCGGAAGGTGATGCTGGCCATCCTGTGCGTCATCTGCCTGGGCATCGGCCTGAATATGGAGCCCATCTTCAAGTGGGGCCCCTGGATGGACATTGTCTCCATCTATATCATCCCCATCGGAGCCACCCTGGGCGCGCTGTCCTGGTTCTGGATTATGAAGCGGGAGGAGCTGATGGAGGAGATCAACCGGGGGGCGAAAAAGCCCTCGGGCCAGAAGTGGTACAGCGTGGGCCGGTATCTCTACGTCCCCTGTGCCATCATCCTGTGCTGCGTGGCGCTGTTCCTGAAGGTTGCATTTTAATGCAGGGGCCGGGCTCTGTCCCGGTCCGCCCGGATATTCATAATAAGGAGGCGGAGACATGACATTCGAGCTGAAAAAAGGTGATCTGCGGGCCATGGCCCGGAGCCTGGGCGGAGAGCTGGTCTCCCTGAAAGACAGCGAGGGGCTGGAATATATCTGGCAGGGCGACCCTGCCTTCTGGGCAGGGCAGAACCCCATCCTGTTCCCCGTTGTGGGGGCGCTGAAGGACGGCCGGGTGGACATCGGCGGCAAAACCTGTGAGATGGGCCGCCACGGCTTTGCCCGGGGGCTGGAGTTTGCTCCCGTGGAACAGGGGGAGGATTTCGTCACCCTGGAGCTGCGGGAAAATGAGGAGACCTTAACGCAATACCCCTTCCCCTTCTCCCTCAAAGTGACTCACCGGCTGCTGGAGGACGGCTTTTCCACCGCCTTCACCGTAAAAAATACCGGGACAACCCCCATGCCTTTCTGTATCGGGGCTCACACCGCCATCCGGTGCCCCCTCCAGGCGGGGGAGCGGTTTGAGGACTACGAGCTCCTCTTTGAGGAGCCTGAGCAGGCGGACAGCCATCTGCTCAATCCCCAGGGCATCATCCGCCACGACGGCAGAAAGCCCATGCTGGACGGGAGCCGGATGGCCCTGGATTACCGTGTCTTTGAGGAGATGGACACCGTGATTTTCAGTATGCTGCGCTCTGGTAAGGTGTCTCTGATCCATCGGAAGACCGGTCAGGGGGTGCAGTTGGATTTCCGTGAGTTCCCCATGATCGCCTTCTGGACTAAGCCCGGGGCCCCTTACCTGTGCATGGAGCCCTGGCAGGGCTGCGCCGCCTGGGACAACGAGAGCGGAAAATTTGTGGATAAGCCCTTCTGCACTGTCTTGGAGTCCGGTGGGGAGAAGTCGCTGGCATACGCATTTACCATTGTGTAGTCAATGCCCACGAAAAAAGTACAGGAAGGTTTTACGATAAAAGGGACAGCCCCGCAGGGCTGTCCCTTTTATCGTATTCAGGTGGACAAATCCACATCGTCCCAGCCACACATCTCGTCGCAGCCGGCCAGCCAGAACAGGGCCCGGTGGCGCTCCATGACCACGCCCTCCTCCAGCTCCTGGGGGGCGGGCATATTCATCACCCGGGCGTCCACACAGGCCCAGTGGAGACGGTAGATCAGGTCGGCCTGGTCCAGCAGCTCCTTCCGGGGGCGCAGTCTGGCCGCCGCCGTCAGCTCCTCCATGGAGGGGTACTCCCGCATGATTCGGACGGACTCGGGCACGTCGCAGATGCGGGTGGGCCAGAACAGGTCGTTGGTGAGTCCCAGGGCCCACTCCGTCACCCACAGGTTCTCATACTGCCAGGCGTACTGGATTTGGGTCTGCTCGGTGGAATTGGAGTCGTCCAGATAGGCCTTCTCGTCGGGGGAGAAGAACCCCTCCGCCCCATAGCCCTCAATGATGGGGTCCACAAATTCCCGGCTCTCCTCATAGGACATGTGCTCCCCCACCCGGCACTCGGAGTACAGCGACACGATAAGCAGGGCTGCCGCCCGGCCGCAGACCTCCTCCAGGGTGCGGCCCGGCTCCTCCGCCCGCTCCCAAAGCAGGGGCAGCCAGGGGGTGACGTAGATGTGCCGGTCCCGCAGCAGGTCCATGGAGCGGTCCCGCCGCTCTATGTACTCCGGGAGCGCGTCCTTGGCCCAGCTCCCCGGGACGGGGACCTCGGCAGGCATGTAGTACTCCAGCTCGCTCTTGCCCGCCTTGTCCAGAATGACCTGGCCCTTGCTGTCCAGCAGGGTCATGCCGTCCCCGAAGGTGATGACCCCTTGCAGCTTCTCTGTAATTTCCAGAAGGGGCTCCATCACCTGTTTTTCCTTCTCCCGGGTCTCCGCCGGACCGGCGCTGTCGAAGGAGTAGACGACCTGGATCAGGCTCTTGCACTGGCGCAGGTGGTAAAACAGGTTGCGCTTGATCTCCACCAGCCCGGTCTGGTTTTGGTAGACGTATCCCGCCACCCCCTCCAGCTGGTTTTTGGCGTATTCCCCGTTCTCCCCCTCGTCCTCGGGACAGGTGGCCAACAGGATGATCTCCATGTCGTCCTGGGTCAGATGAATGTTGTTCCGGTCGCCCACCGTCTCGATCTGGAACAGCTCTCCGATCCGGTCCAGCGCCTTTTTGGGGTCGGGCTCCGGGCAGAACAGCATCGCCGCCCCCTTCACCCGCTGGGGCTCCTTAGGTTTCTTCAATTTGTCGAACAGTCCCATGGCGTTTCCTCCTTACAGAAAACGGTTTTTGTCCTCGTCGTAGGTATAACCCACGGTCTCCAGCCTGCGGACCAGCTCCTCCCGGTCGGCGTCCAGGTCGTCGCACAGGGCGTCCAGGCTGGAATACTCGTCCCGGAGCTTGGTGTTGACATAGCTGAGTAGAATGATGGGGTCCTGGGGAAGCATCAAACATCCTCCTTTCACAGGCGAACTCAATAGTTTACCTTGTCGCTCATATAGCACAGGGTAGCCGATTCAAACTCCCTGGCCCATTTTTCGGTACAGAAGAAAATGATTTCACCCTGGTCGCAGTCTGTGGCATAGAAACGCTTTTCTACATCAAGCTCCTCCAGACAGCGGTTCACCTCGTTCCGGATGTGTGTATCCAGCCAGTCGCCCATAAATTCCGCTTCAAAACGACATTCTTTTCCATTCAGCTTGAAACGGACATCCACCGTTCCGCCCCGATTCTCGAAATTTGCTTTGCTATAGTCTGTCGTGATATCGGTGAAGGTCAGTTCTCCCTCAGAGATAGACTGCAGCCCTTGAAGGTAAATCCGATACATGCCCTCCACGACGAAAAACTCGCAGTCATAGGCGTAAATCTGGCTGGAGGAAGGCGTCCAGGTGTAGTTTTCATAGTTGTAATCGCCGCATCCATCCAGATACAGGGGAAGAGAATATTCACGTCCCCAACTTCCCTCTTTTTCCCACTCTTCCCAAAGTTCGCGCATTGCCAAAACTGTCTGTTCTGAAAGCGTAAATCCAAACTTCTGTAATACCCGAAGCTGTTCATCGACCGAAACGACGCCTCGCTCATCCTTCTGTTCAGATAAGGTCATGCGGTACTCCCAAGCCATATCGCTCATATTGTATACTTCCTTATAGCCCCAGCTTCATAGACACCACATTGTCCACCATAGCCAGAGCGTTGTCCACCATCAGCGGGTCCTTGCCGCCGCCCATGGCGGAGTCGGGCTTGCCGCCGCCGGAGCCGCCGGCGATGGCGGACACCTGCTTGATGATATCCCCGGCTTTAATCCCCTTCTTCACGGCTTCCTTGCCGCAGACGCACAGGAAGGTGATCTTCTCCCCGCTGACGGCGGCCAGCACGGCCACCACGTTGGGCTCCCGGTCCTTGAGGATATCCCCCATCTGACGCAGGCGGGCGCCGTCAGCCTCGGGGACGGTGGCGGTAATCACCTTCAGACCGCCCAGCTCATGGGCGCCGAAGAGGATGCGGTCAGTCTCGCCGGCGGCCTCCTTGGCCAGCAGCTTGTCGATGCGCTGACGCAGGGCCTTCATCTCGGCCATGGCGGCTTCTGCCTTCTCCTGGAGCTCGCCGGGCTTGGCCTTCAAGGCGGCGGCGGCCCGGAAAATCAGCTCCTGATTGCGGTTCATGGTCTCCAGCGACACCCGGCCGGTGGTGGCCTCGATACGGCGCACGCCGGAGGCCACGGAGAACTCGCTGGTGATGTGGAACACCCCCACCTTGGCGGTGTTGTCCAGATGGGTGCCGCCGCAGAACTCCACGGAGAAGCCGTCGCCCATTTCCACCACTCGGACAGTGTCGCCGTACTTCTCGCCAAAGAGGGCAATGGCTCCCTTCTTCTTGGCCTCCTCAATGGGGAGCACCTCGGTACGCACGTCGCTGCCCATGAGCACCATGTCGTTGACCATGGCGCTCACCCGGGCCAGCTCCTCGGGAGTCATGGCGGAGAAGTGGGTGAAGTCGAAGCGCACCCGGTCGGGCTCCACCAGAGAGCCGGACTGGTGGACGTGGTCGCCCAGCACCTTGCGCAGGGCGGCGTCCAGCAGGTGGGTGGCAGAGTGGGCACGCATGACGGCCTGACGGCGCTCCTTGTCGATGGAGGCGTACACGGTGTCTCCCACCTTGATGGAGCCCTCCATCAACTTGCCGTAGTGCATATACTTGCCACCCTTGTTCTTCTGCACGTCGGTGACCTCAAACAGCATCCCGCGTCCGCTGTCATGGGTAATTGTGCCGTGGTCGGCCACCTGGCCGCCCATCTCGGCGTAGAAGGGGGTCTTGTCCAGCACCACAATGGCCTCTCCGCCGCCCATGATCTCGTCCACCAGCTCTCCTTCTACGACAATGGCCACCACTCTGGCGTCTCTGACCGTGTCCTCGGTGTAGCCCACAAACTCGGTGGCGGGCACCTCCTTGCCGAACTCCACGCCGGCCCAGCCCAGGTCGCCCAGGGCCTCCCGGGCCTTCCGGGCCCGCTGGCGCTGCTCCTCCATCAGCTTGTGGAACTCCGTCTCGTCCAGGGTCATGCCCTGCTCCTCCACCATCTCCAGGGTCAGGTCCACGGGGAAGCCGTAGGTGTCGTAGAGCTTGAAGGCGTCCGCCCCGGAGAAGGTCTTTTCCCCCTTCTCCTGGTGGCCGTTCAGCATCTCGTTGAAGATTTTGATGCCGCCGTCGATGGTCTTGGCGAAGTTCTCCTCCTCTACCCGGATGACCTTGGTGATATAGTCCTGCCGCTCCCGCAGCTCGGGGTAGTGGCCCTCGTTCTCATGGACGACGGTGTCGCACACGGTGTACAGGAAGGGCTCGTTGACCCCCAGCAGCTTGCCATGGCGGGCGGCCCGGCGGAGCAGGCGGCGCAGGACGTAGCCCCGGCCCTCATTGGAGGGGAGGACGCCGTCGCAGATCATAAAGGTGGCGGAGCGAATGTGGTCGGTGATAACACGGAGGGATACGTCTTTCTCTTTCGACTCTCCGTAGTGGGCGTGGGTGATCTCGCTGACCTTGTTGGTGATGTTCATCACAGTGTCCACGTCAAAGAGGGAGGCCACACCCTGGCAGACGCAGGCCAGCCGCTCCAGGCCCATGCCGGTGTCGATGTTCTTCT
>CANSXE010000078.1 GCA_947650875.1 uncultured Bacillota bacterium | reverse complement strand
CGTACTCCATGGGGTCCACGTTGGTGATGTTCAGGCAGTAGGCCACCATGGACCCCGCCGCCGACCCACGGCCCGGCCCCACCGGGATGCCGTTTCCCTTGGCGTAGCCGATGAAGTCGGAGACAATGAGGAAGTAGTCCACAAAGCCCATCTTGCGGATCATGTCCATCTCGTAGCGGAGTTGTTTTAAGTACTCCGGGGGCTGGGCGGGGTAGCGCCAGGTGAAGCCGTCCAGACAGAGCTTTTCAAAATAGGCGTCCCCGTCGGTCCAGCCCTTGGGGAGCTGAAACAGGGGCAGGTGGTATTTGCCGAACTCGAAGTCCACATTGCACAAGTCCGCGATTTTGGCGGTGTTGGTAATGGCTTCGGGGTGATCGGGGAAGAGGGCGGCCATCTCCGTCTCCGACTTGACGAAGAATTCCCGGGTCTCAAAGCGCATCCGGTTGGGCTCGTCCAGGGTCTTGCCCGTCTGGATGCACATGAGGATGTCCTGCATCTCCGCGTCCTCCCGGCGGAGATAGTGGGCGTCGTTGGTGGCAATGAGGGGGATGCCCGTCTCCTGGCTGAGGCGGACGAGGGACGCGTTCACCTGCTTCTGTGCCGCGATTCCGTGGTCCTGGAGCTCCAGGTAGTAGCCATCCTCCCCGAAGAGGGCGCGCATCTCCAGTGCCACTTCCTTGGCCTTGTCATACTCCCCCCCCAGCAGCAGCCGGGAGACCTCCCCGGACATACAGGCGGAACAGGCGATCAGGCCGCCGGTGTGCTCCCGCAGCAGGTCCAGGTCGATCCGTGGCTTGATGTAAAAGCCCTCCAGATAGCCCTTGGACACCATATAGGACAGATTGCGGTAGCCCTCCTCGTTCCGGCACAGGAGGACCAGGTGGTTGTAGCGGGAGTCGTACTCGTGGACCTTCTGGAACCGGGTCCGCCCCCGGGGGGCCACATAGACCTCGCAGCCGATGATGGGCTTCACTCCCGCCGCCTTGCAGGCCCGGTAGAAGTCGATCACCCCGTACATGCAGCCGTGGTCGGTGATGGCCACCGCCTCCTGGCCCAGGTCCTTTACCCGCTCCACCAGCTTTTTGATGCGGCAGGCGCCGTCCAGCAGGGAAAATTCTGTGTGCAGGTGTAAGTGGACAAAGGACATAGGACTACTCCTCTCTTTCTATTACTCCAACAGGTTTTCTTCTATAAAACTCAAAACCCTGTTCTTTAGCGTATCATACCACATATACCACGCCAGCCACATCACAATAACAGCCACACCGGCAAGTATTACTTCCGAAATAAAATCCTCTAGTGCCCATCCCATGAGCAGGCCTTTCCAGAGCATATCGCCCAAAAGCAGGAGAAACAACAGCTTAAATATCCCGCTGTGCCAACAGTCAGAAGCGTTCCCTCTGATAACGCTCCCCTCGCCCTGTTCCTCTACCGTTCCCTCAAAGAGATGCGTCTTTCTTTTTCTAAGGTTGATACCCCGCTCACCAACCACATCCAGAAAGAAACCGGAATTTCCCGTTTTCCCATACTCAATCCATTTCCGGTAAAAGGTTCCGCCCCATTTTGAGTTATCCCAGCCGGTCCTTGCTGCAATCCGGACAAAAATCTCCTCTGGGGACAGCTTGCTGTGAAATTCATAGCGTTTGGGCATGGTATCCCCCCTCGTCCCGCCCGCAGGTGGCAAGGCCCCCTTGCTAAAGGGGGCTGGCACCGCCGAAGGCGGTGACTGGGGGATTCCATTCTACAAATACACCTCTATTAACGGAATCCCCCCGCCACTTCGTGGCCCTCCCCCCTTTGGCAAGGGGGGCTTTTGGGCACTCCTACTCGGGCTGTGCGGCCTCTCTCAGTGTCTCCCCGGTCAGGCGGTACACCGTCCACTCGTCCATGGGGACGGCGTGCATTTTCTTGGTGTAGAAGTCGATAGAGGGCTGGTTCCAGTCCAGGCACGCCCACTCCAGCCGGCCGCAGCCCCGCTCCACGGCGATGCGGGCCAGCTCCTTGACCAGAGCCTTGCCGTAGCCCCGGCCCCGCTCCTCGGGGAGGACAAACAGGTCCTCCAGGTAGACCCCCGCCCGGCCCAGGAAGGTGGAGAAGTTGTGGAAAAACAGGGCGAATCCCACCGCTTTCCCTCCGGCCTCGGCAAAAATGACCTCCGCCTTTTTCTTCTCGAAAATCCACTCCCGCAGAAGCTCCGGGGTGGCCACCACCTGGTCGGACATGTGCTCGTAGTCCGCCAGGGCGCGGATAAAGCTTAAAATCAGTTCCTCGTCCCCGGGAGCGGCGGGGCGGAAGGTGCAGTTAACCATAGCTGTTTTCTCCTTTTATCTTTCTCTGTAGGGGCGGCCTGTGGCCGCCCGTCACCCTTTCGGCGCATAGTACATTTGAAGCTCCCAGCCGTCGCCCATGTCCAGACAGCGGGTCCCTTCCTCATTGTCGATCATCGAATAGCTTATCAGATTTCCTCCCGGGTAACAAAGAATGGAAAATCCGCCGCCGTCATTCGTCAGCCAAACGCCAATCTGCCCTTGACACAGTTCAAGATTCTCCTGGCATTCCGGAAACTTCCGTTCCATTTGCCGCAAGGCATCCGCCAACCCTTGGGGCATCTTTTGAAGCTCCTCCTCATAATAGTCGGCAACGCTGTACTCGTTGGTACAATTAAGGGCATAGCCATATCTCTCGCCAGGCTCTAAAAGCGCTGTTGCCGCAACGACCGTTTCCAGTTCCTCCCCGTAGCTATCCAGGATTTCCTGCGCCGCTTCAGGGTCACGGCGCTCCATGCGGGACAAAACCCTGTCAGGCTTCGGATTACGCCAGAGGTTAAAAGGAATCATTACAACCATGAACAGCAAAAACAAGCAAAAAAGGATCATTGACAGCCTTACAACAATTTTTTCTGCTGTACTCATTGCCAGCCCCCTACGTCTCTCTCCCCAGCTCCACCAGCTTGCGCAGGCGGTGGTTGAGGGCCGATTTGGTGATAGGCGGGTCGCACCGCTGGGCCAGCTGGGCCAGGGTGTCCTCGGGGTGGGCCAGGCGGAGGGCAGCGGCCTCCCGGAGCTTGTCCGGCAGGGTGATGAGGGTTCCCGCCTTCTCCAGCCGGCGGATGGCCTCCACTTGGGACATGGCGGCCTCCACCGCCTTGTCCAGGTTGGCGGCGTCGCAGTTCACCCGGCGGTTCACCTTGCCCCGCAGGTCCCGCTCCAGTTTGGCGTTCATCACCTCCATGGCGGCCAGAGGCGCGCCAACGCAGGTGAGAAAGTCCTCTATTTTTTCGCTCTGCTTAAAGTAGATCACCGCGTTGCCCTTGCGCTGGGCGGACTTGGGCTCCTGGTCCAGCTCCCGCATCAGGGCCAGCACCTCCCGGCTCACGCTGTGGTGAGAGGTGGCCAGCTCCAGGTGGTAGCCCTTCCGGGGGTCGGTGACCGACCCTCCGGCCAGAAAGGCCCCCCGTAGGAAGGCGGCGCGGCAGCAGCTCTCCTCCAGCATGGCGAAGTTGACGTGGAGGGCTACCGCCCTGGAGTCTGTGCCGAAGGTCTGGTGCAGCGCCGCCAGCTTATCTGGCTCCAGGACCTCAAAGACCTGCTTGCCGCCACCCTGGGGCAGGCTGTCGAAGGTGAGGCGGAAGGCCTTTTTAAACAGCAGGGGCAAGCGCTGGGCAAAGGCCCCGTTTTCGGTCACGATCCGGGCCTGGGCGGCGTGGAAGGTGTTGCAGTAGAGCAGCACGCCGTAGGCTTCCGCCTGGGCGCAGCACTTCCGGCTCAGGGGAGCCCGGCACAGCTCGGTTTTCACGTCCACCGAAAAAGACATGTTCAATCCTCCAGTATGTAGCGCCGGGCCCCGTGGAAGATGCGCACCGCCCGGCTGCGGTAGATGTCCAGCACCGCCTGGGCCAGCTTATCCGGGTCGTGGCGGGCGTAGTTGCCCTCCTCTGAAGCCACAGGCCGCTCCACCAGCTCCAGACCCATCGCCGCCACCCGCTCCCGGTCCACCGTCAGGGGGACGGCGTCCTCCACCCGGTACTTCTCCAGCAGTCCCGGCCGCACCGGGGCGGTGTTGGCCAGACACAGGTCCACCAGCCCCGGCTCCCCGTGGGCCAGCAGGGCCTCCAGGTGGTCGGCGGCGGTGTACCCCTCCGTCTCCCCGTCCTGGGTCATGATGTTGCAGATATACAGCTTGGGGGCGTCCGCCTGGGCCACCGCATGGGCCACCCCCTCCACCAGCAGGTTGGGGATGATACTGGTGTACAGGCTCCCCGGCCCCATCAGGATCAGGTCGGCCTCCCCGATGGCCGCAATGGCCGCCGGGGTGGCCCGGGGGTGGTCGGGAATCAGGGCCACGTGGTGGATACGGCAGTCCTGCTCCTTCTTGCAGGCGGCGATCTGGGACTCCCCCACCACCCGGGCGCCGTTCTCAAAGACGGCCTCCAGCTGGACATCGGCGCTGGTCACCGGCACCACCCGGCCGGTGATGGCCAGCACGTGGCTCATCTCAGCCACCGCCGTTTCAAAGGAGCCGGTCACCCCATTGAGGGCAGCCAGAATCAGGTTGCCGAAGGACTGGCCGGCGAGCACCCCTTCGGTGAAGCGGTAGGTGAGCAGCTTCTCCATAATGGGCTCGGTGTTGGCCAGGGACTCCATGCAGTGGCGGATGTCCCCCGGCGGGGGCATCCCCAGGTCCTGGCGGAGCATCCCGGAGCCGCCGCCGTTGTCCGCCACCGTGACGATGGCGGTGAGGTTTCTGGTGTATTTTTTCAGCCCCCGCAGCATGGTGGACAGCCCCGTCCCGCCGCCGATGGCGACGATCTTGGGCCCCCGCTCCCACTGGTGGAGGGTGGGGTAAGATTCAGCCATTTTCATTCCTTTCTTCCGGCTCCGGCCAGTCTGATCTGTGCTTCTCCAAAATGTCCAGGCAGAACCGCCACACGGTTTCCAGGTGTTCATCCATCCACTCGTAAATGCCTTGAACTGTGGAGTCCATTCCCTGGCGGTATGGAGCCGCAAGCTCCAAATACCCGTTCTCCTCCAGGAAATCCGCCGTTTTTACCTGGATTGCCCGGGGAGAATCGCCGTAGAAGTTCTCATAATAGCTGTCCGCCCCCTCGTGGAAGGTCTCAAACTGCCAGGCCAGCACCTGGTAAAGGGCCTCCAGCCAGTCCGGCCGGTTTTGGGTGTGCCAGACATTGATATACTCTATAAACTCGCTGAGGACACCACCGTCCGGGTCGTCCGGATCGCCGGTCCCGCCGTAGGTGTCGGCCACTGCACCTTTGGACTTCAAATTTTGGATACTCTCATACAGTTGATCAAGTTCCATGGGACCCCCTCCTCAATTTCGCCCTAAATCCCGGTGGCTCTCCGCCACCGGCCAGCCCTGGGCCTTGATTTTCTCCCCCAGAGCGTGGGCGATGGCAACAGAGCGGTGGTGCCCGCCGGTGCAGCCTATGGAGATGACCAGGGAGGTCTTGCCCTCCTCCTCATATCGGGGGAGGAGCCAGCCCACCAGCTCCCACAGCCGCTTGAGAAATTCCTCCCCCTGGCCGTTTTGAAAGACGTAGTCCCGCACCCCGGCGTCCAGGCCGGTGAGGGGGCGCAGCTCGGTGACGTAGAAGGGGTTGGGCAGGAAGCGGGCGTCGAAAATCAGGTCGGCCTCCATGGGCACCCCGTGCTTGAAGCCGAAGGAGGTCACCCGCACCTCCATCCGGCCCTCCGACGTGCCCGCCCGACCGAACATCTGGCGAAGGACCCCCTTCAGCTTGGCGGTGGACAGGTTGGTGGTGTTTACAATCTTGTCCGCCCGCGCCCGCAGGGGGGCCAGCATCTTCCGCTCCAGGGCGATGGCCCCCTCCAGGCTGTCGGCGTCCTCCGCCAGGGGGTGGGCGCGGCGGGTCTCCTTGTAGCGCTTGATGATGGTCTCGTCGGCCGCGTCCATAAAGAGGATGCGGTAGGCGCACTTCATTTGCTCCAGAGCGTCCAGGGCCTGAAAGAGACCGTCGAAATTGGTGCCCGCCCGGACGTCGGTGACCAGAGCCACCCGGTCGTACTCCCCGGAGCCCGCCATGCCCAGCTCGGCAAACTTGGGGATAAGGGGGGCAGGCAGATTGTCCACACAGAAGTAGTCCATGTCCTCCATGAAGGATGCCGCTTTGCTCTTTCCAGCTCCGGACAAGCCGGAGATTATCACAAATTCCATGATATCACTCTCTTTTGCAATGTTGCATGATGTAGAGGGCGGTCTCGGCGCCGCCCCTGCAGGTCATCTCAGCACCTTGACCTCCATCTCCAGCTCCACGCCGGTCTGCCGGAGGACTTCCTCCTTCACCTGGTCCACCAGCGCCAGGACGTCAGCGCAGGTGGCGCCCCCCCGGTTGACCACAAAGCCGGCGTGCTTTTCCGACACCTGGGCTCCGCCCACGGTGAGCCCCTTCAGGCCGCACTGGTCGATGAGGGCGGCGGCAAAGTGTCCCGGGGGGCGCTTGAACATGGACCCGGCGCTGGGGTACTCCAGGGGCTGTTTCTTCTTCCGTTTGGCGGCCAGCTCCTCCATGCGGGCCTTGATGGCCGCCGGGTCCCCCTGTTCCAGATGGAAACAGGCCTTCAAAATCAGGCATTTCCGGTCAGAGAAGATGCTTTTCCGGTAGCCGAAGCCGCACGCCGAAGCGGGCAGGGTACAGACCTCCCCCGTCTCGTCCAGAAAGGTGACCGACTCCAGCACCTGGGCCATCTCCCCGCTGTAGGCCCCGGCGTTCATGGTGACCGCTCCGCCCACGCTGCCAGGGATGCCGCTGGCAAATTCCAGTCCGGTGAGATTCCGTCCCAGGGCACAGCCTGACAGCGAAGACAGCAGAACAGCGCCGCCGGTCATCAGCAGGCGGTTGGTCTCCCAAACCCGGTTCAGTTCGTCTACAGAATAACGGCCGCTCAGTTTCATCACAAAGCCGGGATATCCCTCGTCCGCCACCAGCAGATTGGAGCCGTTGCCCAGGAAAAAGGGCTCGATTCCCAGCTCATGGGCGGCTCTCAATACCGTTTTTGTCTCGCTCACCGACTTGGGCAGGGCCATCAGGGCCGCCGGGCCGCCGATGCGGAAGGTGGTGTGCTTCGACATGGGCTCGTTCACCCGCAGCTCCATTTCGGGACAGCGCTCTCTCAGCAGTTTCTCCAGTCGTTCCATAGGCCCTCCAAAATCAAGATCGTTGTATCGTTTGATTATAGCAGATTTTTGAAGAAATTAGAATAGGGGAAACAAAAAAACTCATATCTGTATCATAAGCAGGGCAGGAGTTCTGACCCTGCCCTGCATTCCACAGCCTTCCTGAATTTATGAGACGGGTGTGAGCAAAGTTTAAAACGCTCTTGTTTTCTCTGTCACGATTGTGTTATAATGTATACAAATACCAAAGGGGTGAACAGCATGGGAACTGAAAAAGACCGCAAAGATACACAGCAGGCGATTCTTTATGAGCTGC
>CANSXE010000077.1 GCA_947650875.1 uncultured Bacillota bacterium | reverse complement strand
GTGGTGGAGCTGTCCTCCTTCCAGCTGATGAGCATGGACCGCAGCCCCAATGTGGCGGTGTTCACCAACCTGTCCCCCAATCACCTGGACTATCACCACACCATGGAGGAGTATACAAGCGCCAAGCTGAATATCTTCTGTCATCAAAAGCCGGAGGACCGGGCCATCTTCAACTATGACAACGATATCACCCGCTCCCTGGCCAAGGCGGCTGTAGGTCAGGCAATGCTGTTCAGCCGCAAGCAGAGACTGGAGGAGGGGGTGTACCTCCGGGACGGCGCCATCTGGCTGACCAACCGCATGGGCAGCCGGGAGGTACTGCCACTGTCGGACATCCAGATTCCAGGTGTCCACAACATTGAAAATTACATGGCAGCTATCGCCGCAGTAGACGGCATTGTCCCCGATAAGTGTGTTCGTGCGGTGGCCCAGCGGTTTACCGGGGTGGAGCACCGCATCGAGCTGGTGCGAGAGCTGGACGGGGTCCGCTACTACAACGACTCCATCGGTACCAGTCCCACCCGCACCATGGCCTGCCTGGACTCTTTTGAGCAGAAGCTGATTTTGATTGCCGGCGGATATGATAAAGGAGTTCCTTTTACGCAGCTTGGGGTGGAGATTGTCCGGCAGGTGAAAGCTCTGATTCTCACTGGAGACACCGCCGCCGCCATTAAGAAGGCGGTGGAAGAAGCCGAGGGCTACACTGAGAGCGATTTGAAGCTGATCGAGACGGAGGACCTGGCCGCCGCTGTATCCGCTGCCAGGGAAATTGCTCGGGAGGGGGATGTGGTGGTGCTGTCCCCGGCCTGCGCTGCCTTCGACCGGTTCAAAAACTTTATGGAACGGGGCAAGGTGTTTAAGCAGCTGGTGAACGAACTATAATCTATTTCCAGGGACGGATATAATCCGCCCCTACAGATGCCAATCGAACAAAATGGATGGGACTGAATAAATATGCAGATAAACGACCGTGTCAGGGCTCTGGGCGATCAGGCTCAGGGGCAGCTGACAGAGGAATTTGCCCGGATCGACGCCATCGCCCAGGAAAACACCCAGCGTGTGCTGTCCGCTTTTCAAAAGCACCGGGTAGCCGACGGCTATTTTGCCGGTACCACTGGCTATGGCTACGATGACCTGGGCCGGGACAAATTAGATGAAATTTACGCCGACCTCTTCGGCACCGAGAGCGCGCTGGTACGCATTCAGTTTGTCAACGGCACCCATGCCATCGCCTGCGCCCTGTTTGGGGCCTTAAAAGCGGGGGATGTGTTGCTCTCCGCTGTAGGTGCGCCCTATGATACTCTGTTGGGGGTAGTGGGGGCGGTGGATAAGGGCCCCGGCTCCCTGAAGGACTACGGCGTGGAGTATAGGCAAGTAGAACTCCTTGACAACAAGCCAGACTTGGACGGAATGGCCAGAGCCGCCGCAGACCCCCGGGTGAAGGCGGTGCTCATCCAGCGGTCCAAGGGCTACTCCACCCGGGCGTCTCTGTCGGTGGAGGAGATCGGGGAGATGTGCCGCGTGATCAAAGCGGCCAATCCCAGCGCCGCCATTCTGGTGGACAACTGCTATGGCGAGTTTGTGGAGACCCTGGAGCCCACCCATATGGGGGCCGACCTGGTGGTGGGATCTCTGATAAAAAACCCCGGCGGCGGCCTGGCCCCCACCGGAGGCTACATCGCCGGGCGGCGGGACCTGGTGGAGGGAGCCGCCATGCGGCTCACCGTGCCTGGCATCGGCGGGGAGTGCGGGTGTACTCTGGGCCAAAACCGGCTGCTCTACCAGGGGCTGTTCCTGGCTCCCCACACGGTGGCCCAGGCGGTGAAAACCGCCGTCTTTGCCGCCAAGGTGATGGAGCTGCTGGGCTACGAGACCCAGCCCCACTCCTCGGCGGTCCGCCACGATATCATCCAGATGATCCACATGCGGGAGCCGAAAGCCCTGAAAAAGTTCTGTAAGGGCATCCAGTTCGGCGCGCCGGTGGACTCCTATGTCACCCCGGAGCCCTGGGATATGCCGGGGTACGACTGCCAGGTCATCATGGCGGCGGGGGCCTTCATCCAGGGGGCGTCCATCGAGTTGTCCGCCGACGCCCCCATGCGGGAGCCCTACACCGTCTACCTCCAGGGCGGTTTGACCTTTGAATCTGGCAAGTTGGGCGTCCTGCTGGCGGTGCAGGAGCTGCTGGGCGGCAGCTCTTAAGTTCCTCGGAAGGAGGTCAGAATGAATCGTAAAGATATCATAAAATATTTCTATGAAGTTGTCGTTTCCCAAAATATGCTTGATGAACTTTTCAAATACGTTTCGGAGGATTGTGTGCTGAGAACCGGGGAAAAAGAAATTTTTATGGGGATAGACGGAATGAAACGACATCTTTTGGCATTGAGAGAAACTTATCCCGACTACACCATGAAAATTATTCGTCAATATACAGCAGATGATTATGTTATTTCAGAATTTGTCATGAGGGGAACACACAAAGGGAATTTTGCTGGAATAACACCTACGAATCAAGTTTTGGAGGTTACAGGAGTAGATATTGACAAAGTGATAGATGGAAGAATCGTTGAGCATGGCGGCGCTGCGAATACTTTTGAGACCTTTTTTGAGCACCATTTAATTAAACCTGTATAGGCCAAGCCCACTCTGGAATATCCTGACCCATAGGGGGTGAGGGTAATGCGTCCATGGCGGCGGGAACTGGTGCGGTATGTGCGGAGACCGCCAAGCCGCCGGCGGCCGGTGTGGACGGGCCCCGGCCCCGGGCTGAGGATACCTCCGGCGCTCATTACCCTGTCGGTGGCCCTAGTGGTAGCGGGGACAGTGATTGCCCTGCTGGAAAACAAGCTGCGCCCGGTAGTGGCGGAGATTGCCGCCGCCCAGGCCCAGAACAAAATGACTTCCGTGGTGGAAAACGCCGTCACCGCCGACCTGGCCGCCCGTCAAGTGAGCTACGTCGATTTTGTCACCATCCAGCGGGACGAGGGGGGCGCCATCACCGCTCTGACCACCGATATGGCCCGGATGAACCTGCTCCGGTCGGAGCTCACCGCCGCTATCCTGGAGACCCTGGAGGGGGTGGACGTGTCCGACGTCCAGGTGCCCCTGGGCAGTCTCTTTGACCTGGAGCCCCTGTGGGCCAAAGGTCCGACGCTGAAAGCCAAATCTATGACGGTGGGCACAGTGCGGGCAGAATTCGACAGCCAGCTCACCTCCGCCGGGGTGAATCAGACCCTCCACCGCATCTGGCTGGAGGTGGACGTCCCCATGACCCTGCTGCTCCCCGGCGGGGAGGTGGAGACCGCCCTCCACACCCGGCTGTGTGTGGCTGAGACGGTAATCGTGGGCAAGGTGCCGGATACCTATTTACAGTTAGGACAGCAATGAACAAAGGAGAGGACACGCATGTTGGAAGTGGCGCAGGACGTGTGGAGATATGTGACGCAGATGATTCCGCTGGGCCTGAGTGCTCTGGCAATTCTGATGCTCCTGCGTCCCATACGAAAAAAGCGGCTGAGCGAGCTGAATCTGGTCAGCTCCGCCCGCCGGGAGACCGCACTGGTCCTGTTTGTGGTATTTTGCGCCGGGCTGGCGGCGCTTACTCTGTTTCCTGCCAATATTTGGTCCTATGTCATTTCCTTCGGCCGAGGATGGAATGATGGGGTCTCGTTTTTCAGCTTCTATCCCACCTGGGAGCAGACCGTGAGCGGCTTGGACTATCTGCCTAATATGCTGACCCCTTTTCAGGAAATTCGCCGCGCGCTGGATCATATGAGTTACTGGGGGCTGTTCATGCTGCTGGGCAACATTATCATGTTTATGCCCATCGGCTTTTTCCCAGCCCTGCTGTGGCGGAAATGGCGGTGGTGGAAATCCCTGCTGGCGGGCTTCTGTTCCTCTTTCACCATCGAGTTTATCCAGTTTTTCATCGGTCGCAGCACCGACATTGACGACGTGATTCTCAACACCACCGGGGCTTTGGCCGGCTTCTGGGTGTTCTGCCTGCTGCGGGCTGTTTTCCCCAATTTTATCGAAAAGTTCCAATGTCAACCCAGAGGAGGATACTATCGTGGATGATTTTACCGAAATCGAAGCCCTGCGCCGTGAGCTTACCCAGGCGGGCTATGAGTACTATGTGCTGGACAAGCCCACCATGTCCGACTACGACTACGACCACAAGCTCCGCCGCCTGGAGGAGCTGGAGACGGCCCATCCGGAGACCGTCACCCCCGATTCACCCACCCAGCGTGTGGGCGGACAGCCCCTGGATGCCTTCACCCAGGTGCGCCACCAAGTGCCTTTGGAGTCCCTCCAGGACGTGTTTGATTTCCAGGAGCTGGAGGCCTTTGACCAGCGGGTAAAGGGGGTCGTCCCCGAAGCGGAGTATGTGGTGGAGCCCAAGGTGGACGGCCTGTCAGTGGCTCTGGAGTATGAGGACGGTCTCTTTGTCCGGGGTGCCACCCGGGGCGACGGACAGGTGGGGGAAGACGTCACCGAAAATCTGCGCACCGTCCGGTCCATCCCCCTGAAAATTCCCGATGCTCCGCCCCGGCTTATCGTCCGGGGAGAGGTGTACATGCCCAAAAAGGTGTTCCACGCCCTAAACGAGGAGCGCGAGCGCAGGGGAGAAGCCCTGTTCGCCAACCCCCGGAACGCCGCCGCCGGTTCCCTGCGCCAGCTGGACCCCAAGGTGGCCGCCGCCCGAAGGCTGGACATTGCGGTGTTTAACATCCAGTGGCCCCAGGAGGAATTTTCCACCCACCTGGAGACGCTGGACTACTTGCAGAACAAAGGCTTTAAAGTGATATCACATTACAGCTGTGCCCAAGTATCTCAGGTTACGGAGCGTATCACCGAAATTGGGGAGACCAGAGAGACCTTTCCCTTCGATATTGACGGTGCAGTTGTAAAGGTAAATAACCTGTCACAGCGTGCGGCGCTTGGCTCTACAGCTAAATTCCCCCGCTGGGCCGCCGCCTATAAATACCCTCCGGAGGTCAAACCGGCCCAGGTGGTGGACATCGTGATTCAGGTGGGGCGCACCGGGGTACTCACCCCCAAGGCGGTACTCACTCCCGTCCGTCTAGCGGGCACTACCGTCACCAATGCCACTCTCCACAACCAGGACTTTATCACTGAGAAGGACATCCGTATTGGGGACACCGTTCTGGTGCGCAAGGCGGGGGAGATCATCCCTGAGGTGCTGTCCGTGGTGGAGGACAAGCGGCCGGAGGGGACACAGCCCTGGTTTTTGCCCAAAACCTGCCCGGTATGCGGGGCGGCCGTAGAACGGGACGAGGACGGAGCCCACATCCGCTGCACCGGGGCGGAGTGCCCCGCCCAGCTGCTGCGCAATCTGGCCCACTTTGCCAGCCGGGACGCCATGGACATCGAAGGTCTCGGTATCGCCGTGGTGGAGAATCTGGTCAATGCCCAGCTGGTCAAGACCCCAGGGGACCTGTATTTCTTAAATGAGGAGGATGTGGCCCAGCTGGAGCGGATGGGCAAGCGGTCCGCCAAAAAGCTGCTGGCCGCCCTGGAGAAGTCCAAAGAGCAGGACCTGTCCCGGCTGATTTACGCCTTTGGCATCCGCCAGGTGGGGCAGAAGGCGGGCAAAATTCTGGCCGCCCGGTTCCAGACACTGGAAAACCTGCAAAATGCCACGCTGGAGGAGCTCACCGCCGTGGACGACATCGGGGAGATCACCGCCCGGAATATTCTGGACTGGATGGCCAGCCCACAGAGCCGGCACCTGATCGACCGACTGCGGGAGGCCGGCGTCAACATGACGGCAGCGGAGCAGGGGAGTGACCGGCGGTTTGAAGGCATGACCTTTGTCCTCACCGGCACGCTGGAAAAGTTTACCCGGGACGAAGCCAGCGAAATGATTGAGACCCGTGGGGGCAAGTCCTCCGGCTCGGTGTCTAAAAAAACCACCTATGTGGTGGCGGGGGAGGCGGCCGGTTCCAAGCTGCGGAAGGCCCAGGAGCTGGGGATTCCCATCCTCACCGAGGAGGAATTTCTGGAGCTGCTGAAGTAAATAAAGAGGGGAGAGGTGGTCCATGAAGAAAGGTTATTTCTATATCGCCGTGGCGGTGGTAATGTTTACCTCCTTCGAGGTGGTGCTGAAATTCATCGCCGGGCAGATCAACCCGGTCCAGCTGACATTGTGCCGGTTTGCCATTGGCTTTGTGTTCCTGCTGCCGGTGGCCCTGCACAATTTGAAAAAGCGGGGGAAGCGTCTGGACGGTAAGTCCATGGCCTATTTTGCCCTGCTGGGCCTTATCGGCATCGCCCTCTGTATGCCCATTTTACAGATGGCGGTGAGCTACACCGGCTCCTCGGTGTCGGCGCTGATGTTCAGCTGTAACCCAGTTTTTGTGGCGTTTCTGGCCTTTTTCCTGTTAAAAGAGCCTATCAAACCCCGGCATATCGCCGCCCTGACCCTGGAGATCATCGGCACAGTGGTGATTATCAGCCCCTGGAACACCAGGGTGAACATGACCGGCGCCGCCCTGGCCCTGCTGTCCACCCTGCTGTTCTCCCTGTATGGGGTGATGGGCAAGCGGAAGGTGGCGGAGTTCGGCGGGGCGGTGGTCACATGCTTTGGCTTCCTGTTCGGCGCCCTGATCGTACTGGCGTTCATCCTGCTTTCCCATATCCCGATGGTGGCCCAGCTGTTTCAGGCTGTCGGCCTGGAGAGCTTCGCCAACATTCCCGTCTTTGCGGGCTACACCCTGCAAAATCTGCCCTATGTCCTCTTTGTATCCGTGGGGGTGGCGGGGATTGGCTTCTGCGCCTACTTTCTGGCCATGGAGTACCAGCCAGCCAGCGTGGTGTCGTTGGTTTACTTTTTCAAACCCGCTCTGTCGCCCGTTCTGGGCTGGGCGGTCCACGGTGAGGAGATTTCCCCCAACATGATGGCCGGCATCGTCCTTATTGTGGTGGGCTCCCTGTGTGCCATCATCCCGGGGATTCTGGAGAGCAGACGGGAAAAATCATAATTTCCTCTTGACTTAAAGGGCACTTCATATGATATAGTTCTACCACATTTACTTAGAAGGAGAGGCAATCATGGAAAAAGCAAAGGTTTATTTTACCGATTTCCACACAGAGGCCTTTGGCGACGGCCTGCCCACCAAGCTGAAAAAGCTGATGAAAAAAGCGGGCGTCCAGGAACTGGACCTGGACGGCAAGTTTGTGGCTATCAAGATGCACTTTGGCGAGCTGGGCAACATCAGCTATCTGCGACCCAACTACGCCCGTGCAGTGGTGGACGTGGTCAAGGAGCTGGGGGGCAGGCCCTTCCTCACTGACTGCAACACCATGTACCCCGGCAGCCGGAAGAACGCCCTGGAGCACCTGGAGTGCGCCTGGCAGAACGGCTTTACCCCGCTGACCGTGGGCTGTCCCATCCTCATCGGTGACGGCTTAAAGGGTACCGACGACGTGGAGGTCCCCGTAGATGGGGGCGAATATGTGGAGAAGGCCAAGATCGGCCGGGCCATTATGGACGCCGATGTATTCATCAGCCTGACCCACTTTAAGGGCCACGAGATGACCGGCTTTGGCGGCACCATTAAGAACATCGGCATGGGCTGCGGCTCCCGGGCAGGGAAGAAGGAGCAGCACGCCAGCGGCAAGCCCCAAATTGCCGCTGATGCCTGCCGGGGCTGCCGCCGGTGCCAGAAGGAGTGCGCCAATGGCGGACTTGTCTTTGACGAGCAGACCCGGAAGATGCACGTGGACGACGCCCACTGTGTGGGCTGCGGCCGCTGTTTGGGGGCCTGCAACTTCGACGCCATCTACTTCACCAACGACAACGCACAAGCGGCCCTTAACTGCCGCATGGCGGAGTACACCAAGGCGGTGGTGGACGGCCGGCCCCAGTTCCACATCTCTCTGATCGTGGACGTGTCCCCCAACTGCGACTGCCACGGGGAGAACGACGTGCCCATCCTGCCCAACATCGGCATGTTCGTCTCCACCGACCCCCTGGCCCTGGACCAGGCCTGTGTGGACGCCTGCCTGGCCGCCCAGCCCATGCCCG
>CANSXE010000076.1 GCA_947650875.1 uncultured Bacillota bacterium | reverse complement strand
AGGCCCGGGAGGCCATGACCGACCTGTGCCAGTATGTGGACGTGTGCATCTCCAACGAGGAGGACGCCAAGGACGTGTTTGGCATTGAGGCCGAGAACACCGACATCTACGGCGGCGAGATCAACCACGAGGGCTACAAGTCCGTGGCCAAGCAGCTGGCCGACAAGTTCGGCTTTGAGAAGGTGGCCATCACCCTGCGGGAGAGCCACTCCGCCTTTGACAACGGCTGGTCCGCCATGCTGTACAACGTGGCCAAGGATGAGTACTGCTTCTCCAAGAAGTATGCGCTGCACATCATCGACCGGGTAGGCGGCGGAGACTCCTTCGGCGGCGGGCTGATTTACTCCATGATGCACGGCAAGGACACCCAGGCGGCGGTGGAGTTCGCCGTGGCGGCCTCCGCCCTGAAGCACTCCATTGAGGGCGACTACAATATGGTCACCGTAGCCGAAGTGGAGAAGCTGGCCGGCGGCGACGGTTCCGGCCGAATCCAGCGTTAAGGCCCTGACAAAATAACCAAAGACAGTCAAACTTTTGTTGACTATTTGGCCAAGCTATAGTATTATACCAGCGAATATGAATCAGGCAAGGGGGGCGCCCCCCTTGCTCCGTGCGGGTTTCCCGCACGGGGGCACATACGGTTTGACCATCCCCTGCGGATGTTCAAATAGATATTAAACTTATTGAAAAGAGGTAACAGTATGAAAAAAATCACTGCACTTGCCCTTGCTCTGGCTATGAGTCTGTCCCTCGTCGCCTGTGGCGGCGGAGCCAAGAGCACCCCCAACGGCAGCAATGCCGGCAATGGCTCCAACGCCGGCAACGGCTCCGGCACTGCCGGCGGCACCGACCTGTCCGGTCTGAGCGTCACCTGTGTGGTGCCCTACGATGCGGGCGGCGGCACCGACGCTGTTATGCGCGGCCTGGCCGATGCGGCCAAGGGCAGCTTTAAGAACATCACCGTCGAGAACCGCTCCGGCGCGGGCGGCGCCACCGGCATGCTCTACGGCGCCCAGGCCAAGAACGACGGCTCCATCGTCACCATGATCACCGTTGAGCTGGCCACCCTGGAGGCCATGGGCAACAACGCCGGCCTGACCTACACCCAGTTCAAGCCCATCATGATGGTCAACTCCGCCGCCGCCGCCATCACCGTGAAGGCCGACGACGACCGCTTTGACACCCTGGAGGACTTCATCGAGTACTCCAAGAGCAACAAGGTTCAGGTGGGCAACTCCGGCATCGGCGCCATCTGGCACCTGGCTGCCGCCGGTCTGGCCAAGACCGCCGGCACCGAGTTCAACCATGTGGGCTATGACGGCGCCAACGGCGCTATCACCGACCTGCTGGGCGGCCACATCGACGCCGTGGCCGTGTCCTACGCCGAGGTCAACAGCTTCGTGCAGTCCGGCGACCTGAAGGTTCTGGCCGTTATGGCCAACGACCGCCTGGAGGCCATTCCCGACGTGCCCACCTGCAAGGAGTGCGGCTATGAGGCCGTTCTGGGTACCTGGCGCGGCCTGGGCGTGCCCGCTTCCACCCCCGACGAGGTCGTGGACGAGCTGTACCGCATCTTCTCTGAGGCCGCCGAGTCCGACGCCTTCAAGGAGTTCATGGCCAACACCAACAACGTCATCGACATCATGGACGGCGAGTCCTTCAACACCATGATCGGCGAGCAGCTGGAGCTGTACACCGGCCTGGTGGAGGAGCTGGACCTGAAGATCGGCTAATCTGATCCATAGCACCCATTCGTGTCAACGGCCGGGGAGCGGGCTTACATGCTTCCGCTCCCCGGCTTCCATCTGATGATTTAGAGGGAGAGAACGTATGAAAAAAGGCAACCTGGTACTGGCCGCCGTCTGCGCGGTGCTGGGCGTGGGTGTTATCGCTGTCGCTTCCGGCTACCCCAAGGCGGCCGATTACGGCACCGGCGTCCCCGGCCCCGGCCTGTGGCCCATCGCCATCTCTATCGTCCTGTTGGCCTGTACGGCCATCCTGATTTACCGCACCCTGAGAATGAAACCGGAGAAGGATACCAAAATCGACCTGTGGACCACCGGCACCCGGCGGGTCTACCTCACCATGGGTATCCTGTTCCTCTATCTGCTGGTTCTGCCCTTCCTGGGCTTTATTATCTCCACCTTTGTTCTGGAGCTTATTTTTATCCAGTGGTTCGCCAAAAAGAATCCCATTATCACCGTGGTTATCGCTGCCGCCATCACTATGGTGGTGTACTGCGCCTTCCGCTTTGTCCTGAATGTGCCGGTGCATACCTTCGGCATCTTCACTATTTAAAAGAGGAGGGACGTTTATGAGCTTATTTGTTGAGATTTTTACGACCAGTCTGACCCCAATGGTCTTTCTGTATATGGCCATCGGCGTGCTGTCCGGTATCTGCATCGGCGCGCTGCCCGGCCTGACCGCCACCATGGGCGTGGCCCTGCTGCTGCCCATGACCTTCGGCATGGACGCCGCCCAGGGCATCCTGATGCTGCTGGGCATCTACTGCGGCGCCATCTACGGCGGCTCCATCTCCGCCGTGCTGCTGCACACCCCCGGCACCCCCGCCTCCGCCGCCACCGCCATCGACGGCTACGCCCTCTCCCAGAAGGGTGAGGCCGGCCGGGCCCTGGGCACCGCCACCCTGTCCAGCTATATCGGCGGCCTGGTGTCTGTGGCCTGCCTGTGGCTCATCAGCCCCCTGCTGGCCAAGCTGGCCCTGAAATTCAGCTCCGCCGAGTTCTTCCTGCTGGCCGTATTCGGCCTGTGCATCATTGGCAATATCTCCGGCGAGGACGTGGAGAAGGGCCTGATCTGCGGCTGTATCGGCGTTCTGGTGGCCTGCGTGGGCATCGACAGCGTGACCAGCTATATCCGCTTCTCCCCCAAAGACAATTTCAATTTCATGAACGGCATCAATTATATTCCCATCATGATCGGTCTCTTCGCCATGAGCCAGGCCTTTGAGAACATTGAGTCCATCTTTGAGGAGGAGGAGGTCCAGGCAAAACTGACCAACATCCTCCCCAAAAAGGAGGACCTGAAGAAGATTATCCGCATCGCCCCCCTCACCGGCCTGATCGGCACCTTCATCGGCATCATCCCCGGCGCGGGCGCGGACATCGGCTCCTTTGTGGGCTACAATGTGGCCCGGTCCATCGCCAAGGAGCCTGAGCTCTTCGGCAAGGGCTCTGTGGAGGCCATCTCCGGCCCCGAGGGCGGCAATAACGGCGTCACTGGCGGCGCCATGATCCCCATGCTCACCCTGGGCGTCCCCGGCGACGCGGTCACCGCCATCATGATCGGCGCTCTGACCATCCAGGGTCTCACCCCCGGGCCCATGCTGTTCAGCACCAACAAGGTGCTGGTGTACACCATCTTCCTGGGCATGTTCATCGCCAACACCCTGATGTGTCTGTTCGGCTTTGCCGGCATCCGGCTGTTTACCAAGGTGCTCAGCGTGCCTAAGGTGATTCTTACCCCCGCCATCTTCGTGCTGTGCATCATCGGCTCCTACGCCATGAAAAACAGCCTGTTCGACGTGTGGGTCATGCTCATCGCCGGCGTGGTGGGCTACTTCCTGGCCAAGGTGAAGGTGCCCACCAGCCCCGCCATTCTGGGCCTTATCCTGGGTCCCATGGCCGAGAAGAATTTCCGTACTGCCCTGCTGAAGTCCGGTGGTTCTCCCTCCGTGTTCTTCAGCTCCGCCATCGCGTGGTTCTTCATCTTCCTCATCTTCATCAGCCTGTTCGGCGGCAAAATCAAGGCCCTGCTCTTTCAGAAAAAGAACTGATACTATTTGACAGCGGCGGAGCGCCCTCCAGACCCGGACGGCGCTCCGCCTTTTTACAAGGAGGAATGTTTCTATGGCACAGTCTGTGCTGGACCGTATTTTTGAAGAGAAGATCATCGCCATCGTCCGGGGCGTCCCCTCCGACCAGATCGCAGACCTGGCCCGGGCCCTGGTGGAGGGAGGGGTGAGCTGCATCGAGGTTACCTTCGATCAGACCGCCCCGGAGGATACCCTGACCTCCCTCCGGGCCACCAAATCGGAGCTGGGGGAAGCCGTCTGTCTCGGGGCGGGTACGGTGATGACGGTGGAACAGGTGGAGCTGGCTGCCCAGGCCGGGGCGGAGTATATGATCTCCCCCAACGTGGACGAGACGGTTATCCGGGCCACCAAGGCCCTGGGCAAGGTGTCCATCCCCGGGGCAATGACCCCCACCGAAGCCGCCTTCGCCTGGCAGTGCGGAGCGGATATTGTCAAGCTGTTCCCCGCCGGCCTGCTGGGCTCTGCCTACGTTAAGGCGGTGAAGGCTCCGCTGAAGCACATCCCCGTCACTGCGGTGGGCAACATCACGGTGGAAAACTGCGCCGACTTTATCCAGGCCGGCGCGGTGGGCGTAGGGGTGGGCGGCAGCCTGGTCAGCCCCCTGCTGGTGAAGGAAGGCCACTTCGACAAGATCACCGCCACCGCCCGGGCCTACAGGGAGAAGCTGAAATGAACGACTATATCCTCTACTACGACTCCGGCACCTCCAACACCCGGGCCTATCTGCTGGACCGGGACTTCTCTGTCCGGTACACCGCCAAGAAGGCGGTGGGTTCCAAAGACTCCGCCATCGCCGGCAGCAACCGGGTGCTGATTGATGGCCTGTGGGAGCTGTACACCGGCGTGCTGGCCGCCAACGGCCTGGAGGGGGAGGATATCTCCGCCATCTACGCCTCCGGGATGATTACCTGTGCCTACGGCCTGAAGGAGGTCCCCCACCTGGCCCTTCCCATCACGGTGGAGGGCTTTGCCGACAGTCTGGTCCCCTTCCTGGAGGACACCCGCTTCCACCGGGAGATTATCCTGATCCCCGGCCTGAAAACCGTCCACGACGACATCAACTTTGTCAACAACATGCGGGGGGAGGAGATTGAAATCCTGGGGGCGCTGGATGAGCTCCAGTCCGCCGGGGCGCCCCGCGACCTAGCCATGATCCTCCCCGGCTCCCACACCCATGTCACCTACCTCCAGGGGGAGCAGATTACCGGCATCATCTCCAACTTCACCGGCGAGCTGTTCCACGCCATCCAGAAGGACACCATCCTCTCCCCCGTCCTCCAGTGGGACGGCACGCCCCCTGACCGGGATATGGTCCGCAAGGGCTATGAGAACCTGGAAAAATTCGGCTTTAACCGCGCTCTGTATATCTGCCGGGCGATGGACGCCTTTGGGGAGGGGACGCCCCACCAGCGGTTCTCCTACGGAGAGGGGGTCATCCTGGGCGGCGTGCGCCAGTCTCTGGAGTACTACTGCCGGCACCTCTGGACTGACTGCCGCACGGTGGCTCTGGTGTCCGACGAGTTCATGTATCAGCTGTTCTCCATCCTCTTTGCGGACAGCCCATTGATTGATAAGGTTCTGTGGCTGCCCATCTCCGACGGCAAGAGCTACGGCGTCAGCGGCCTGAAAAAGATTTTGGGTGCCAGATAAAGGGTTGACAATTTCCACCCGCTGTTATAGTATCCTGACAACTGCTTTACCGACCCAAATATATTACGAGGAGACTGTAGTATGAACATAAAACGAATCTGCGTCCTCTATTTCAGCCCTACCGGGGGCACGGAGAAGATTGTCCGGCTGGCGGCCGGCGGCCTGGCCCAAGCTCTGGGGCTGGAGCCGGAGTTTATGGACTTCACCAGGCCGGAAAACCGGCAGAGCGAGTACCGCTTTGGGCCGGACGACCTGCTGGTGATGGCTTCTCCCGTCTACGCCGGACGGCTGCCCAACAAGCTGATGCCGGAGTACAAGGCCAAAATCTTCGGGGACAGGACCCCCGCAGTCCCCATTTGCGTCTTCGGCAACCGCAGCCCCGACGAAGCCCTGCGGGAGCTGGTCCTGCTGCTGGAGGGCAACGGTTTTCAGATTGCCGGGGCGGCCAGCTTTGCCGGGCGGCACGCCTTCTCTGACAAGGTGGGGGCCAACCGGCCCGACGAGACGGATCAGGCTGAAATCAGGGAGTTTGCCGCCCGGGCGGCGGCCAAGCTGTCGGGAGACGCCCTGCCCCTTCTGGAGATGGACCGGAGCGAGGTCGGCCCCTACTACACCCCGCTGAAGGAGGACGGCACCCCCGCCAAATTCCTCAAGGCCAAGCCCCTCACCGACTGGAGCAAGTGTTCCCACTGCGGCGTCTGCGCCCGGTCTTGCCCCATGGGCAGCATCGACCGGGAGACCATGGAAGCTGTGGGCCTGTGCGTCAAGTGCCAGGCCTGTGTGCGCAAATGTACCCGCCGGGCCAAGTTCTTTGAGGACGCCGACTTCCTCTCCCATGTGGCCATGCTGGAGCAAAACTACACCCGCCGGGCAGAGAATACCGTTCTGCTGTGATTTTCCCGTAACGCAACGTCCCCGCCCAATTGGGCGGGGACGATTTTTGTTGCAATCGTGTTCTTTTTGTGTTATAATGCAGCTCCTTTGTTCCTAAAAGCATATTTTTGAAGGGAGGAGTAAACATGAGAGAAGTGAACCCGGCCCAGACCGGGCGGGGGATGGCCTTTGAGCTGTGGATGAAGGCCCCTATGCCTATGGTGACGTTGTTCAAGACGCTGGATGTCACGCCCCTAGTCAGGCTGAGCAGAAAACATCACTGCAAATTCAATATGCTGATGTGCTGGTGCGTGGGAAAGGCAGCCGCCCAGGTGGAGCAATTCTACCTGCTGCCAGTGGGGGACAGTCTTGTAGAGTACGACTGCCTGGCAGTAAACACGGTGGTAGACACCAGAGATGGGGAAATCAGCACCTGTGACATCCCTTTCTCCTCCGATCTGGCGCAGTTTGAGCGGGACTACCTCCACCTCACCGCCCAGGTTCGGGAGAGCTGTCAGCCACATGATCTGGATAACCACATGGTCATCGGAACCTCCGCTCTGATTCAGACTGAGATTGACGGAGCTGTGAACATATACGCTGGATGCTTCAACAACCCCTTTCTCATCTGGGGGCGGTGCAGGAAACGGCTCCTGAAAACTACCTTGCCTATATCCTTCCAGTTCCACCACACCCAAATGGACGGAGCCCACGCCGCCCGGTTTTTAGAGCTTTTACAAAGAGAAATCAGAAATTTATCCCTGTAAACAGAAAGCAACTCCGCCCAACCGGACGGGACTGCGGTTATTTCAGCCTGCTCCCAAAGACAAAACGGCCCTCTGACGTAAGAATACGTCAGAGGGCTGTTTTGCTGTATTAGGCTTTTTTCGCCCGGTTGATCGCGGCCAGGATGGCGCGCAGGGGGGCCAGGTTGATGTTGTGGGACAGGCCCACGCCCCAGTACTGTTTGCCGGTGCGCTGGTCCTGAAGGAGGATATAGGCCACGCCCTGGGAGTCGGAGCCGTCGGTGATGGCGTGGGAGGCGTAGTCCAGGAAGGTGAAGCGGTCGATTTTCTCCCCCTTGATGGCGTTGAAGAAGGCGTCGATGGGGCCGTTGCCCTCGCCGGACACCTCAAACACCGTGTCGGTGTGCCGCAGGGTGCCGGCAAACGCCACGTGGGAGTGGCCCTCCTCGTCCACCGTCTCCTGGAAGGCGTGCTTGAGCAGCTGGTAGGGCTCCTTCACGTCGATATACGCCTGGTGGAACAGCTCGTTGATCCGCTCCGGGGCAATCTCCTTGCCCACCTTGTCGGTCTCCACCTGGACGATGTGGCCGAACTCCGGGTGCATGGACTTGGGCAGGTCGAAGCCGAAGTCGTGCTCCATAATATAGGCGGCGCCCCCCTTGCCCGACTGGGAGTTGATGCGGATGATGGGCTCGTACTCCCGGCCCACGTCGGCGGGGTCGATGGGCAGATAGGGGATTTCCCAGTACTCCGTCCCGGAGGACTTCATATACTGCACGCCCTTGTTGATGGCGTCCTGGTGGCTGCCGGAGAAGGCGGTAAACACCAGCTTGCCGGCGTAGGGCTGGCGGTCGCCCACGGGCATCTTGGTGCACCGCTCGAACATCTCTTTAATCTTGTTGATCTGGGAAAAGTCCAGCTCCGGGTCCACCCCCTGGGTGTACATGTTCATGGCCAAAGTGACCATGTCCACGTTGCCGGTGCGCTCGCCGTTGCCAAAGAGGGTGGCCTCCACCCGGTCGGCCCCGGCCAGCAGGCCCA
>CANSXE010000075.1 GCA_947650875.1 uncultured Bacillota bacterium | reverse complement strand
CGATGAAGGCCCCGATGTTGGGCATTACCATGCCGCTGAGGAAGCGCCCGAATTTTTGTACGCGTTCTTTCACGGAAAAACGTCCTTTCCTTATGAAATCATGATTGATTCACGCTTGCTTTCAGGTAACCCTCTACGCCGGAGGCGGTGGACATGCCCAGGGCCTCCTCGGTAATCCGGCGGAAATCCTTCTCGTGCCAGCGGTGGATCTGGGCCCGGGTGGCCAGCACAGAGGCGGAGCTGACCGAGAACTCGTCCAAACCCCAGCACATAAGCAGGGGGATGAGCCCCGGGTCGGCGGCGGCCTCGCCGCACATCCCCACAGGAATCCCCGCCCGCTTACCGGCGGAAATCACGCTGCGGATGGAGCGCAGCACCGCGGGCTGGAAGGGGCTGTACAGCTTGGCGACCTTGGCGTTGCCCCGGTCCACCGCCATGGTGTACTGGGTCAGGTCGTTGGTGCCGATGGAGAAGAAGTCGCACTCCTGGGCCAGCAGGTCAGCGATGAGGGCGGCAGCGGGGGTCTCGATCATGGCCCCCAGGGCGATGTCCTTGTCGTAGGGCACGCCAGCCTCGGCCAGCTCTTTCTTGCACTGATCCAGCAGCTCCCGGGCGGCCCGGACCTCCTCCACGCAGGTGACCAGGGGGAGCATAATCTTGATGTTCTGCTCCTCGGCCCCCGCCCGGAGGAGGGCGCGGAGCTGGACCTTGTACAGCTCGGGGCGGTCCAGGCAGTAGCGGATGGCCCGGTGGCCCAGGAAGGGGTTCTCCTCCTTCTCCAGCCCCAGGTAGTCGATAGCCTTGTCGCCCCCCACGTCCAGGGTGCGGATGATTACTTCCTTGCCCGCCATGGTCTTGGAGACAGCGTAGTAGGCCTCGTACTGCACTGTCTCATCGGGGAGACTGGTGCGGTCCATGAACAGGAACTCGGTGCGGAACAGGCCGATGCCCTCCGCGCCCGACTGGGCGGCGGTCTCCGCCTCGGCGGCAGAACCTATGTTGGCGTAGAGGTGGTAGTACTTGCCGTCGGCGTCGGCGGTGGACTTATCCCGATAGACCTCCAGGGCGGCGGTCTTCTCCTGATAGTCCTTCTGCTTGGCCAGGTACTCGCTGCGGGTGCGGGCGTCGGGGCTGAGGACCACTACGCCCGCGCCGCCGTCTACAATCAGGCCGTCGCCGTCCTTGATAAGCTCCAGGGCCTTGGCGATGCTGAGCACGGCGGGAAGCTGGAGGGCCCGGGCCAGGATGGCCGAGTGGCTGGTGCGGCCGCCTGTCTCGGTGATGATGCCGGCCACGTTCTCCCTGTTCAACCCCACCGTCATGGAGGGAGTGAGGTCATGGGCCACCAGGATGGTGCCGGCGGGCAGGGCGCTCAGGTCGATGCCGGTGACCCCCATGAGGATGGACAGCAGCCGGGACCGGATATCCCGCACGTCGGTGGCCCGCTGGCGCATCAGTTCGTCGTCCACGCCGGCAAACATGTCGGCGTACATGGTGCACACGGCGTCGGCCGCCCCCTCGGCGCAGGAGCCGCCGTCGATGGCTTCCTGCATCTGAGAGAGCATGAAGGGGTCGGCCAGCATGGTGATCTGACCGGTGAGAATCTCCGCCTCCTTGGGGCCGGTCTGCTCTCGGATGCGGTCGGCCATGGCGGCGGTGCGCTGGTTAAACTCGTCAATGGCGTTTTGCAGGCGGGCCTTTTCCGCCTCCTTGCCGGAGTAGGGGACGTCGGAGTAGTCCAGGCTCTCCTCCCGCACGCAGACGGCGCAGCCCAGGCCGACGCCGTCCGATGCGTTGATCCCTTTCAGAACCATAGCGCGCTCCTCCTCTTACAGGTCGCCCAGGCCGGACTCCACCAGCTTGACGGCGGCGTCCAGGGCCTCGACCTCCTGGGCACCCTCGCAGCGAATCTCGATCTCGCTGTCCATCTTGATGCAGGAGGCCATCAGGTTCATGATGCTCTTGGCGTTGATGGTCTTCTCGCCGAAGATGATGGTGACGGTGCTGTCGTATTTGCCCATCTCGGCCACAAAGAGCTGGGCGGGGCGCATATGCAGACCCTGGGGATTAATGACCTTGACTGTTTTGGATACCATAGTGAATACATCCTTTCCAATTTGTTTATTATCTCATACTGTGAAGCACAGTATTTAGAGAACGAAGGTTAAACTGCGATGACGTTGGTGCTGTCCAGATATTTCCGGTCGGGCAGGCGGTCGGTGATGATCTGGGCCCCGTCCAGGGGGAGGATGGCGGCGGCGGTGACCCGGCCAAATTTGCTGGAGTCGGCCAGCATATAGACCGACTGGGCCTGGGCGGCCGCCAGAGCCTTGAGGGCGGCCGCCTCCGGGTCGGGGGTGGTAAAGCCCTGGCTGAGACTGACCCCGCTGGTGCCCAGGAAGACCTTGGTGAAGTTATACCGCCGGATGGCATTCAGGGCTTCGGCGCCCACGATATCCACCGTGCCCGGCTTCAGGGCGCCGCCCAGGATATAGACCCTGCGCTCAAAGGCGGAGAGCATCCCGGCGAAGTCGATGCTGCTGGTGACAAACAGGGCTTTGGAGTCCTTCAGGTGGCTGGCCATGTGGAGGACGGTGGTGCCGGTGTCCAGATAGACCACGTCGTCGTCCCCCACCAGGCTGGCGGCGTAGCGGGCGATGCGCTCCTTTTCCCGGGCGTAGCGCTGCTTGGTGGCCAGGTCGGGCTCCCGGGCCAGAAACTCCTCCTCCTCCAGGCTGGTGGCCCCGCCGTGGATCTTTACCAGCCTGCCCTGGCGGGCCAGGGCGTTCAGGTCCCGGCGGATGGTGGCCTCTGAGGCCCCGGTGGCCTGGCAGAGGTCGGTGACGCTGACGGTCTGGTGCTGGGCAATCTGTTCTAAAATGGCCCGGGCGCGCTGTTCGGCAAGCATGGTACAGTCCTCCTTTGTGACTGTTTTTGATTAAATGATTGATTTTGACTAAAATAATCCTAACATAGGAACACTGGAAAGTCAACCAAATTGTGGCGATTTTTATGCACAAAAAAGAATGGTTATTTTTGTGCATAGTGCAATAAAACATTGGGATGAGCAAGGTTTCGGCCAAATAGCCTGAAATGAGAGAGGAGGGAGGTTTGGAATATGGGAGGAGAAAACGGCAGATGTGTGATGGAGAGGGCGGAGACAAAACATGACATTTTTATTTGCTTGAGACGAAAACAATCAAAAACGTGCAAAATCACTTTTTTGGGGTGTGAGCAGGGGAGATATTTTGGCGCTTTTCCGCATTGCGGAAGGGTGAAATATGGTGCTATACTTTAAACAAGGATTACCGGAAACCCACCAAACTATTATGACAAAGGAAGGGATCAAGTATGAAACAGGCAATCATGATCGGCGCGGGCAACATCGGGCGGGGCTTTATCGGCGCTCTGCTGGAAAAGAGTGGCTATCACGTCACCTTCGCTGACGTGGCGGAGAATCTCATCTCTGCCATCAATCAGCGGAAGAGCTACACCGTCCACATTCAGGACAGGGAGTGTGCGGAGTGGACTGTCACCAACATCAGCGGCATTTCCTCCGCCAACCAGGAGCTGGTGGACGCCATCGCCGGGGACTGCGAGCTCATCACCACCGCTGTGGGTCTGCGTATTCTGCCCATCGTAGCCAAGCCCATTGCCGCCGGCATTAAGGCCCGGAAGGCGGCGGGGAGTACCCAGATTCTTAACGTGGTGGCCTGTGAAAATGCCATCCGGGGCACCAGCCAGCTGCGGGACGCTGTCTGTTCCAACCTGAGCGGGGAAGAGCTGGACTACGTCAAGGAGTATGTTGGCTTTGCCGACTGCGCCGTGGACCGCATCGTGCCCAAGGCTGACTTTGAGAATCCCCTGGACGTGGCGGTGGAGCAGTACACCGAATGGGATGTGGAAAAGGCCGGCTGGAAGGGAGAGCGGCCCGACATTCAGGGCCTTGGCTGGGTGGATAACCTGGACGCCTATCTGGAGCGCAAGCTGTTTACCCTGAACAGCGGCCACGCCATCTGCGCCTACCTGGGCTCCCTGAAGGGCTATAAGACCATTGTGGAGAGCATCGCCGACCCCGCCATCGGCGCGCTGGTCCATCAGGCTATGTATGAGAGCGGCGAGGGTCTCATCCAAAAATTTGGGTTTGATCCCGACGCCCATCACGCCTATATCGAGCGGATCTTTGCCCGATTCCAAAATCCCTTCCTGGCCGATGAGACCACCCGTGTGGCCCGGGAGCCCATCCGCAAGCTGGCCCCCAGCGACCGGCTGATGAAGCCCCTTATGACCGCCTACAACTTTGGCCTGCCTGTGGACCACCTGATCTTTGGCGCTGCCGCCGCTCTTCACTTCAACTGCCCCGAGGATGAGCAGAGTGTGGAGCTGACAAAAAAGATTGAGACCGAGGGGGTGGAGAAGGCCCTGGCGCAGTATACCGGCCTGAAGCCTGAGGACGCCCTGTTCGGCCGTATCCTGGACGTGTACCGCGCCCTGGCTGTGGCAAAAAAATAATCCCCGGTTTTGGGAAAAAGTAAATCGGAGCCGGCATACCTCGAACGTATGCCGGCTCCGATTTTCAGGTATTATGGTTGGGGTGCAGAACGCTTTTTCTGCTTTAAAATCAGCAGCGCTGTTATCACAACCACAGCCGCAACCAGCCCGGCGGCAATCAGCATCACCGGAGGTCCGGCGGTGACGGTGGCGCGGCCCTGTATCTGGGCGGTGGAGGGAGAGACCGGAACAATCCCGGTATTCAGCGCTTCGTTCATAGGGTCGTCCAGGCAGACCCAATATTCCCGCATGCCCGTGTAGTAGCCGATATAGCCCCAGCGCAGACCGTTTTTGTCCGTGTAGACCTGGGTGAAGGTCTCGGAGAAGGGCATGTAGTCCGGTGCTTCCTCCAAGGTGGTTTCAGCTGTGCCGTTGGGGTAGTTATAGAGCACCGCTTCGTGGAAATCCACCGGAACGGGGGACATTTCTGTAATCTCCACGGCGTGGTCCTCCATAAACTGACGGCTGTCGTAAATCAGGGACAGGTCATCCATGGGTACCCAACCTTCCACATTACTGTCGTTCACCCAGCACAGGTAGCCCCAGAGGATCCCGTTTCCCTTCCAGGTAAACTGAATGGTACCACGCGTCCCATTGTCCAAGGTGGCCTTATTGGAGCCGCCGGGGGCGGTAAAGACGGTCACCTTGCCGTCATACCCAGCCAGCTCGTACCTTCGATTGACATAATCGCATTTTTCTTGGTGCTTTTCATAAAAAGAATCCTGGGGTTCCCAGATAACGTCGGCGGAAGCCGGAACAGTCAGAGCTGAAATTGTCAACAGGGCCAGGAGCAGCGTGAGTAGTTTGTGTTTCATAGCAATACCTCATTTCATTCACATCAGTTTTCCGGCAAAGAAGGAGAGCGCGTTGGCACACAGGGAAAAGGTCCATGGGTGAAGAATCCGGGTACGGCGGCGGAAGATTAGCCCCTCCGTTGCTATGGCTCCCAGCTCCAGCGCCAGGGTGACGGCGGGGAGAAGTTGGGGAGCGTACCAGGCTGCGGCGTAGTGACAGAGCACCACCGTCGGGTTGGTCAGAATGTTGGCCAGCGCCACCGTGGACAGGTCCCGGCGCCCCACCCGCCATGCCAGAGCAAAAGACAGCTCCAGCGTCAGGGTTAGAACCAGGGAGAGGGCCAACGGGAGAAACAGGTCCGTCAAAACCGCCCCCTTTTCAGGCCCAGCGCCAGTATGGCCAGGGAGCAAGCCGCGCCGGCGGCGTATCCAAAGCCGCCGTTAAGTGGAACGGGCCACCCCAGCCAGACGGGCAGAAAGCCCAGGAACAGGGCAAAGGTCAGCGCACCAAAGGCAAGACCCCTCTGACCGGGGAGCAGTTGAGCCGCCGCCCACAGGGTAATGGGCATTGTCATATTGAACAGGAGTACTGCCGCCGTCCCCGCCGGGGGAAACCCGCTCAGGCAGAAGAGAGCCGCTGACAGGCCCAGGGACAAAACCGACGCCCGCAGCATACCCAGCCGGTCTCCCAGAAATCCGCCTGCCGCCTTGCCGAGTACGACCCCGCAGATAACCGCCAGGGACCAGCCGCCTGTCTTCCAGGGGAAGGACAGAATCATGCCCAGACAGGACCGCAGCACCACCACCAAAAAACAGCAGGCCAGCGCCCACAGGGCATTTCGGTCCGGGGGTACGGCGGCAGGGGAGGGGGCGTGTTCCGTCCCGGCATCCAGCCGGAGAAAAACCAGAACAAGGAGGAGCAGTCCGGCAGCGGAGAGCCAACCGGGGAAAGCGGAGCGTTTCCCCAGCAGGGTTCCGCAGAAAATCCCAAGGGCGCCCGGGGAAACAAAAATACCCAGGGGTGCGGCACGGTTCCCGCTGTCACGCAGCGTTTGAAGACCGCCGCCGATATGAAAGCAGGCATTACCAATCCCGGCAGCAGCGGCCGCGGCCAGCGGAACGGGCGAGAGACACCATCCAAGGGCGGACAGCCCGCAGCCCAGAGCAGATATCCGGCCGGTTCGCCCATGCCGGTCGGCCAGCAGGCCGATGGGCATTTGCAGGGCAAAGGCACAGAAGTTGTAGAGCAGCATACACAGCCCCCAGCTTCCCTGTCCAGACAGACGGGAAAACATCAGCAGCGCACAGCTGAAATCCACCCAAAAGTGGCCCATAGCGTAGAGCGTCAGATGTTTTGGATTTATGGGAAATCACCTCCTGCGGACTTGGCGTTTTGGGTTGAACACGGTCCGTTTGTCTATATAGACGTAAAGCGGAGAGAGAGGTTGCACCGAAAAAATAAAAAGGGCATCCCGTTGGGAGCGGAATGCCCGAAAAAGAGAGAGGAAAGGGTCAGCGCCGGCCAAAACCGCCCCCGCGGGAACTACCTCCGCCGGAGAAGCCGCCGCCCCGGCCGCCGGAGAAGCCGCCGCCCCGACCGCCGGAGAAGCCACCGCCCCGACCGCCGGAGAAACCGCCGCCCCGACCACCGGAAAACCCGCCGCCCCGGGAGGGGCCGCTGCCGGAGAAACCGCCCCCTCTGGGGCCGCTGAAGCCGGAAAAACTACCGCTGCCGGGCCGGGGACCAGGTCCGCCCGGCCCTCTGGGGGGTCGGGGCGGAGGTGGGGGTGGCGGCTGCCGCCAGTGCCGGCGGTACCAGTATGAGCCCGGTCCGTGCCAGAAGAAGATGGGCCGGAACATCACCGGAGGACTGGCCACGCCGTAATACCGGGTCCGATAGGCGTTGTAGCGGGTCCGGTCGATGGCGTTGACAACCAGCACAATGGCGATGAGGATGATGACCAGCATGAAGATACCGGCATTCTGGGCGCCGCCGGAATGGCTGGGGCTGTAGCCGCTGTTGTTGTCCAAATAGCCAAGGCCGTAGTTGTCTACATAGAACTGATTCAGCTCCAGGAACAGATTGAGGATGCCGTCGCCGTATTTGCCGCTTTCTACATACGGGCCCAGGGCACTGTTCACATAGGTGGCAATCTGGCTGTCCGTCAGGGGATAGTCCGGGCTGGCGGCCAGATAGGCGTCTTGGGCGGAGACGTCGATGACCAGAATGGCGTCTGAGGGAGCCAGGCTGATCTCCGCGCCCAGGGTGTAGGCGAAGTCGTCAATGCTGCCGTTGACCGACTTCTTGACCGCCACGGCGATAATACTGTCATACCGCTTGGCCCAGTTGGCGTTGTACAGGCTGATCTGCCGCTCCTGCTTGGAGGACAGCGTGCCCGTCTCGTCCAGAATGTAGTCTGCAAACTCCTTGACGGACAGACTCTCGTCCAACGCGGTACTGCCGGAGGGACGCGGCGCAGGTTCAGGCTGTCCTCCCTTGACCCGTCCAATTCCGATGGCCGCCACAATCATTACGGCGGCGAGCAGCCAGGCGAACCATGCTTTTTGGAAAAGTTTCATAGTATTCTCCTAATATCAGCCCCGCAGCTCCAGCAGCTTCTGCTTCAGCTCGCCCTCGATGCGGCCCAGCTCGGCCTCGGCGTCCTTCCGCTTTTGAGCCCCCTCGGTCTGAATCCGCATCACCTCGTCCAGAGTGGTGATGAGCTGCTGGTTGGTGTGCTGGAGGGTCTCAATGGAGACCACGCTCCGTTCCGCCTCCCGGGCGGTCTCGATGGTGCCCATTTTCAGCATGTCGGCGTTCTTCTGGAGGAGCTGGTTGGTCATATCGGTGACGGCGGCCTGGGCGGCGGTGGCCTGCCGGCCGTGCTCCAGCCCCAGGGCCAGCACCATCTGGCTCTTCCACAGGGGGATGGTGTTC
>CANSXE010000074.1 GCA_947650875.1 uncultured Bacillota bacterium | reverse complement strand
GACGACGGTGGCAATCATAGTCACCATGGAAGTCACCTCCTGTTGGATGGAATCCATACTATCCTATGCGCCGGCGGGCAGGGGGTTACTCCAGCCGGTACAGCGCATCCCACCGGGCCAGGCATTCCTCCACCTCCGCCCCGGTGTCAATCCGGTAAAGGCGGGGGAACCGGGCCAGCTGCTCCTGGGAAAAGTCGGCCTGGTCGGCCAGAAAGCGGCGGCAGACCTCGGCGTAGTCGGGCCTGGCCTGCTGGCTCTCCCGGTCGATGTACCGCAGCAGCCGGGTGCGGTCGTCCACATGGAGGTAGACCACGCGGACTGCTTCCGGGCCGTAGCAGTCCATCAGGGCCCGGGCCCCGGCCAGGGTGGTAATGAGCAGGCGGTCGGTGTCCAGGTCAAAGCGGAGGGTGAAGTAGGTCCACAGCCCCTGGGTGGTGTGGTATTCCCGTTTTTCCACCACCTGGCCCTGGTCCTCATACTGCCGCAGCTGGTCCTGGGTGACAAAGTGGTAGCTCTGTCCCTCCACCTCCCCCGGCCGCCTGGGCCGGGTGGTGCAGGGGACCACAGGGACCAGCCCCGGATACCGCTCCAGGATGCGGGCGTAGAGGGTATCTTTGCCGGAACAGCTCTTGCCGACGATGCAAAAAATCCTGCTCACAGCGCCTCCACCTCACGTTGAAAAAAGGCCTCAATCTCCCTCCGGCCCGCCTGGACCGACCCCTGGACAAAGTCGGGCTTGCCGCCCCCCCGCCCGCTGAGGGCCTGGTTCAGCTCCCTGACGAAGTCCCGCAGGTCGCCCCCCGCCTGTCCGACGGCGTATTTGTACCCGGAGACGTCCTCCCCGGAGAAGCAGGCGCACCGCCCCCCGCAGGTGTGGAGCACCGCGTCGCACAGCCGGCGCAGGGCGTCGGGGGACAGGCCGTCCTCAAAGAGGACCACATCCCCGGCCCCGGCATACTGCCCGGCCAGAGCGGCAAAGCGGCTCTCCTCCAGGGCCATCAGCCGGGATTTGAGGGCGGCGTTTTCCTCCAGCAGCCGCTCCACCGCCCCCGCCGTTTCAAAGGGCTTGGCGGACAGGAAACGGGACACCTGGACGTTCTGGTCCCATGTCCGGTTCAGATAGCGGAGGGCCCGGCCACCGCATACCAGCTCGATGCGCACCCCGTCCCGGAACTTCTGCATGGACAGTAGCTTGACCAGCCCCACCTGAGCGGGATACCGCACATGGGTGCCGCAGCAGGCGCAGCAGTCCGCCCCGGGGAACTCCACAATCCGCACCTGACCGGTGAGTGCCTTCTTGCTCCGGTAGTGGATTTGCTCCAGCTCCTCCGGGGAGGGGTATGTAATTTTCACAGGCTCGTTGATCTGCCAGAGGTGCCAGTTGGCGGTCTTCTCCAGGGTGGCAAGCTGCTGCTCGGTGAGGGGGCGGTCAAAGTCGATGGTGATTACTTCCGCCCCCATGTGGAAGCCCACATTTTCGCAGCCCCAGAGGTAGTGGGCCAGCCCGGAGACAATGTGCTCCCCGGAGTGCTGCTGCATCAGATCAAACCGCCGGTCCCAGTCAATCACCCCGGTGACTTCCGTCCCCAGCTCCAGGGGGTGGTTGCAGGTATGGACGATCTCCCCGTCCCGGCTGTGGACCTCCAGCACCTTGACCTTTCTCTCTCCGCCTGCCGGCTCCAGACGCCCGGTGTCGTAGGGCTGGCCGCCCCCCTCGGGGTAGAAGGCGGTGCGGTCCAAAATGATGTCGAAGCCCTTCTTCCCCTTAACGCAGGAGACCACGCTTGTCTCGAATTTGACCAGAAAGGGGTCCTGTTCGTAGAGTTTTTCTGTCATAGATAGCTCTCGTCCCTCTCGGACCGCTTGGCCCGCTGCATCAGGTCGGTAATGACGGCATGGACATCCCGGCCCTCATAGAGGACCTCATAGGCCGCTTGGGCAATGGGCATCTCCACCCCCGCCTTCTGAGCCAGGGTGCGGGCGTTGGCGGCGGCGTAGTAGCCCTCCACCACCGCGCCGATCTCCTTCACCGCCTCGTCCACCGGCTTGCCCTGGCCGATGAGGATGCCGCACCGGCGGTTGCGGGAGTGCATCGAACAGCAGGTGACAATCAAGTCACCCACGCCTGCAAGGCCGGTAAAACTGTCCTTCCGGCCTCCCAGGGCCACGCCCAGCCGGGCCATCTCGGCCAGCCCCCGGGTCATAAGCAGGGCCTTGGTGTTGTCACCGTAGCCCATGCCGTCGCAGCAGCCGGCACACAGGGCGATGATGTTTTTCAGCGCGGCGCAAATCTCGGTGCCGATCTTGTCGTCGCTGGTGTACACCCGAAAACGCTGATTCATGAACAGGTCCTGTACCTGCTCCGCCACGGCCAGGTCGTCGGCGGCGGCCACCACGCCGGTGGGAATCTTCCGGCCCACCTCCTCGGCGTGGGAAGGCCCGGACAGCACCACCACCGGGCATTTGCCCTGCACCTCCTCCTCAATGACCTGGCTCAGGCGCAGGGAGGAGTCCTTCTCGATGCCCTTGGACACGGAAACCAGGATGGTCCCCGGGTCGGCCAGCTCCCTGAGCTGCTTTGCGGTGGACCGCACGGCGAAGGAGGGGGTGGCCACCACCACCAGCCCGCAGCCCTTGACGGCCGCCATGTCGGTGGTGAGCTTCAGCTCCCCGGGCAGGGGGACCCCCTTCAGCATGGGGTTCTCCCGGGCCTCCCGAAGGACGGCGGACTCCTCCTCGGTGTAGGACCACAGGGTTACGTCGTTGCCGTTTTCCAGCAGCAGCAGAGCCAGGGCCGTCCCCCATGCGCCGCTGCCAAGGACTGTGATTTTCATACCGTTTACCTCCCAAAATCATTGTCGTGATATTGTAGGGACGCATCACGATGCGTCCGTTTTTTCAAATGCAGAAACGAGGAGACGGACGCTTCGTGAAGCGTCCCTACGTCTTCTTATGCAGCGAAAATTTATTCTCCGTCCCGGTGAGCAGCCTGTGGATATTCCCCCGGTGCATGTACAGGATGAGCCCGCCGATGACGACGGACAAAACCAGCAGCACCATGTCATGATACACAAACCAGGTGGCGAAGGGGAAAGAGACCCCGGCCCAGCAGGAGCCCAGGGAGACGTATTTTGTCACCACCGCCAGCACCAGAAACCCGCCCCAGACGACGAGGGCGATGCGCCAGTCGATCATAATGGCGATAGTCCCGCCGGAGAGGATACCCTTGCCCCCCTTGAAGTGGAACATGCAGGGGAACATGTGGCCCAGCAGACAGAACATGCCGGCCCAGTACTTGCCCAATGTTGCAAAGGCCTGTGAAATTTCAGAACTGCCGCCAACATAAGTGACACCTACATATTTCCAGACAGCAATTCCGACAAAGATCGCAAAAACCGCTTTCAGCACATCGCAGAGGATTACCACCAAAGTAAGCGGTCCGCCGAAGGTGCGGTAGAAGTTGGTCAATCCGGCGTTACCGCTGCCGTGAGTGCGCACATCGTCTCGGAGGATATACTTGGATACAATGACCGCCCCGTTGAAGCATCCTGAGAGATAACAGGCAACTGTTGAGATAAGAATAGGAACAAAGCCAATTCCAATTACAAAGAGGTAATCAAACAGTGTACTGCCCACGGTCACCCCTCCTTCTCGCTCCGCTCCCGGACGGTGAGACGGACCGGGGTGCCCTCCAGGCCGAAGGTGGAGCGGATCTGGTTTTCGATATACCGCTGGTAGGAGAAGTGGAACAGCCGGGCGTCGTTGCAGAAGCAGACGAAGTGGGGGGGCTTAATCCCCACCTGGGTCATATAGTAGACCTTCAGCCGCCGGCCCTTGTCGGTGGGGGGCTGGACCCAGGCGGTGGCGTCGGCCAGCAGGGAATTGAGCAGCCCGGTGGTGATGCGCATAGCCGCCTGATTGTTGACGTAGTTGATAAGCTCAAACAGCCGGTCCACTCGCTGGCCCGTCAGGGCGGAGATAAACACGATGGGGGCGTAGGTCATATAGGACAGGTCCCGCATCACGTCCTGACGCATCTTGTCCATGGTCTTGCCGTCCTTCTCGATGGCATCCCACTTGTTGACCACAATGATGCACGCCTTGCCCGCCTCGTGGGCCAGCCCGGCGACTTTTGTGTCCTGCTCCGTGACCCCCTCCTGAGCGTCAATCATGATAAGGCACACGTCGCTGCGCTCGATGGCCATGGTGGCCCGGAGGACGGAAAATTTCTCGATCCGGTCGTCCACCTTGGACTTCTTCCGCATCCCGGCGGTGTCGATGAACAGGAATTTGCCCTTGGTGTTCTCGAAGTAGCTGTCCACCGCGTCCCGGGTGGTGCCGGCGACATTGGAGACAATCACCCGCTCCTCACCCAGGATACGGTTCACCAGAGAGGACTTGCCCACATTGGGTTTGCCGATAACGGCCACCTTGATAACGTCCTCGTCCTCCTCCTCCCCGTCCTCAGGGGGGAAGTATTCAAAGCAGGCATCGAGGAGGTCGCCGGTGCCGTGACCGTGGACGGCGGAGACGGCGATGGGGTCGCCCAGCCCCAGGTTGTAGAACTCATAAATGTCCGGGTTCTCCCGGCCGGTCTGGTCGGCCTTGTTCACCGCCAGCACCACCGGCTTGCCCGAGCGCAGCAGCATATTGGCCACCTCCTGGTCGGAGGCGGTCATGCCCGTCTTAATGTCGCAGACAAAGACGATCACCGTGGCGGTGCCGATGGCAATCTCCGCCTGCTCCCGCATGAAGGACAGAATCTGATCGTCGGTCCCCGGCTCGATGCCGCCGGTGTCCACAATGTCAAAGACCCGGTTTCTCCACTCACACTGGGCGTACAGCCGGTCCCGGGTGACGCCCGGGGTGTCCTCCACAATGGACAGCCGCTGGCCGCACAGCTTGTTAAACAGCATGGACTTGCCCACATTGGGCCGTCCTACAATGGCAACTAAAGGTTTCATAGGTTTCACTTCCTTTACGGATTATACCGATAAAATTCCTCATTCTCCCAGGCCAGCCGCTGGGTCTCGGGGGTGAGCTCCACGCCGCAGATAGCGTCCAGCAGCTCATAGCCGTCTTGGGGGACGGGGATGACAGGCACCCCAAGCTCCCGCTCCACGTCGGCCGTGGTCACGTCGTCCAGGAAAACATTCTCTCCAGAGCGGAGCATACTGGCCGGGATCAGCAGGCGCTCCCCCAACTCCTTCCCTCGGAGCTGGGAAATCAGGTCCCCTCCGGTGACCAGCCCGGCCACCGTGATGGTCTCGCCGAAGAATCGGTTGACAATGGGATAGACCTGCCCCTCTATTGTACCACATTTTTCCCTGGCCTGGGCCACCAATTTTGCCAAAAATGGGGCGGCGGACACCCCCGTGGCGATGGAGAAGGGGGCGGTCCCCTCCAGTTCGTCCGGCTCCATCAGGTCCAGGGCCCGGCTGAACTCTCGGCTGAGGAGGGTGAGCATCCCCACCCCGTTGTCCAGCTGGGTGAAGTCCTCAAAGTAGTCCTCCCCGGGCAGTTCCCGCCCGGCCAGCAGGTAAAATTCGTCGGAGCACCACACCAGTCTTGTGCCGTGGGCCTTCAGATGCCCGGCGGCGAAGGCCTCCACCTGATTGATGAGAGCGGCGGCGGTCTCCCGGGTGTAGGTTTGCAGGGGGTACAGCCCCTCCCGGTACTTCGTGACCCCCACGGGGACTACCGACACGCTGTTCACCGCCGGAAACAGGTTGGCCAGGTCAGACAGAGTCTTATCCAGAGCCGGACCGTCGTTGATGCCGGGGCAGGAGACGATCTGGCAGTTCATGGTGATGCCGTGCTGGGCGAACCGCTCCATGATGTCGATACCCTCCCCGGCCCGCCTGTTTTTCAGCATCTCTGCCCGGAGGGCCCGGTCGGTGGTGTGGACGGAGACGTTGATGGGGGAGATGCGCAGGTCGATAATCCGCTGTACCTCCCGGGGGGAGAGGTTGGTGAGGGTGAGGTAGTTGCCCAGCAGGAAGGACAGGCGGGCGTCATCGTCCTTGAAGTAGAGGGAGGGCCGCATCCCCGGCGGCATCTGGTCCACAAAGCAGAAGATGCAGTGGTTGGCGCAGGACCGGGCCCGGTCCATCAGATAAGTCTCGAACTCCAGACCCAGGTCCTCCCCCTCGCCCTTGCGCACCCGCAGGGTCCGGATACTCCCGTCCGGGGCCTTCAGGGTGAGCTCCAGCCGGGGGTCGTAGCCGTAGAACTTGTAGTCCAGCACATCCACAATGGGGTGGCCGTTGATGTGGGTGAGGGTATCTCCCACCCGGACCCCGGCCCGGTGGGCGGGACTGCGGGGGTCCACTGATTTTACGGCCGTCATGCTCATGGATGCGATTCCTCCCTTTCCCGGTACCTGGACCGACAGTTTCGTATTCCCGCCCCGGAGGGGCGGGAATACGGGAACAGGCTGATATTGCCTTATTTTACTATAAATATGTGGGTAATGCAAGAGGGCAAAAGCGGGAGCAGAACGCTCCCGCTTGCGGTTATTCCTCCGGAAACACAGCCGTCAGGTCCACAATGCAGTCCTCCAGCACCTCCACCGGCACGGAGTCCTTGGCGGTGTAGACCTCGGGGACATAATACTGACCGTCCACCAGCGTATAGACCAGCACCAGTTTTTTGTCCGGGTCTACGATCCAATACTCCCGAATCCCCGCCTGCTGATACAGCTTGTATTTCACCAGACAGTCATACTGCTTGGTGGAGGGGGACAGAATTTCAACGACCAGATCGGGCGCGCCCTTGCAGCCATATTTGTCCAGCTTGTCAGAGCTGCATACCACGGTGATATCAGGCTCCACCAATGTGTCTGTGTCATAGGGGGAGTCGCCGTCCGCCGCGAAGGGTCGGACGCTGAAGGGGGCGTGATACACTTTGCATTTTTTCCCCTTCAGATAGGTTCCGATTTGCAGGTAAATCTCGCCGGAGATTTCCTGGTGCTGTCTGAGCGGCGGAGACATCATCACCGGCTGTCCGTTGTACAGCTCATAGCGTTTGCCGTCGTTCCATTCCAATAAATCAGCATAGGTATAGCTCTTTTCCTGGGGCAGTGCCATACAACTCACTCCTTTTCCGTTTTTTCTATTATACCACAGTCGGGGCATACATTTCAACGAAAACCTGACAGGGGCGCGGGGGGTATCCGGCGCATAGGATGGGATAAACGGCGGAGCTCCGCCGTTTCAGGAGGTATCACAATGCAAGCAACAGGAACATTAAGCGTCCGGGTGTACACCTCCCAGGCGCAGATCCCCTTAGAGGGGGCCACCGTGGTGGTGGCCGCGCCAGGGGAGGAGGGCAAGTGGAAACTGCTCTCCATACAGTGTACCGACAGCAGCGGAAAAATCAACACCATACAGATCGACACCCCCGTCCCGGCGGAGAGCACCTCCCCCAACGGCCTGCCCGGAGACGGCGCCCCCTGCGCCCTGTGCTCCGTGTGGGCGGAGCAGCCGGGGTATGCCATGCTCCAGGTGGAGAACGTGCAGGTCTTTCCCGGGGTGGAGACGGTGCAGAACATGGAGCTGATCCCCCTGCCCCAGGGGCTGTGCAGTCTTCAGCAGCGGGACGAGCGGGACATCCCGGCACAGAGCCTGTGAGGGGGAGCCGCCATGCCCATTATTCTTCCATATGTGCCCCGCACCATCACGGTCCACCTGGGCCTGCCCGACCAGTGGGCGGAGAACGTCACCGTCTCCTTCCCCGACTATGTGAAAAACGTGGCTTCCAGTGAGATATACCCCACCTGGGAGCCGGCCGCCATCCGGGCCAATATACTGGCCATCATCTCCTTCGCTCTGAACCGGGTGTATACGGAATTTTACCCCAGCCGGGGCTATAATTTTCAAATCACCTCCACCACCCAGTACGACCAGAAATTTATCCGGGGCCGTAACATCTTTGAGAACATCAGCCAGATGGTGGACGAGATTTTTAACGACTATATCCGCCGCCAGGGCTTTGTGGAGCCCCTGGCCGCCAAGTTCTGCAACGGCACCACCTCCACCTGCGACGGCCTGTCCCAGTGGGGCAGCCAGGAGCTGGCCCAGGACGGCCTGAACTCCATGGAGATCCTGCGCCACTACTACGGCAATGACATCGAGCTGGTGGTGGACGCCCCTATCCAGGACATTACCATGTCCTATCCCGGCGCCCCTCTGCGCCTGGGTTCGGTGGGCCAGAATGTTGTAATCGTTCAGGCCATGCTCAACCGCATCTCTCAGAACTACCCCGCCATCCCCAAAATTTCCCCTGCCACCGGCATCTTTGAGGAGGATACCCGGGATGCGGTGCGCACCTTCCAGCGCATCTTCAACCTGGACCCCGACGGGGTGGTGGGCAAGGCCACCTGGTATAAGATGGTCTACCTCTACGCGGGCATCCTTCAGCTGGCCGAGCTGGTGAGCCAGGGGCAGACCTTCGTCACGGTCCAGTTTCAGTTTGCCGGCCCTCTGGAGGAGGGGGACAGCGGCCCTGAGGTGGGCATCCTCCAGTATATGCTGGCCCTGCTGGCCCAGTTTGACAACTCCC
>CANSXE010000073.1 GCA_947650875.1 uncultured Bacillota bacterium | reverse complement strand
GCGGCAAGATGTCCAAGTCCAAGGGGGAGTTCCTCACCGTCTCCCTGCTGGAGGAGAAGGGCTACGACCCCCTTGTCTACCGCTTCTTCTGTCTCCAGAGCCACTACCGCAAGGGGCTGGTGTTCTCCTGGGAGAATCTGGACAACGCCACGGTGGCCTTCCAGAAGCTGATTGCCAAAATCGCAGCCCTGGACCCGGCGGACGGCCCCGTGGACGAGGCGGCCGCGGCGGAGTACAAGGAGAAGTTCCGCGCCCAGGTGGGCAACGATCTGAACACCGCCCTGGGCGTCACCGCCCTTTATGACGCCCTCAAGGCCAAGACCAACGGCGCCACCCGGCTGGCTATTCTGGACAGCTTTGACCAGGTGCTGTCCCTGTCCCTGCTGGACAAGGCGGCAGCCGTCCGGGAGGAGCAGAAGAAGCAGAAGACCGCCTCCCAGGGCGGCTATACCATCACCGGCGAGGGTGACCCCGCTGTGGACGCCCAGGTCATGGCCCGGTTTGAGGCCAAGAAGGCCAAAAACTTTGCCGAGGCTGACCGCATCCGGGATGAGCTTAAGGTCCAGGGCATCGAGGTTACCGACGTGCCCGGCGGGGCGAGTTGGAAGAGAGTATAGCGAAAAAGACAGACATTGGACAGCAGGTCCAATGTCTGTCTTTATATGTCGTCAATCAGGTTTCCGTTCCTGTTCGGCAAGGGCTTTTGTAAAGGACTGCTGCGCACTGCGTTTAGCCCATCTCCGCAGGAATATACCGAAAACGGTTCCTGCGAGGGCGAGAGCGAAGAAAACAGCGATGACCGAAACATTAAGGTTTCCTTTGGTCTGAACCATTGCCGCGATCAGCCCGGCAAAAAGAAAAATACCTAAGCCCAGGAGAAAGCTGCCTGCGGCGCGGACGAAGGTAGGGAGAAACATGTGTTATCAGTTCAAAAGCCAACCAGTCCCGCAAGACAATGCGGATTAAATAAGTTGTCCCCGAAAAAAATTCATTGCGTTTTTCCACAGAATGCCCTCCGCCTGGGGAACGCTAAGCCCCCGATCCAGAAAAAACCGGTACAGTCCGGCAAATTTTTTCGGACCGTCCAGGCAGGGGGGAAGATCAGCACCGTCGGCGTCGGACCCCAGGGCCAGGCAGTGCTCCGCTCCCAGCTTCAAAAAGTGCTCCACATGGCGCCACAGGTCGTCCAGGGCGGCGGGCTGTCCGTCCGTCCGCAGAAAGGCGTTGTAGTAGTTCAGCCCGATCAGGCACCCCCGGGAAACCATCTCCCGAATCTGCTCATCGGTCAGGTTGCGCCTGTGTCCGCAGACAGCCCGGGCATTGGAGTGGCTGGCCACAAAGGGTTTTCCCGCCGTCTCCAGCAGACCGTCGAAGCATCTGTCATTCAAATGGGACGCATCCACCAAAATTCCGGCCTGTTCCAAGGCCCGAATGGTCTCCCGCCCAAAGGGGGACAGTCCGTGGTCCGTCGTGTTCCCGGAACCGATCTCGTTCTCCCCGTTCCAGGTGAGGGTCATCATCCGTACCCCGTCCCGGGCCAGGACCTCCACCCGCTCCAGCCGTCCGGCCAGGGCGGAGCCGTTTTCCACTGTGAGGACAGCCGCTGTCTTGCCCGCTTCCCAGGCACTTTCGATATCCTGAGCTGTCCGGCAGGGCAGGACCTTTTCCGCCAGCTTTTCCATTTGGCGGTAAAAGCTGGCCCGGTAGGTTTCGTAGTAGTCCACGGTCTCCTTTTGGGACAGGCCGTCAGGGATGAAAATGGCACAGCACTGGCACCAGCGCACCCCCTCCGGGATGGCGGACAGGGAGAAGTGCCGGCCGGGGAGGTCCAGGGTATCGGTCTCCCGTACCCGGTCTGTCAGGGCTGCGACGGCATCCCCCCGCCGGGCCGGGTTCTGGAGGGCTTCCAGCAGAGGGGCGTCCTCCGGCCGCAGGGCGGTGAGGGTGTCGCAGTGCAGGTCAATAAGGGCGTGGGGAAGCATGGCGGTCTCCTTTCCGAACGTGGGGCGCGCCGACCTCGGCGCGCCGTTTGATTGGATCTTTGCCGTTAAAGACGGGCCGCCGAGGACGGCGGCCCCCTACAGAATATGCGGAAGGCTTACGGCTTCTTCATGGTCAGGGAGATCCGTTTCTTTTTCTCGTCCACCTCCACCACCCACACGGTGACCACGTCCCCCACACTGAGCAGCTCAGACGGGTGTTTTACCCGGCGGGGCAGCTTGGAGATGTGGACAAGGCCGTCCTGGTGGACGCCGATATCCACGAACACGCCGAAGTCAATCACATTCCGGACGGTGCCCTGAAGCTCCATACCCGGCTTTAAGTCCTTGGCCTCCATCACGTCGGTGCGTAGGATGGGGGGCGGCAGTTCGTCCCGGGGGTCCCGGCCGGGCTTGGACAGCTCCTTTACAATGTCTGCCAGGGTGGGAGACCCCGCTCCGCAGAGTTCGGACAGGGTTTCATAGCCGATTTCCTCCGCCTTGGCTTTCAGCTCCCCGATGTTCCCCGCCTTTACGTCCTCCAGGGAAAACCCGCAGGCGGTGAGGAGCTTTTCTGCCGCGCCGTAGCTCTCCGGGTGGACGCCGGTGTTGTCCAGCACGGATTTGCTCTCCGGCACCCGGATAAAGCCGGCGCACTGCTCAAAGGCCTTGGGACCCAGCTTGGGCACCTTGAGGAGCTGCTTTCGGGTGGTGAAGGCCCCGTTTTCCTCCCGGTACTTCACCACGTTCTTGGCCGTGGCGGCGGTGAGACCGGACACCCGCTGGAGCAGCGACGGGGAAGCGGTGTTGGCGTCCACCCCCACGGCGTTGACGCAGTCCTCCACCACCCCGTCAAGGGTCTCGCCCAGGCGGGCCTGGGGCATATCGTGCTGGTACTGGCCCACGCCGATGGCCTTGGGGTCGATCTTCACCAGCTCGGCCAGGGGGTCCTGGAGCCGCCGGGCGATGGATACGGCGCTTCTCAGATTCACATCGAACTGGGGGAACTCCTCGGCGGCCAGCTTACTGGCTGAGTAGACGCTGGCTCCCGCCTCGCTGACGATCATGTAGGAGACGTCTCCGCCGATTTTTTTGATCAGCTCCACCGTCATCTGTTCGGTCTCCCGGCTGGCGGTGCCGTTGCCGATGGCGATGTGCTCCACACCGTGCTTCTTTATCATGGCGGACAGGGTGGCGATGCACTCCGCCTTTTTCCGGTCGCCGTGGGTGGGGTAGACCACCGTGGTGTCCAGCACCTTGCCAGTGCCGTCCACCACCGCCACCTTGCACCCCATGCGGTAGCCCGGGTCCAGGCCCATGGTCACCTTGCCCTTTACCGGGGGCTGCATGAGGAGGGGCTTCAGGTTGAGGGCAAACATGTGGATGGCCCCCTCGTTGGCCTGGTCGGTGAGGGTGTTCCGGATTTCCCGCTCCATAGAGGGCTGGATAAGCCGGTCGTAGGCGTCGTCCGCCGCCGCGCGGACAAAGTCCATAGCCGCCCGGTTGGGGACGGACGCCCGGCGGACGGCGATGTGGGCGGTCTCCGGGTCCAGCTCCACATTGACCTTCAAAATATTTTCCCGCTCCCCCCGGTTGACGGCCAGCACCTGGTAGCCCTGGACCCGGCTCACCGGCTGCTTGAAGTCGTAGTACAGGCGGTAGACGGTGTCCTCCGGCTCCTTGTCCGCCGCTTTGGACACCAGCATCGCCCGGCGGAGGTAGAGGGCGCGCAGCTCCTTGCGGATGTCGGCGTCGTCGGAGATGAGCTCGGCAATGATGTCGCTGGCCCCCTGGAGGGCGTCCTCCACGGTCTCGACGCCCTTCTCCGGGTCGATGTACTCCAGCGCGGCCTGTTCCATGTCCACGGCGGGGCCGAAGGCGAAGGCCAGGGCGGCCAGGGGCTCCAGCCCCTTCTCCCGGGCGATGGTGGCCCGGGTGCGCCGCTTCTGCTTGTAGGGGCGGTACAGGTCCTCCACCTCGGCCAAGGTGGAGGCGGCGTCGATGGCGGCGGACAGCTCCTCGGTGAGCTTGCCCTGGTTCTCGATGGAGGTCTTTACCTCGGTTTTTCGGGCGTCCAGGTTACGCAGGTATTGCAGACGGTCGGCCAGCTCCCGGAGCAGCTGGTCATCCATGGAGCCGTGGAGCTCCTTCCGGTAGCGGGCAATAAAGGGGATGGTGGCCCCCTCGTCAATGAGCGTTACCACGTTTTGGACATGTTCCTCGGTGCGGCCCAGCTCCCGGGCCAGGGTTTCAATGATGGCGTCCATAGTCGTTCTCCTTGGAAAATTTAGAATCACATACAGTTTAACGCAAAATCTGGAAAAAGTCCAGTTGGCTTTTTGCCGGAGCTGTGGTATAATCACTCCGCCTCAGGTGCCCGGATGCTCAAATCCGGGAGAATAGGGAAGAAATGTACGGTCCCGCCGCTGTGAGAGGGGAGCCGGCTTCGAAGTGCCACCGGGAGACCGGGAAGGGGAAGTCAGGCGCTGATCCTCAAGTCAGAAGACCTGCCTGGGGAACTATACTGACGCCGCGAGAGACGGCGAGGAGGTAATTATGAAAGGAAACAGAAAGACACTATTTGCCGTGGCCGCCCTGGCGGTGGTGGCGGCCCTGATGCTGGGCATCTGGTACTTCACCAGGCCCCAGACTCAAGAGGGGGCCAAGACGGTGGTGGTGGAGGTGGTCCACGGCGACGAAAGCGCCAGGGAGTTCACCTATCACACCGATCTGGAGTATCTGGGCGAGCTTCTGCTGGCTGAAAAGCTGGTGGAGGGGGAGGAGAGCGCCTTCGGACTGTTCATCACCACGGTGGACGGTGAGACCGCCCAGGACAGCCTGCGGCAGTGGTGGTGCATCACCAAAGACGGCGAGCAGACGGAGACCGGAGCGGATGCCGTCCCTATCGCTGACGGCGACCACTTTGAGCTGACCATGTCCACCTATTAGGGCCATGGACAGGAACGGTCTGCGGACGGCCAGCCGCCGAGTGGTGCTGTGCGCCCTGCTGGCCGCCATGATGACGGTGCTCCAGCTGGCTATGGCTCCCCTGCCCAACATCGAGCCGGTGTCCCTGCTGGTGCTGGTCTACACCCTGGTCTTCGGCCGGGATGTGTTTTACATCATTTTCACCTTTGTCCTGCTGGAGGGGCTGGTCCACGGTTTCCACCTGTGGTGGGTGAGCTACCTGTATGTCTGGCCCCTGTGGGCGGGGGTTGTTCTGCTGCTGGGACGGGAAAGGGAAAAGCCCCCTTTGCTGTGGGCGGTGGCCAGCGGGGCCTTCGGGCTGAGCTTCGGGGCGCTGTGCGCCCTGCCCTACCTGGCGGGCGGGCTCTGGGCCGCCCTGTCCTACTGGGTGGCGGGCATCCCCTTCGACCTGGTCCACTGCAGTGGAAATTTTTTCCTGACTCTGACCCTGGAGCGTCCCCTGTACCGGCTTCTGGCCGGGGCGCGGACCAAGATGGGGCGGTAAAAACTGCATAGCCGGGACACAGCTTGCGCCGTGTCCCGGCTTTTGCTTTCTTTGGTAAATTGAATAAGAGCAGGAAGAAAATGAATGCCCTTCATAAAAAAACCAACAAATTTATCCTTGACAAACCGGTGTTTGAGGTTTACAATAACTACTGTCAATGGGGCACCCTCGTCCGGATGCTTCCGTTGAGACAAGAATCTGCGGAAAAGAGGTGGGCACAGATGCAAGCGCGTTATGTCACCCAAGGGGCACTCTTATTTTGCAAGCGGTGGGAGCATACTGTGCGCGTCTCTGCGGCCTGACGGGCCGTGTTTCCAGGGTCTACACAGCTTTTTCCCCATCGTTTGCCAGGCAGACGGTGGTATTTTTATACCCATTTTTCAGTTCATACAGAAAGGAGATGTCAGCTATGACGATGCCCAAGCGGGAGACGACCAGCGTCTGGTCCAAGGTCCGGGAGGACCGGGACATTGACGACCTGATCTTTGACTACGAGGCCTATCACGCCGGCGATGATAACAGCAGCGACCGTTGACGGCCGCTTATGTCCAGCGGAAGGCTGAGGAAAGGAAATGAGATGCCGCGGCAGGTCCTGTGACCGCCGCGGCACTTTTTTGTGGAACGGGGGCACGGTATGGACCTCCGGGCAGGCGGCACCTCAATGGCGCAGTGCTTTTTTGCACAAGAAACTCCAGAAAAAAGGCTAGAATATTCCTCGCGGGGGGCTTGCTTTCTGGAGAGGATTATACTAAAATATAGGGCAAGCGACTAGCACATCCGCCCCAAGGGGCAAATTATCCCCGACATACCCGCTGTGCGGCCGCACAGGGAAGAACTATGGGGAGCAATTTGGAGGTCGAAAAAAACCATGAGCAAGACAAGAAAAGTAGGCTTTACCGAAACCGTACTGCGCGACGCCAACCAGTCCCTCATCGCCACCCGCCTGCCCTACAGCAAGTTTGAGCCCATCCTGGAGACCATGGACAAGGCCGGCTACTACTCCGCCGAGGTGTGGGGCGGCGCCACCTTCGACGTCTGCCTGCGCTATCTCCAGGAGGACCCCTGGGAGCGGCTGCGGAAGATTCGCGCCAAGATGCCCAACACCAAGCTGCAGATGCTGCTGCGCGGCCAGAACATCCTGGGCTATAAGCACTACCCCGACGACGTGGTGCGCAAGTTTGTGGAGTACTCCATCAAGAACGGCATCGACATCATCCGTATCTTCGACGCCCTGAACGACGCCCGCAACCTCCAGGTCGCCATTGAGGAGACCGTCAAGCAGGGCGGCCACGCCTCCGGCACCATCTGCTTCACCACCAGCCCCGTCCACACCCTGGAGAAGAACGTCCAGATGGTGAAGGACCTGAAGAGCATGGGCGTGAAGTCCATCTGCATCAAGGACATGGCCGGCATTATGGGCCCCAAGGAGTCCTACGACCTGGTGTCCGCCATTAAGGACGCCGTGCCCGAGCTGCCCCTGGTCATCCACACCCACTGCACCACCGGCCTGGCCTTCATGACCTGCCTGAAGGGCGTTGAGGCGGGTGCCGACGTGATCGACACCGCCATCTCCCCCATGTCCGGCGGCACCGCCCAGCCCGCCACCGAGACCCTGGCCTACGCCCTGCGCTCCCTGGGCTACCAGGTGGACCTGGACGACAAGGTGCTCATCAAGATGGCCGACTTCTTCAAGGGCGTCCGGGCCGACTTTATCAAGGACGGCACCCTGGACCCCATCTCCATGGCCACCGATACCCAGTGTCTCAACTATCAGATTCCCGGCGGCATGCTGTCTAACCTGATTTCCCAGCTGAAGATGATGAACGCCATCGACAAGCTGGATCAGGCCCTGGCCGAGACCCCCAAGGTCCGCGCCGACCTGGGCTATCCCCCGCTGGTTACCCCCACCAGCCAGATGGTGGGCTCTCAGGCCGTGCAGAACGTGCTGGCCGGCGAGCGGTACAAGGTGGTGGGCAAGGAGATCAAGGCCTACTGCCGCGGCGAGTACGGCCGCACCCCCGCCCCCATCGACCCCGACATCCAGAAGAAGATTCTGGGCAACACCCCCGTGGTGGAGGGCCGCTTTGCCGACTCCCTGGCCCCCGAGTTTGAGAAGACCAAGGCCGAGCTGGGCGCTACCGCCAAGTGCGACGAGGACGTGCTGAGCTACATCGCCTTCCCCCAGGTGGCTATGGCCTTCTTCAAGGACCGTGAGGCCGGCTTCCCCAAGAAGGATGCGCCCAAGAAGGACGCCCCTGCTGCCCCTGCCGCCAAGAAGGAGTCCGACCTGCCCCCCATGCCCGCCTGGCAGGGCCATGTCTACTATGCCAACGTGCCCGCCACCGCGGCCAACGGCATGACCTCCCGGCCCATCCAGCCCTTTGCCGCCAGCTATCAGCCCCCCCATCTGGTGATGGGCGCGCAGGATACCTGCCCCGGCTCCTACACCATCACCATCGACGGCAAGGCGTATCAGGTCTCCGTGGCCGCCGCTGACGGCTCCGCCCCTGCTGCCGCCGCTCCCGTGGCCGCCGCCCCGGCCCCCGCTGCCGCGCCGGCTCCCGCCGCTGCTCCCGCAGCTCCGGCCCCCGCCCCGGCTCCTGCCGCTGCGCCCGCCCCTGCCGCTCCCGCCGCTGGTGAGACCCCCGTGCCCAGCCCCATGCCCGGCAACGTGTTCAAGGTGGAGTGCAAGCCCGGCCAGGCCGTGAAGGCCGGCGACGTGCTGGTGATTCTGGAAGCCATGAAGATGGAGATTGAAGTGACCGCCCCTGTGGACGGCACCGTGAAATCCGTGGCCGCCGCTGTGGGCACCGCTGTCAACACCGATGATCTGCTGGTGACCCTGGGTTAATTCATGATACGCTGAAGTCCCCGGTGAAAGCCGGGGACTTCAGTCCGTCTGCCCCTAAAAAATCTTCTGAACCGTCCCAGTAAAAACAGACAATAGCCCCCCTGATGTAGGAAAACAGAAGTACTACATCAGGAGGGAAGCTTTTCCTCCATCCTCAAAAAGCAAGTGCATTTAGGAGAATCCGTTTAAAAGAGGAGTGGGGCCGGCAAAGACGCGGGGCCCCCGGGAGGTTAGCGTATATGGGCCGCAAAATGTTTTTTGGGGGGGGGTGGGGGGTTAGACGCGG
>CANSXE010000072.1 GCA_947650875.1 uncultured Bacillota bacterium | reverse complement strand
CTGACCGACAAGCGGTGCAAGGACATTGACGATCTCACTGCCAAGAAGGAAAAGGAGCTTATGGCGGTATAATTTTCCGGTAGGGACGCTTCACGAAGCGTCCGCATACGGGAAGTCAGAGCAAAAAGCCCCCCTTGCTAAAGGGGCCGACTCCCCCTGTCAGGGGGAGATGGCCGAAGGCCAGAGGGGGTAGGGATAGGGCCACCGAAGGTGGCGGGGGGATTCCGTCCACCGAATCGTTCCGGTAGAACGGAATCCCCCAGTCATTTGCTGCGCAAATGCCAGCCCCCTTTTGCAAGGGGGCCTTTGGTTAAAAACCGGAACGTGAGAACAAACGCAAAAAGGAGCGACCCATGATGGCCCTTTTCAGGAAAACAACCCAACCGGCGCAGGGGGAGGTGGACTTCACCCGTCTGCCCCGGCACATCGCCATCATCATGGACGGCAACGGCCGCTGGGCGAAAAAGCGGGGCCTGCCCCGCACGGCGGGCCACGCCGCCGGGGCGGAGACCTTCCGCACCATCGCCACCTACTGCAAGGACATCGGCCTGGACTACCTCACCGTCTACGCCTTCTCCTCCGAGAACTGGAAGCGGCCGGAGGAGGAAGTGGGGGCCATTATGGGGCTGCTGAAAAAATATCTGCTGGAGGCCATCGGCCAGATGGAGCGGGACAGGGTAAAGATGGAGTTTTTCGGAGATTTGTCCCCCCTGACCCCGGAGCTGCGGGAGCTGTGCCAGCGCACCCGGGAGATATCCCGGCACTACGAGGGCTGTCAGGTGAACATCTGCCTGAACTACGGCGGCCGGGACGAGCTGGTCCGGGCGGCCCAGGCCTTCGCCCGGGACTGCATCGACGGGAAGGCCGATCCCAACCACCTGAATGCGGACCGGCTGAGCGGCTACCTCTACTCCAGAGGGGTCCCCGACCCCGAGCTGATTATCCGCACCAGCGGAGAGCTGCGCCTGTCCAACTTCCTGCTGTGGCAGGCGGCCTACTCCGAATTTTATATTACCGATGTACTGTGGCCCGACTTCTCCAGGGAGGAGCTCCACCGGGCCATCGCCGCCTATCAGGGGCGGGACCGCCGGTTTGGAGGTGTGTAGATTTGGCGACACGGATTATTGTGGGCCTGGCCCTGGGCCCGGCCTTTCTGGCTGCGCTGTTTTTCCTGCCCCCCATCGCCCTGGCGGTGATTGTGGCCTTTATCGCAGGCGCGGCCTCCTTCGAGCTGCTGCGGGCCGCTAAGGTGGCCCATCACAACGGTATGTACATCTTTACCGCCCTGGCCGCGGTGCTGATCCCCCTGGGCCACGCCTTGGGATACGGCAGCTGGACCGCCCGGGCGGTGGCCATTCTGCTGATGGCTGCGCTGTTTCTCCCCGCCCTGGGGCGGTACGGTACCCAAAACGAGATTCGCTTTGAGCACATCATCGTTTGTCTCTTCGGCGGGGTGGGCGTCCCCCTGTTTCTGTCCGCCCTGGTGCAGCTCAAACGGTTTGACAATGGACAGTTTTATGTGCTGCTCCCTGTAATCTGCGCCTTTACCACCGACATCGGGGCCTATTTCTTTGGCGTTTTCCTGGGAAAACACCGTGGCATTACTCAGGTCAGCCCCAACAAATCCCTGGAGGGCTACATCGGCGGAATCGTTACCGGCTGCCTGTGTATGCTGCTCTACGGCTGGCTGGTGGGATATTTTGGCGGGATTGAGGTCGAGCTTCCTGTGATGGCCCTCTACGGCCTGCTGGGCAGCGCCATCACCGAGCTGGGCGACCTGTCCTTCTCTCTGATTAAGCGCCAGTGCGGTGTGAAGGACTACGGCGCCCTCCTTCCCGGCCACGGCGGGATGATGGACCGGTTCGACTCCACCACCTTCGCCGCCCCTGTGCTGCTGCTGCTGGTGGAGATTCTGCCGGCGTTTTAAACGAAAAATTGAATTCCCCAGTCACCGCCCGCGGCGGGGGGATTTCGTCTGCCTGGAAAGGGATATAATATGAGCAGAAAAGTTACAGTATTAGGTTCCACCGGCTCCATCGGGCGGCAGTCATTAGAGGTGATTGCCGCCTGCGGCATGGAGACGGCAGCGCTGGCGGCCAACTCCAGCGTCAAGCTGATGGAGGAGCAGGCCCGGCAGTACCGGCCCTCCGTGGCCGCCCTGGCGGACGAGAAGGCCGCCGCCGACCTGCGTGTCCGCCTGGCGGACACCAATGTCCATGTCCTCAGCGGTTTGGAGGGGGTGCTGGAAGCGGCCACCCTCTCCAGCGCCGACACGGCCATCGCCGCCCTGGTGGGGATGGCGGGCCTGCGCCCCACCCTGGCTTCCATCCGGGAGGGCAAGCGGGTCTGTCTGGCCAACAAGGAGACCCTGGTCTGCGCCGGCCCCCTGGTCTTCGAGGAAGCCAAGGACTATGGCGCCAAAATTTACCCGGTGGATTCCGAGCACTCCGCCCTGTTCCAGTGTCTGGAAGCCAACCGGGACCGGGGCGAGGTGAAGCGTCTCATCCTCACCTGCTCCGGCGGGCCCTTCTACGGCAGGAAGCGGGAGGAGCTGAAAAGCGTGACAAGGGAAGACGCCTTACAGCATCCCAACTGGTCCATGGGGGCCAAAATCACCGTGGACTCCGCCACCCTGATGAACAAGGGGCTGGAGGTCATCGAAGCCATGCACCTGTACAGGATGCCGGCGGAAAAAATTTCCGTTGTAATCCACCGGGAGAGTATTATCCACTCCCTGGTGGAATACTGTGATAATGCCATGATTGCCCAGCTGGGCGCGCCCGACATGCGCCTGCCCATCCAATACGCCCTCACCTACCCCAAACGGGTGCCCAGCCCCGCCACACCGCTGGACCTGTGGAACTGCGGGCCCCTCACCTTCGGCGCGCCGGATGTGGAGGCCTTCCCCTGCCTGGCCCTGGCCCTGGAAGCGGCCAAGACCGGCGGCACCGCCGGAGCCATCCTCAACGGAGCCAACGAAGCGGCGGTGGGGCTGTTTTTGGAGGGGAAAATCGGCTTTTTGGATATCCCCGCCAGGGTGGAGAAGGCCCTGTCCCAGGTCAAGGCGGTGCAGAATCCCACCATGCAGGACATTCTGGACGCCGACACGGCGGCGCGGGAAGCGGCTGTGTAGGGACGCATCATGATGCGTCCGCACCTGTGCTGTCATGTCTTAATAGCGGACGCTTCGCGAAGCGCCCCTACAACGCATTTTGGAGGTCCCTGTCTATGCTCTATATTATCATCGCGATTCTGATTTTCGGTATTCTGGTGGCCACCCACGAGCTGGGCCACTTCGCTGCCGCCAAGCTGTCGGGGGTGAGGGTGAACGAGTTCGCTGTGGGGATGGGCCCCGCCCTGCTCAAATGGGGGAGGGGGGAGACCCGGTACAGCCTGCGGATCCTGCCCATCGGCGGCTTCTGCGCCCTGGAGGGGGAGGACGACGACTCCGCCGACCCCCGGTCCTTTGGCCGGGCGTCCTGGTGGAAGAAGATCGTGATTCTGTGCGCCGGGGCCTTTATGAACTTTGTGACCGGTGTGGTGATTATGGCCGTTTTATACGCCCCGGCGGTGGGAATCAGGGCCGAGGTCTACGGCGGACCGCTGGAGGGTTACAATACCGAAAACTGCGGCCTGCTGGCTGGAGACCGGTTCCTGTCGGTGGATGGACACCGGGTATTGGTCTACGGCAATGCCCGTTTCTTTCTGGACCGGGCAGGGGAGACCATCGACTTTGTGGTGGAACGGGACGGCCAGCGGGTGGAGCTGAAGGGCGTTCACCTGCCCTATCAGGAGCGCACCGATGGGGAGGGGAACTACACCCGTCTGCGGGGGTTGACGATGACCTCCACTGTGGACCCCATCAATTTCCCTGGCAAGCTGGGCTGCGCCTGGAAAACCTCCATCGACCTGGTGCGGACGGTGTGGATCAGTCTGGGCGATCTGGTTACCGGGGCGGTGGGCCTGCGGGACCTGTCCGGGCCGGTGGGCATTGTAGACATGATGGGCCAGGTGGCTGCCAATCCTGAGCTGTCCCCCACACCCATGGATGTGGCGCGGAATTTCGCCGAGCTGGCCGCTTTGATCGCCGTCAACCTGGCGGTGATGAACCTGCTCCCCCTGCCCGCTCTGGACGGGGGCCGGGTGTTCTTCCTGGTGCTGAACGGCATCCTGTACGGGCTGTTTCGGAAGAAGATCGACGCCAAATACGAGGGGTATGTCCACCTGGCCGGTCTGGCGGCCCTCATGTGCCTGATGCTGGCCGTCACCCTCAGCGACGTGGGCAAGCTGTTCGGGAGGTGAATTATGACAAGACAGATCAACGTGGGCGGCGTCCTCATCGGCGGGGGCGCGCCCGTTACCATTCAGTCCATGACCAACACCCCCACCCAGGACGTGGCCGCCACCCTGAGACAGATACGGGAGCTGGCCGCCGCCGGGTGTGAGATTGTCCGGGTGGCCGTCCCGGATATGGAAGCCGCCCATGCGGTGGGGAAGATCAAAGAGAGCAGCCCCATCCCCGTGGTAGTGGACATCCACTTCGACTACAAGCTGGCTCTGGAAGCCATTGCCGCCGGGGCGGACAAGGTGCGCATCAACCCCGGCAACATCGGCCGGTACTATGTAAAGCAGGTGGCTGACGCCTGCCGTCAGCGGGGTATCCCCATCCGCATCGGGGTCAACAGCGGCTCCCTGGACCACAATGTGGTGGCCCGGTACGGCGTGACGCCCCAGGCCATGGTGGAGTCCGCCTTTCAGCACATCCGGATGCTGGAGCGGTACGATTTTACCGATATCTGTGTCTCGCTGAAGTCCTCCAACGTGCAGACCGCAATGCAGGCCTACCAGCTGATGCACTGCCGCAGCGACTACCCCTTACATATCGGCGTCACCGAGGCGGGGACGGTGCGGATGGGTACCCTGAAATCCGCCGTGGGCATCGGGGGCCTGCTGGCCCTGGGGATCGGTGATACCATGCGGGTGTCCCTGTCCGCCGACCCGGTGGAGGAGGTCTACGCCGCCCGGGAGATTCTAAAAGCCGCCGGAGTCCGGAAGGAGGGCCCGGAGCTGGTGAGCTGCCCCACCTGCGGCCGGACAAAAATTGACCTCATCGCCCTGGCTAACCAGGTGGAGGAGCGGCTTAAAACCGTGGACAAGCCCATCACCGTGGCCGTTATGGGCTGCGCCGTCAACGGCCCCGGGGAGGCCGCCGCCGCCGACTGCGGCATCGCCGGAGGTGTGGGCGAGGGCCTGCTGTTCCAAAAGGGGGAGATTGTGAAGAAGGTCCCCCAGGACCAGTTGGTAGATGAGCTGTTCTCCCTGATTGCGGAACTGTAGAATGGGGTACAGCAAGGAGTATTTCGCCCAAGAGCTGGGGGAGCGGTTCCCCGAGTTCCGGGAGACCTATCAGGAGCACCTGGAGTATTACGAGGAGCTGCTGGGCCATGTTTTCTTCGGCGGGGAGACGCTGCTGGGCGTTCTGGAATCCCTGCTGAAAACCAACGGGGAAAAGGAAAAAATCCGCCGGTACATCGGCTTTGTGGAGGACATGTACGCCAACGGGGACGACGATGTGCAGAACATCGTGGAGGTCACCATCCTGGAGTGCCTGGGGGACGACGAGACGGTGCTGCGCAACGCCTTCACCTACTTCTCTGAGGAGCTGATGCTGGCCTCTCAGTCCATTGAGAAGGGCTGGGGCCGCCGGGATATCAAAATCTGGCACAGAGGGGGCCGGCCGCAGTATGACTGGACCTGGCCGCTAGCGGAGACGTAGGGACGCTTCACGAAGCGTCCGCCCCCGCAGAGGATAGAACCCTGCCAAAGCAAGCTGTGGAAGACGGACGCATCGTGATGCGTCCCTACAGGCACGAATTTATTTCAGATAGACGCTGGACAAAGGAGACCAGATAAATGTCCCAAAAGATACCATTTTTACAGATGTTCGCCGCCCTGCGCCAGTGGACCGAGCTGTCCAACGGTGTGGAGGGCTGGCTTATTGTGTCCGCGGCCATCGACAAGGCCAGCCGCAGCGCCAAAATCGCGGTGGAGGGGGCTGCCGGGGCGGGACCCAACCTGGTCGCTCAGGCGGAGGAAGCGCTGGCCCGGGCCTATGGCCTGAACAGCGTAAAAATTGAGCCGACAGAGCCCCAACTCCAAAATGTAGACCAACAAGAAAAACAAGTTGACAAACAGTCTCCCGAACAAGCGAAACCACTGGGGGACAACGGGTTTAAAAATGTAGACCAAGAATTGACAAAGGTAAACGATGCCTTTGCCCGCACCGAAGCCATCCGAAAGGCGGCCCTGAAAAATGCCGTCCGGCCCGCCGCCCCCATCAAGGGGGACAAAAAGCCCAAGGGCAGGGCCATCTTCGGCAAGCCTGTCACAAAAGCCCCCACCCCCATCGGGGAGCTGGAGCTGGATATGGGCATGGTAGTGGTAGAGGGGGACGTCTTCGCCGTTGACAATCGGGAGCTGAAAAAGCGGGGAGCCTGGGTAGTGGCCTTCGACATGACCGACTACACCGGCTCCATCCGGGTAAACAAATTCTTCCCCGGCGACGAGGGCAAGCCCCTGGTGGACGGCATCAAAAAGGGGATGCACATCAAGGTCCAGGGCCGTCTCAACATGGACCGCTTCTACGGCGACATGGTGCTGGAGCCGGTGGCCGTCACCGCGGCGGAGAAGAAAATGAAGGAGGACACCGCCCCGGAGAAGCGGGTGGAGCTCCATCTGCACACCACCATGTCCTCCATGGACGCCCTCACCTCGGTGGGCCCCAAGCTGGGCCCGGACCGGAACGTGGTCAAACGGGCGGAGACCTGGGGCCACCCGGCCATCGCCATTACCGACCACGGGGTGGCCCAGTCCTTCCCAGACGCCTGGCACTCTGCCAAAAAGATCAAACTTCTCTACGGCGTGGAAGCCTACTTTGTCAACGACGTGGACGATCGGGTTGCCATTCACGGGGAGACCGCCGCCCCCTTTGACAGCGAGATCGTCTGCTTCGACATCGAGACCACCGGCCTGAACCGAAAGCACGAGGTCATTATCGAGATCGGCGCGGTGGTGCTGAAAAACGGGGAGATTACCGACACCTTCAACACCTTCGCCGCCCCGGGTCGGATATTATCCCCGGAGATCATCCGTCTCACCGGCATCACCGATGAGATGCTGGAGGGGGCCCCGTCCCAGAGGGAGGCGCTGGAGGCCTTTCTGGCCTTCGCCGGGGACCGGCCCCTGGCCGCCCACAACGCCGACTTCGACATGGGCTTTATCGCCGCCGGCTGCCGGAAGTACGGGCTCCCCTTCGCCAACCCCTCGGTGGACAGCCTGATTCTGGCCCAGAACCTGCTGCCCGAGCTGGGCAAGTACAAGCTGGACATTGTGGCCGAGCACCTGCACCTGCCCGCCTTCAACCACCACCGGGCCAGCGACGACGCGGCCACCGTGGCCTACATGCTGCCCCACTTCTTCCGAAAGCTGGAGGGGCTGGGCTTCCACAACCTGTCTGAGATTAACCCCTACATGCGCACCATCCGGGGCAAGGGGAAGGCCAAGCGCCAGCCCAAGCACCTCATCGTGCTGGCCAAGAATCAGACCGGCCTGCGCAACCTGTATAAGCTGGTGTCCCTGGCCCATCTGGAGCACTTCAAGCGCTACCCCATCATGCCCAAGTCCCTGATTAACGAGAACCGGGAGGGTCTCATCATCGGCTCTGCCTGCGAGGCGGGAGAGCTGTTCCGGGCCCTCACCGAAGGCAAGGACTGGGAGGAGCTGAAGCGCATCGCCTCCTGGTATGACTATCTGGAGATTCAGCCCATCTGCAACAACATGTTCATGCTCCGCAAGGGGCTGGTCCGGTCCGAGGAGGAACTGCGGGACTTCAACCGGGAGATTGTCCGCCTGGGGGAGGAGCTGGGCAAGCCGGTCTGTGCCACCGGAGACGTCCACTTTCTGGACCCGGAGGACGAAATTTATCGCCATATCCTCCTGGCATCCAAGGGCTTTGAGGATGCCGACGAGGACCTGCCCATCTACTTCAAGACCACCGACGAGATGCTCCGGGAGTTCGCCTACCTGGGCAAGGAGAAGGCCCACGAGGTGGTAGTGAAAAACACCAACCTCATCGCCAGCTGGTGCGACCCCATCGAGCCCCTGCCCCAGGGCCTGTTCGCCCCCAAGCTGGAGGACTCCGACGGGGAACTGAAGCGGCTTGTGTGGGGCAAGGCCCACGAGCTCTACGGGGAGAACCCGCCCCAGATTGTGGTGGACCGCATCGAGGCCGAACTGGGGGATATCATCCGCTGCAAGTACGACGTGATCTACATGTCCGCTCAGAAGCTGGTGCAGAACTCCCTGGAGCACGGCTACCTGGTGGGCTCCCGGGGGTCGGTGGGGTCGTCCCTGGTGGCCTTCATGTCGGGCATCACCGAGGTGAACTCCCTGCCCGCCCACTACCGCTGCCCCAACTGCAAGCACACCGACTTCGACTACGCCCAGGACCCGGACCACCCCTACGGCTGCGGGGCGGACATGCCCGACGCGGTCTGTCCCGTCTGCGGCACCAAATACGTGAAGGACGGCTTCAACATCCCCTTCGAGACCTTCCTGGGCTTCGGCGGCGACAAGGTGCCCGATATCGACCTGAATTTCTCCGGGGAATACCAGGCCAGCGCCCACAAGTACACCTTTGAGCTGTTCGGCCAGACCCACGTCTTTCGGGCGGGGACCATCGGCACGGTGGCGGAAAAGACCGCCTTCGGCTATGTGAAGA
>CANSXE010000071.1 GCA_947650875.1 uncultured Bacillota bacterium | reverse complement strand
GGAGGCGGCTGGAGCGCGTCAGCAATGGCGCGTCGAGATAGATGGCTGTCTTAAAAGACAGAACCCGGCTTACAGGCTTACTGCAACATGAGAAAAACCGCTGTGGATTTTTTCCACGGCGGTTTTCGTTTTATGCTTCCACACTGATTTCCGGGGCGGGGGCCGGCTCCGCCAAGGCGGCGGCGTACTGCTGGACGGCGGCGTCCACAGCGGTCTGGGTGCTCTCCGTCAGCTGGTCCATCTGGTCCCGCAGCTCCTGTTTTGTGGCGGCGATATGGTCCTGCATCCGGTTGTCCACGTCCGCTTCCCGCAGGTAGCCCGACTCCCGAATCATCCGCATGGCCTGCTTGCTGCGCAGCTGGTGACGCAGACGCCTGGCCTCCCGGGTGCGCTTCTCCTTCTCCAGTCTGGCCTGGCGCTTGGCGGCGAGCTTCTCCTGCGAAATCTCACGCTTCTTCCGTCCCGCCCGATTCACTGCCTTTTGCAGCTGGTTGATCACCGCCTGGATGCGGTCGGCATTGTCACAGTCGCTGCCCTTGGCCGCCCGGAGCTGGGCGATCTGCCGCCGGGCATAGCCGGATGCGGCGTCCACCTCCCCCAGACTGCGGGCCCGGGCCAGCTTGGAGTAGGCGATCATGGCTGCGTCGCCGTAGCGGCGGCTGTTTTTGGGAATCTGGAACATCCTCTCCCGCTCCGCCGCCTGCTCTCTGGCATCCTTCATCATCTCTGTCAGGTCGGGCTGGCTCTCCTGCTCCGCCCGAATGGCCCCGGCCAGGGCCTGCTCCTCCTGAGACGGAGCCGCAAGGACCTCCTGTCTCTGACTGCACGCCCCTGTTCCCACACCGGATACGCTCATGCTGCTCATCATCACCCCTCCCCTCATGACCGAACACTCTATAAATAGAATATCGGCCAAATGGGCAAGGGTGATAAGTAGAACCTCAAGAATTATTGTCAGTTTGACGAATTTTTCCGCCGGACAGGTTGATTTTCTGAATCAGTCCAATAATTTGGCCGGACAGCACCACCGTCAGCACCGACCAGCCGATGCGTCCCAGGGGGATGTAGCTCACAGAAAGGGCCAGCACCGCAAAGTCAGACAGCAGGTAGACCCACTGAATATCCCAGCCGGTCACATGGGAGAGACACATGGCCAGGGCGTCGTCCCCGCCGGTGGCGCCCCCCACCCGGACGCACAGCCCGGCCCCCACGCCCACAAACACCGCCCCCAGCACCGACGCGGCCAGGGGCATATCGGCCAGCCGGGGCCACAGGGGCGGAAACTGCTCAAAGACCTTGTAGGCCAGCGAAAACCCCACCGCCGAGACAGCGGAGTATCCGATAAACTCTCTCCCCAGCAGCCGCCAGCCCGCAAGATAGCACAGGGCATTCATAATAAACCCGGACACCGCCGGGGAGATGTGCAGCCAGTGCTCCAGCAGCAGAGTGGCGCCCAGCACACCCCCCTCCGTCACCCCGGACATGGAGTGGACGTGGTACAGGCCGAAGGCCAGAAACACGCTGCTGAAAAAGGCCACCGCACAGGAGATGGGTTTCAGCTTCAAGATATAACAGTCCTCATTTCTGATTTGTTGTAATTGGGTATCCGCCCTCTCCCCGGGGGGACAGGCACCGTATTGAAAAACGGGGACCGTCTCCGGCCCCCGTAGGCTTTAATCCTGGTCCCAGTTGTGGTAGACGTTCTGCACGTCGTCGTTCTCCTCCAAAAAGTCGATGAGCTTTTCCATGTTCTTGATGTCGGTTTCGTCAGTGAGCTTGACGTAATTCTGGGGCACCATCTGCACACCGGCTTCCAGGAAGGTGTAGCCCTTGGACTCCAGCGCCTGGGTGACGGCGGCGAAAGCGTCGGGGTCGGTGTAGACCTCAAAGACCTCGCCGTCGGCCTGCATGTCGTCGGCGCCGGCTTCCAGAGCGTCCATCATGACGGTGTCCTCGTCCAGCTCCTCAGACTCGATGACGATAACGCCCTTCCGGTCGAAGGACCAGGACACGCAGCCGGTGGCCCCCAGGCCCTTGCCGTATTTGTCCAGCAGGTGGCGCACCTCGGGCGCGGTGCGGTTGCGGTTATCGGTGAGGGCCTCCACGATAACGGCCACGCCGTTGGGGCCGTAGCCCTCGTAGACCACGTTCTCGAAGCTGTCGGTGTTGCCCGAGCCCAGGGCCTTGTCGATGGTGCGCTTGATGTTGTCGTTGGGCATGTTGGCCGCCTTGGCCTTGGCGATTACCGTGGCCAGACGGGAGTTGTTGGCCGGGTCGCCGCTGCCGCCCGTCTTAACAGCCACGATCATCTCACGGGCGATTTTGGTAAAAATCTGGGAGCGCTTGGCGTCCGCCGCCCCCTTGGTCTTTTGTATGTTGTGCCACTTGGAATGTCCGGACATGAATATCTTCCCCTTCTTGTGTAATAGGCGGTGGTATTATATCACTGTTTTGGTCAGTTTGCAAGCCCTGGAAGGCGTTTTTTCACCCCAGCGCGGCCACTGCCCCCTCGATGGCCCCCTCCTCGGCCTGCATGGCGCGCAGGGTCATGTCCAGGAGCTTGTCCAGCTCCCAGCCCAGCAGCTGGGCCCCGTTGGCGATGACGTCCCGGGAGCAGCCGGCGGCAAATTTCTTGTCCTTAAACTTCTTTTTCAGGGATTTCAGCTCCATATCCGCTGTGCTCTTGGAGGGCCGCATAAGGGCCGCCGCGCCGATGAGACCGGTGAGCTCGTCGCTGGCGTAGAGCACCTTTTCCATCTCGTGCTCCGGCTTGATGTCCACCCGCAGGCCCCAGCCGTGGCTGGCGGTGGCCCGGATGATGGACTCCTCCACCCCGGCCTGACGCATCAGCTCCTGGGACTTCTCGCAGTGCTCCTCGGGCCACATCTCAAAGTCCAGATCGTGGAGCAGGCCCACAATGGACCAGTATTCCGCCTGATCCCCGTAGCCCAGCTCCCGGGCATACCAGCCCATCACATGCTCCACCGTGACGGCGTGGCGCAGGTGGAAGGGCTCTTTGTTGTATTGGGTCAGCAGGTCCCAGGCCTGGGAACGGGTTATGGACATTGTAATCTCTCCTTGTTTCAAATAAAGCGGGCCGCCGAGGACGGCGGCCCCTACACATTATGAACACAAATAACCCTTTTTGTCAATAGGCCACCACAATCCCGCCGTCGTAGGCGTAGACGCTGGTGATGCCCCCCGCCTCGGTAATGAGGACGTGGGCAAATTTGCACTTGGCCTCCACCATGGCCTTCACCTGGAAGGCCCGTTCCAGGCAGTTGCAGTGGCAGATGGCCAGGGTGCGGCCCACATGGGCGGCGTCGGCGGCGATTTTGTCCACCATCTTGGTCAGCGCCTGCTTGATGGTGAGGGCCTGCCCCAGCTTGCAGATTTCCCCCTCGGGGGTGGCGGCCATAAGCAGCTTGATCTTCAGCGCCCCGGTAATCACCGCCTGGAGCTTGGTGAGCCGGCCATTTTTCCGCAGATTCTCCAGGCTCTCCAGCACAAAGAGGGTCTGCATCTGGTAGATAAACTGCTCCACCTCGGTGACCACCCGCTTGTAGGGCATCCCGGAGGAGGCCAGCCGGTGGATGGCCATGGCCACCAGCAGCTCCCCGGAGGCGGCGGAACAGGAGTTGAACACATGGACGTTGACCTCCGGGGCCTCCTCCTCCAACAGCAGCCGGGCCTGCTCGGCGCTGTTGTGGGAGCCGCTGAGCAACGCGGACAGGGTCACTACATACACGTCGTCCGCCCCCCGGAAGGCGTCCAGATAGGCCTGGGGAGAGGGGCAGGCGGTGGTGGGGGCGTCCTCGCTCTGGCGCATGGCCCAGAGCAGGTCGGCCTGGTCAAAGGTCTCGTCGTCCACAAAGGTGCTGCCGTTGGACTGGATGGTCAGGGGCACCTTCACAAAGACGGGGTCCTTCAGCATGGCGGGGGTCAGATCGCAGCAGCTGTCCACTACAATTTTGAAACTCATATGCTTCAACTCCAGACGTGGTTTTTTAAATTAGATTCTGGCAATTAGTTTATCATAGGTTTGGGGAGTTGTAAAGAGTATCGGAAAAAATTTATCTGGATGCAGGGACACATCACGATGCGTCCGTCCTCTGATTCTGCAAATCCGGTGCCGCGGACGCTTCCTGAAGCGTCCCTACCCCTCTTCCTCCAGCTCCCGCAGGAGCTTCTGGTCCTCCTTGGAGGACAGGTCCAGCTTTTCATACAGGTCGGGCCGGCGCTCTCTGGTGCGGAGGATGGACTGCTTCCTGCGCCACTGGTCCACCCTGGCGTGGTTGCCCGACAGGAGGATGGGCGGCACCGCCCGGCCGTGCCACACCTCGGGGCGGGAGTACTGGGGGGCCTCCAGCATCCCATTCCAGTGGCTCTCGTTCTCGTAACAGGAGGGATCGGACAGCACGCCGGGCACCAGACGGCACACCGCGTCAGCCACCGCCATGGCGGGAATCTCCCCCCCGGTCATGACGAAGTCGCCCAAGGAGATTTCCTCGTCCACGCACTCCTCAATAAACCGCTCGTCGATGCCCTCGTAGTGGCCGCAGACCAGGATAAGCCGCTGGTAATCATCTTTCAGCCGCCGGGCGTCGGACTGGGTGAAGGTCTTTCCCGCCGGGGACATGTAGATGGTATGCACCCGCTCCCCCGCTTCCTGACAGATGTGCTCCCAGCAGCGGTAGAGGGGATCGGCCTGCATCACCGCCCCCCGGCCTCCGCCATAGGGGTAGTCGTCCACCTGCTTCTGCTTATTCACGGTGTAGTCCCGAATCTGGTGGCAGTCCACCCGGATATAGCCCCGCTCCTGTCCCCGGCCCAAAACCGACTCGCAGAGCATATCTCCCACCACATCGGGGAATAATGTCATAATATCAATATGGTACATGATTTCATATCTCCTTTTGCAGGGCGTGAACACCGGGCACGCCCTACAGCAGTTCGAGGAAATATTATACGGGATTTATTTTCCTTTTGCAACAGATTCCAGACAAAAAAACTATCGCACATTCTCCCAAATTATGCTATAATAGCGAACGACAAAATTTCTGCACGAAAGCGAGGTTTTACCCATGTACTGCACCCGTAAAATCACCGACGACCTGATCTGGATCGGCGCCAACGACCGCCAGCACCCGGTCTTCGAGGCGGCCCACCCCGTCCCCCGGGGGATGTCCTACAATTCCTACCTGCTGCTGGACGAGAAGACCGTTCTCTTTGACACGGTGGACCGGGCGGTCCAGACCCAGTTTATGGAGAATCTGGAGCACACCCTGAACGGCCGGGCACTGGACTATATCTTTGTCCACCACATGGAGCCCGACCACGCCGCCACCCTGGGCGACCTGATGCTCCGCCACCCCGAGACGAAGATCGTGTGCAACGGCAAGGCCATCAACATGATCCGCCAGTTCCACGCCGCCGACCCCAAGGGGGCCATCCTGGTGAATGAGGGGGACACCCTGTCCACCGGCCGGCACAACTTTACCTTTGTGGCCGCCCCCATGGTCCACTGGCCCGAGGTGGTGGTGAGCTACGACTCCACCGACAAGATTCTCTTTTCCGCCGACGGCTTCGGCTCCTTCGGGGCGCTGAACGGCGTCCTCTTTGCCGACGAGATCGACTGGGAGCGGGACTGGCTGGACGAGGCCCGGCGGTACTACACCAACATCGTAGGCAAGTACGGCCCCCAGGTGATGGCCCTGCTGAAGAAGGCTTCCGCCCTGGACATCCAGATGATCTGCCCCCTTCACGGCCCCGTGTGGCGCAAGGATTTTTCCAAAATCATCGACCGGTATGTGAAGTGGGCCAGCTACGAGCCCGAGGTCCAGGGCGTAGTGATTCCCTTCGCCTCTATCTACGGCAACACCGAGACCGCCGCCAGCATCCTGGCCTGCCGCCTGGCCGAGCTGGGGGTGCCGGTGGAGATGCACGACGTGTCCGTCTCCCACTACTCCCATGTGCTGGCTGACTGCTTCAAGTACAGCCATATCGTCTTTGCCGCCCCCACCTTCAACAACGGCATTTTCGACCCCATGGAGCACCTGCTCCGGGACCTGGCCCACCACAACCTGCAAAACCGCAAGGTGGCCCTCATCCAGAACGGCTCCTGGGCCCCCGCCAGCGGCAAGCTGATGGCCGACATCCTGGGCGGCATGAAGAACATGGAGTTGCTCGAGACCCCTGTCACCCTGAAGTCCGCCCTGGCTCCCGGCCAGGAGGGAGAGCTGGATGCCCTGGCCCAGGCCCTGGCCGCGTCTGTGAAGGGCGAGGAGCCCGCCCCTGTGCAGGAGGAGACCCCCGCCAAGCCCAAGGGCTTTGTCTGCAAAATCTGCGGCTTCATCTATGAGAGCGACACCCTCCCTGACGACTACGTCTGCCCCATCTGCCGCCGCCCCGCCGCCGACTTCGAGCCGGTACAGTGACACCAAAAACCGCCGCTCCCATGGGGGAACGGCGGTTCTCTTATTGGATGTTCAATCTCTGTTTCAAGCCGTCCTGAAGTACCTGGGAAAAATTTACATTGGCGGCCTTGGCCTGACGGTCCAGCCAAGCCGGAACAGTCAGCGTCTTTTTCACCGCCTGATTGTCATAAAACTTTCGGTACTCCAGCGTATCACAGCACACCAGGGAAGCAATCTCCTCTGTTCCCGCCTGGACAACCTTCAGGTCGGAAGCAGGGGGAATGGACGCCCCCTCCTCTTCCCGGTCATACAGCATCAGGCACAGGGCGTCCTCTGCCATTTCTATGGCATCAGGCAGGCTGTCGCCGCAGGTATAGCAGCCGTCAATATCGGGGAACCGCACCGAATAGCCCCTTTTTTCCTTCGTAAAAATTGCGGGATATGCGTATTTGGCCATGTTAGACACTCCCTTTCTCAGTCGATGCCGGCGCTCTCTTTGATGGAATCCAGCGTCCCCGTCGCTACCTCCTGGCTTGCGTGCCGTGGAACCTGAAACTTTTTCCCCGTCATGGGGCTTATCCAAATCTCATGGCGGCTCCCCTGTCGGACCATACAACATCCGTTTTTACGAAGCAGCTTTTTCACTTCACTTACCTTCATAACCGCCACACCTCTATCTCTTTATCTGTATTATAACACGTGTCAGCACGTGCGTCAAGTCGTTAAAACCGCCGCTCCCATGGGGGAACGGCGGTTCTCTTTTATATATTTGCCAGCGGCAGCACCTTTTGGATGCTGTCCTGGGCGCCGCAGGTCTGAATCATGGGAAAAACCTCCTGATAGGCTTTCTCCGCGTCCCCCGCGTCCGAGGGGAAATAAACCCACTGTGTCATAAAGCTGTGGGCATAATTACAGTGAATGTTGGCCGTATATATCTGCACAACCGGGTCCTCCACCTGACCCCCCGTCTGCCGGGCGCAGTCCCTGCGGAAGGACAGATAACTTTGCCCGTCTTTGACGTATATTATGTTAATCTTCAAATCCTCCTCCGGAATATCCAGCCGGGCGCTGAGCCCCGCGTCCCTGTTGTAGGCGTTCTCCGCTTCCACCTTTTCAAAATAGAACCGGTCCCGGTATGCCGCGACAATATCCGTCTCCATGTCCCGGTATTTTTCCGGGACAAGTACATTCAGGGTCAGGTCATCATACACAAATTGTTCGGCTGCGTCCTGCCCATCCACAGTTTCAATCGGGTTATGCTGAAAATAGTTTTTGCTTACACGGATACACATTCCGTTCGGGTCGATCTCCACAGGATACTGCAAGCCGTTCATGGTATAAAGCGGCGTGCCATTATCATCCATGCTCTGGTAGTTATAGAAGTCCGCCACAAAAGCGCCGGACTTGTCCTCCAGCTCGGCCAGGAGCCGGGCGCTGCGCGCGGCAATTTCCAGATATTGCACGGGGTCGTCCTCTCCGGTGTACTGTACCTGGGTTGTGTAGAGGTTTCGGTACTCTTCCGGGAGTGGATTTTTCTCCACCTCATCCGTCCTTCCGCAGGCGGACAGCCCCGCCAGACAGACCAGCGCCAGCAGTCCGCTCAAATACTTTCTCATAATCTTCCTCCTTATCTCCCCGGCAGCTGGGGCGCCATGGTCCGGGTGTGGCGGATTTCCTCCCAAACGGTGGTTTTTTTCCAGAAGCTCACCGCTGTAATGGGCAGCCAGGTGAGAAGGAACAGCCAGTAGGTACACAGCCCCTTCCACAGTCGGCGGTCCCACTTGCCCTCCATGGTTATGACCACGGCGGCGGCAGCGGTGGCACTGAACGCGGCCCAGGCGATGTTGCCCGCAGCCCCTGCCAATCCCAGGACCAGCGCCTGGAGGAGGGTCTGTCCTCTCAAAGCGGCAGCGAGGGCGGTGCAGAGCAGTCCCGCCAGGGCGGCCAGCTGGTAGGCTGGCAGGAGGAGGGTGGTTTCAAAATCGAACAGGGTCAGCCGGGGCTGGCGGGCCTGGAATTCGTTCAGGGCGGGCAGGCAGCGCTGGGCTACCTGAAGGGTGCCGCTGGTCCAGCGGCGGCGCTGGGTAAAGGATTGCTCCCAGGTGAGGGGCTGCTCGTCATAGGTGACCGCTTTGGGCACATAGGCCACCCGCTCCCCTGCCAGAATGGTCTGGGCGGTAATCTCCAGGTCCTCGCTGATGGTCTCGGTGCGCCAGCCGCCCAGGCGGTCCAGCAGCGCCTGGGTCACCATAAAGCCGGTGCCCCCGATCATGGCGGACACCCCCAGCCCCGCCTTGCCCCCGTTGTGGAACCGGTCCATCATCCAGTAGTAGATGGAGGAGCAGCCGGAGACGGCGGTGTCGTAGGG
>CANSXE010000070.1 GCA_947650875.1 uncultured Bacillota bacterium | reverse complement strand
TACAGCGACCTGATGTGGCCCCTGGTGGTCAACTCCGACCTGAACATGATGACCCTCTCCTCCGGCCTGGCCACCCTCCGCGGCCAGTTTACCACCAACTTCCCCGTGCTGATGGCCGGTTCCCTCCTGGCCATGCTGCCCATGGTGATTCTGTATCTGATTTTCCAGCGCCAGTTCATCGAGGGCATCGCCTCCACCGGAGGTAAATAAGCGTTCTCCTCTCTCCTTCCCTTTTTTGGAACAGCCCCGGCATTCTACATGTGCCGGGGCTGTTCCCCTACAAACCCCACGATTTTCCCCCAGAGACCGGGCAGCGATTTGTCAAATATTTTTGCAGTCCGCCCTTGCTTCTCCCGTAAAAATTTCGTACAATCAGCCAGACAAATATTTTATCAGGGGGTATCCCTATGATCGTACTCGACAAGGAAAATAAAGTCTTCACTCTGCACACCAAAAATACCACCTATCAGATGAAGGCTGACCAACATAATGTGCTGGTTCATACCTACTACGGCCCCCGGGTCAGCGGCGGCGACCTGTCCTATCTGGTCCGCTACGCCGACCGGGCCTGCGCCCCCAATCCCAGTGAGGCCGGACTGGACCGGACCTACTCCCTGAACACCATCCCCCAGGAGTACTCCACCTGCGGCGTAGGGGACTTCCGGCTGCCCTCCATCGAGCTGGAGCTGCCCTGCGGCAGCTGTTCAGCTGACCTGCGCTATGCCGGCTGTGAGCTGCGCCAGGGGAAGTACGCCCTGGAGGGTCTGCCCGCCTTCCGGGGAACGGACAGCAGCGCTGAAACGCTGGTCCTCTTCCTGGAGGATGCCGCCGCTCAGGTTTTGGTGGAGCTGTATTACGGCGTCTTTCAGGAGTACGACCTGATTACCCGGGCCGTCCGGGTGGTCAACCGCGGGGAGCAGACCGTCCTTTTGCGCCAGTGTGTCTCCCTGTGTCTCGATTTCCTCCGGGCTGACATGGATTTGATTACCTTTAACGGCTGCCACCTTATGGAGCGCTCTCCCGACCGGGCTCCCCTGCGCTCCGGAATCCAGGGGGTGGGCAGCATCCGGGGCACCTCCAGCCACCAGCACAACCCCTTTGTGGTCCTCTGCGATCCCGGCGCCGGCGAGGACTATGGCCTGTGCTATGGGGCCCTGCTGCTGTACAGCGGCAACTTCCAGGCCCTGGCGGAGAGCAGCCAGTATGACAATACCCGGCTGGTCATGGGCATCAATCCCTATCAGTTCTGCTGGACGCTGGAGCCCGGCGAGAGCTTCACTGCCCCCGAGGGTGCGCTGGTCTGTTCTCCCTGCGGCCTGGGCCAGATGAGCCGGCAGTACCACCGGGCCATCCGGGAGCACCTGATTCAGGACCCCTGCGCGGGAGCGCGCCGCCCGGTGCTCATCAACAACTGGGAAGCCACCTACTTCGATTTTGACGCCGACAAGCTGGTGGACTTCGCCAAAACCGCCGCCCCCCTGGGCATCGAACTTTTTGTCATGGATGACGGCTGGTTTGGCAAGCGGGATGACGACAACAGCGGCCTGGGTGACTGGACCGTCAACCAGAAAAAGCTGCCCGGCGGACTGGAGACCCTGGTGCCCCGGATTCAAGCGCTGGGCATGTCCTTCGGCATCTGGATTGAGCCGGAGATGGTCAGCGAGGACAGCCAGCTCTATCGGGAGCACCCCGACTGGGCGCTGCGCATCCCCAGCCGCACCCCCGCCCGGGGCCGCAACCAGCTGGTGCTGGATTTCTCCCGCCCCGAGGTGCGGCAGCACGTTTACAAGCAGATCAAGGCTGTTCTCTCCAGTGCCGATATCACCTATGTAAAGTGGGACATGAACCGCAGCCTGAGCGACGTGTGGTCCGCCGCCCTGCCCCCCAACCGCCAGGGCGAGGTCTACCACCGGTATGTCCTGGGGGTGTATGAGCTGCTGGACCGGCTGCGCCGGGACTTCCCCCACATGCTCATCGAGGGCTGTGCCGGCGGCGGCGGCCGTTTCGACGCCGGTATGCTCTATTACACCCCCCAGATCTGGTGCAGCGACAACACCGATGCCATCGACCGCCTGCGCATCCAGTACGGCACCTCCTTCTGCTACCCTGTCAGCGCCGTGGGGGCCCACGTCTCTGCCGTGCCCAACGAGTCCAACGGGCGTCTCACCCCCATTGAGACCCGGGGGACAGTGGCTATGTCGGGCACCTTCGGCTATGAGATGGACCCCAACAGGACCACCTCGGAGGAGCGGAAAATTATCAAACAGCAGGTGGCCTTCTTCAAGGAGCACTACAACCTGATCCAGCAGGGGGACTACTACCGTCTCACCGACCCCTTTGCCAACGGCCCCTACACCGCCTGGGAACAGGTCTCCCCCGACGGCCGGGAAGCCCTGGTGTCTCTGGTATTCACCGCCGTCCATGCCGCTGCCCCCTTCTTCACCCTGCGGCTCAAGGGTCTGAACCCCCAGCTGACCTACCAGGTCAACGGCGGGGATACCTACCCCGGCGACGTGCTGATGAACGCCGGTTATCCTCTGCCTGTATTGACCGGAGACTATCAGTCCCTGCAATTGTATCTGTCCGCAATTTGAGTGCTATATAAAACGAGGTGGCCGCCTTAGCAGTCACCTCGTTTTTTGATCTGATTCTGCGCCCGCCACTCTCTGGGGGGCAGGCCGTATTGCTTTTTAAAGGCTCTGGAAAAATGGAGCTGGTTGGGATAACCGCACTGAGCGGCGATGGTGCCAATCGAGCTGCCGGTGCTCTTCATCAGGTCAGCCGCCTTGGCCAGCCGCAGGCGAATAAGGAATTCCTGTGGCGGACAGCCCATATTTTCTTTAAAAATCTTGCTGAAATAGCTGCGGTTCAGCTTGCACACGCCGGCCAGCTCCTCCACGGTGAGGTCCCGGGAATAGTTGCGTTCCATAAAGGTAATGGCCTCCTGGATATAGAAGTCCCTCAGCTGCCCGCCTTGCAGCTCACGGCGGGCAGCTGAGCTCTGGATGAGACCATCCAGAAACAGGCACAAATGCCCCACCAGATGGAGCGCCGACTCGTTGGAGTGGTCCGTGATGTAGAGCATGGTGTCCCCCACCGCCCGGCCCTGGTCAGGCGTGAGCGGGAAATAGATAGGCTGAGACGGTCTCAGTCCGGTCCGTTCCACATACTCCGCCACTCGCAGGCCGTCAAATTCCAGCCATGTATAATTCCACGGATCGCTCTCATGGGCGCTGTAGGTTGTCACCTGGCCGGGAAAGATGAGAAAGCCCTGCCCCGGCTCCAGCCGGTATATCCGAGTTACGCCATTTTCATCCGTCGCATCCAGCGAACCCTGTCCCGAGATCACATAATGAAACAGGTAGTGGTTGCGCACAAAGGGACCGAAGGAGTGTAGCGGCGCACACTGCTCCTTCCCATATTGATATAGCCTAAGGTCCAAAAAATTTTCATTGGGAAAAATGGAAAAGGAAAATTCCCCCATACTCGGCCGCCTCCTTTCAGTCCTCATTCCGGCCCTCTTGACAGCGCCTGATCACATACAAAAAATCCTTGCCATACCGCGCGGCCTTTACCCTGCCCACACCGGACACCTCTAAAAACTCTTCCATGGTGCGCGGCGCCCGGGCGGCCATGTCGGCCAGGGATGCGTTGGAAAAAACAATGTAGGCCGGGACGCCCTCCTCCTGGGCCAGCCGGGACCGGAGCGCTCTAAGCTCAGCCAGCAGCTCTCCCTGGGCAGCGGGCGGAAGCTCCCTGCCCTTTCCGGGGGTTTTCCGCTCCTTCACCCGGTCTGTCCGCACCGGCATGAACAGTTTCTGTCCCTCAAACAGCACCTGTCTCGCCCGGCCGGTAAGCTCCAGGGTGGAGTGAGCCGGATTTACCCACAGACAGCCTTCCAGCTCCAAAAACTCCATCAGCTCCCGCACCCGGCTGCCTGAGACCTTGCCCATCAATCCGTAGGTGGACAGCTTGTCCAGCCCCAGCTCCCGCACGCGCTGTTCCTTACTCCCACGAAGGACCTGGACAATCAGAGTCTTGCCCACATAATACCCCAACCGTTCCCGAACCCGAACCACACAGGATAAAATCATCTGCGCCGGAACGGTGACATCCTCCCGGGTAAAATCTCCCTGACAATTGCCGCAGTTTCCACAGGAGCCGCCGCATACCTGGCCAAAGTAGTCCAGGATAAAGCTCCGCAGACAGCCGGTGGTTTTACAGTAGTCCGCCATAGCGTTCAGCCGGCGGTAATCCTGCCGGCGGACAGCGGCCAGCTCCTCCGGGGACAGCTCCTCATTTCCGCCGTTCTCAATCAGGAACCTGACAGTGGCAATATCCGCCGCCGAGTAGAGGAGGACACAATCCGCCGCTTCCCCATCCCGGCCGGCCCGGCCCGCCTCCTGATAGTAGGCCTCTAAGCTTTTGGGCATGTTGTAGTGGACCACAAAGCTGACGTTGGACTTGTCGATCCCCATACCGAAGGCGTTGGTGGCCACCATAACCGTCTTTCTGTCAAACTGAAAGTCGTCCTGGTTTTGCCGCCGCTCCTCCGGCTCCAGCCCCGCATGGTAGCGGGTGGCGGAAATACCGCGGTCCTCCAGAGCCTGGCATACCTTTTCCACCCCGGACCGGGTGGCGCAGTAGATTACTCCGCTGCGCCCGGCGCGCTCCTCCACCAGCTTCGTCAGGGCCGCCATCTTGCTTCTTGGGTGTCTCACATCAAAAAACAGGTTGGGCCGGTCAAAGCCAGTAATCTCCCGGAGCGGGTCCTCCAGGGCCAGCAGATCCGCAATGTCCTGCCGTACCTCCGCCGTGGCAGTGGCGGTAAAGGCGGCCACCACAGGCCGGCGGGGCAGACCGGCAAGAAAGGCGGCGATTTTCAGATAGCTGGGCCGAAAATCCTGCCCCCACTGGGAAATACAGTGGGCCTCATCCACCGCCACCAGGGAGACATTCACCTCCCGGGCCAGTCCTGCAAAGCCCTCCCCCTCAAGCCGCTCCGGCGCCACATACAGCAGCTTGTAGGCCCCCCGCCGGGCACAGCCGTATACGGTATGCAGCTGCTCCGAGGTCAGAGAGCTGTTGATATAAGCCGCCGGAACTCCCGCTTCCTTCAATGCCGCCACCTGGTCCTTCATCAGAGAGATCAGGGGGGACACCACCAAGGTCACGCCCGGCAGCATCAGGGCCGGGACCTGATAGCAAAGGGATTTCCCTCCGCCGGTAGGCATCACACCCAGCACATCCCGCCCCGCTAAAACGGCATCAATCAGGCGCTCCTGCCCCTGACGGAAGGCACTATGGCCAAAACAGTGCTTGAGCACATCATATTTATCCATATCAATCACCGCTGAAATGGCATCATTATGTATTCTTTCGCGGCTATTATATCACATTTTCTGGAAAAAGCAATGTTATTTCGCAGAAAGGCGTCATGAAATCAAAGATTCCACAAACCGCTTTTTTGTGTTATAATATAGTGTATTAATGATATTATTGCAAACTTCACTTTTTGCCTTTCCTTCCCAGTCAGCTTTGTTAGTATTTCCCCTTGCGCCGCGCTCTCTCCTGTGCTATACTCTCCAAAACTGCAAATTCTTCTCGGTATAGGAGGTACTTCCCATGTATTTAGAGGAGTATCGCAAAGCCCGGCAGGCAGGCCTGAAGGAAGCCAAACGTTCCCAGAACAGGGGCTGCTCCCCCTACTTGCCTGTACTGGACGATATTTTGGCTGTGGAGACCACCTGCGGCGAGGTAGACCTGGGACTGGTGGATATCCCTATCGAGCTGATTGTGGGCACCCGCTCCGCCGGACGAAGCCAGGCCTTCTCCCACTCCTTCCTCCCTTTGATGGAGGAGGACTCGGAGTTTTGCCATAAGTGGATTTCCCTGTGCAAGGCCCATATGGACATCGGCATTACCGATGCCATTAAGGTCTATGAGTATATGCACACTTTCTATGTGGTAGAGGGACATAAGCGGGTAAGTGTCCTGCGCTGGTTTGGTGCGGTAAGCATCTCCGCCGAGGTGACCCGTATCCTTCCCGCCAGAGACGGCTCCAAGGCCAGCAATATCTACTACGAGTTTGTGGACTTCTACAACATGTCCAAAATCAACTATCTGTGGTTCAGCGGCACGGGCCGGTTTGCCCGTCTTCAGGAGGCCGTCGGCAAGGCCCCGGGTGAGGTCTGGACCGAAGAGGAACGCCGGAAGTTCTATAGCTTCTATTCCCGTTTTTCCTCCCTCTACGGGGACAAGGACGCCAAGGAACTGTCTACCCGTCTCACCGTAGCCGACGCCATGCTCCTCTATCTGGAATTCTTTGGATACGACCAGGTGAAAACCTTCTCTCAAACCGATTTAAAGGACGGCTTTCTCCAGCTGCACAAAGCATTCTCTGTGAAAAAATCCCAGGGTCTTAACCCGCTGAAAGGATTGCTGAGCCGATGAGGATTTTGGCGTTGTCCGACCAGGAGTGTCCCTGGCTGTGGGATTATCTGGACCGGCGCCGCCTGGAGGGGGTCGATTTGATCCTCTCCTGCGGCGATCTGGACCCCCGGTATCTGTCCTTCATCGTCACCTTCGCCCACGCGCCGGTGCTCTATGTCCACGGCAACCACGACGACCGGTACGCCGATGTGCCCCCGGAGGGCTGCATCTGTATGGAGGACAAGCTGTATACCTACCAGGGCGTCCGCATTTTAGGGCTGGGGGGCTGTATGCGCTACAAGCAGAGCGGCGACCACCAGTATACCCAGCGGCAGATGGACCGGCGGGTACGGAAACGCCGGCTGGACCTGTACCGCAAGGGCGGGTTTGACATCCTGCTCTCCCACGCCCCCGCTCTGGGTCTCAACGACGGCGAGGACCTGTGCCACACCGGCTTCGACGCCTTCAACGGCCTGATGGACAAATACAAGCCCCGCTACTTCGTCCACGGACACATTCACATGACCTACGGTCAGGATGTCCCCCGGCTTTCCACCTACGGGGACACCCAGGTTATCAACGCCTATGAAACCTACACCTTTGAATATTAAAGCGCCCGGATTCTCTGATTGAGAATCCGGGCGTCTTTGCGTCAGTCCGACAAAACGCCGTCTACCAGAAAGCGTATCTGCTCCTTTTCCCTCCAGAGCTGAAGGTACTCCTGTGTCTCCTCCGGGTCCCCCGGGTCATACTCCACATCGCTGGCATAGTTGATGCTGTAGGTAGCGTTTGCCGTAGAGAACAGATACCGGCAGGGTATAGCGGACCTCTCCTCCAGCTCAGCCGGGGTCATCGGCTCATCATAGGCCTGCCCAACCCAAAATAAATATCCCACTGCTTCGTCAGCCTCATGGACCATTTTGACATAAACGCCGCAAACGGAACCGTCCTCGTTCATCTCCACTCCATAACGCCCCCTCCAGCTGTCCGGCAGAATGAGCGTCAGACCGATGCCGGGCAGCTCAATGGTCTCCTGCTCTATTGGGACCTCCCGACTGAAGGCCAGCGCCCCCACGGTAAAGCTGGCGGCCATCAGAGCCGCTACCACGGCCGCAGCCAGGAAGCGGCGCAGCCCCCCTCCCCTGCTTCTCCTGCGGTATCTGGCCCCCTCCACCAGGCGGTCGTCGATGTTTCCGATGCGATCGGCAAATTGTCTCTCATTCATAGTTCAATATCCTCCCTTTCCAAATGGTCCCGCAGCTTCTGCCGGGTGTGGTAGAGCATGGACTTCACCTTGCTCTGAGACCAGCCGGTGCGGCGGCAGATGACGCCGATGGAGTCGAAGTACCAGTAGCGGAGGATAAAGACCGTCCGCTTTTCCTCCTCCAGAGACCAGAGGAAGGCGTCGATGGCTTCCTCCACCCGCCGGTTCTCCAGCTCGTCCTCCACGCTGGTCCGGCCCGAGACGCATTCCCCCAGCTCCTCCAGAGAACGCACCGTCTCCGGACTGCGCTTAGCAGCGTTGAGGTAGTCAAACCGCTTCAGCGCCAAATTGCGGGTAATCCGCCCTACAAAGGCGGAAAACCGGCTGGGCCGCTGGGGCGGGATGGCGTTCCACAGCCCCAGCCAGGTGTCGTTGACGCACTCCTCGCTGTCCTCCGGGCTGGCCAAAATATTTTGGGCAATGTACTGGCACAGCCGCCCGTATTTCGCGTCGGTCTCCCGGATAGCCTCCTCGGCCCTCTCCCAGTAGAGCTCTATGATCTGTCTGTCCTCCATATCAGGCCCCTCTTTTCTGTATTGAAAAGCGCTTTCACCCTATAAGTACGGTTTTTCCCCCACAGGTTGCAAAACACAAAAGGGGCAGACGGCAAATGCCGTCCGCCCCTGCGGGACAAGTATCAATCAGACCTTCAGCTTAAAACGTCTGGTCTGCTCCTCCATCCGCTGCACCTGGTTAAAGAGCTCGGCGCTGACGGCGGCCGACTCCTCGCTGCTGGCGGAGTTGCTCTGGACCACGGAGGAAATCTGGCCGATGCCCTCGGTCACCTGGGCGATGGACTCGGCGTCGTTCTTCACCGCTTCCACAATGGCGCCGATGGCCGTGTTGGACTGCATCACCAGCTCCAGGGTCCGGTTCAGAGTGGCAGACACCTCGCTGACAATGCGGCTGCCCCGGCCGGTGGCCTGGACCGAGTTCTCAATGAGACCCTTGGTAGCCTTGGCGGCTTCGTCAGACTTGGAGGCCAGGTTACGCACCTCGTCGGCCACCACGGCAAAGCCCTTGCCGGCGGCTCCCGCCCGGGCGGCCTCTACGGCGGCGTTCAGGGCCAGGATGTTGGTCTGGAAGGCGAT
>CANSXE010000069.1 GCA_947650875.1 uncultured Bacillota bacterium | reverse complement strand
TACGAGGACCGGGACCGCTCCGGCTACACCTTCGAGCAGCGGGAGGGCTACCAGGTCATGCGCCGGGAGCTGATGGGGCATCAAAAGGACATCCTCATCGTGAAGGATTTCTCCCGCTTCTCCCGCCGCAACTCCCGCGGTCTGGTGGAGCTGGAGGACCTGCGGGACGCCGGGGTGCGTATCATCTCCATCGGGGATGGCATCGACTTCCCCAACGACGACGACTGGCTGAAAATTCAGTTCCAGTTCCTCATCAACGAGATGCCGGTCACCGACACCAGTAAGAAGGTGAAGTCGGTCATCAAGCGCCGCCAGGCGGACGGCAAGTGGATCTGTGCCGCCCCCTACGGCTACATCGTAAACAAGAAACAGGAATTTGAAATTGTCCCCACCGAGGCGGAGATTGTCCGGGAGATTTTCCGGCTATACATCGACGGCTGGGGCTACAAAAAAATCGCCAACCACCTTACTGACCAGGGCATCCCTACCCCCCGCATGGCGGAGCGGGACCGAAAGGAGACGGCAGGGGAGGAGTACAGGCGGACGGTCAAGCCCGCCTGGGCCATTGTGACAGTCCAGGGCATTCTGGACAACGACTTCTACATCGGCACCCTCCGCCAGGGGAAGTACACCCGGAAGAAGATCAACGGCAAGGAAATCAAGCGGGATGAGCTGGACCACATCGTCATTGAGCACCATCACCAGGCCATCATCGACTACCGCACCTTCGCCACCGCCCGAGCCCTGCGGGAGAGCCGCTCCACCGCCCACTACCGGGGGCAGAAGAAGTACGATAATGTCTACTCCGGCTTTCTGGAGTGCGGCGACTGCGGTTCCCCCATGTTCGCCATGAGCCGCCGGGATATCAAGGACGCCTACCGCTGCGGAGAGTACCACAAGCGGGGCCTGAAAGCGTGTACCAGTCACCACATCCGGGTGGACAAACTGGACGAGCTGCTGAAAATCTACGTCCGAAAGGTCAAGGACAACTCCGCCGCCATGCTGGACCGTCTCAACGCGGACCTTGAAAAAGAAGCGGAGGACGTGGCGGAAACCGAGAAATCGGCAGAAAATCTGGAAGCGGTATTGGCGGACCTGCAAGAGGAGCTAAAAGCCACCAAACGCCAGCGCATCCGGGACATTATGAAGCACCCAGAGCAGGAGGAGACCCTGGAGGAGACCTATGACGAGCTGGAGAGCGACCTCCTCCGCCGGATGGAGGGCATCCAGAACCAGATCGCCATGACGATGGACAAGCGGAACACCATCATCCAGGTGAACCGGACGGCCAAAACCGCCCTGGAGGTTTTTGACGACATCCTTGCCAAACCCAAGCTGGACCGGAATGACCTCCAACTTATCATTCAGAAAATCCGGGTCTTTGAGGACCGCATTGAGATTCAGCTGAAAGCGGACATTGACAGCATCCTGCGGAGCGGGGAACTGCCTGCGGGGCCGGTCTGTGGCCGCCCGCCGATGGACGAAGAGGAAGCGGTTGCCGCCATGGCCCCTGTTGGGAAGGCCGCCCTCGGGCTCCCGCCCTGCGAAATCCAGATTATCCAGGAGAGTGATAAGCACAACGACAAGATTTTTACTGTCAAAGTTATCAGCAACGGCGACCCCCTGGAGATATACACCGACAAGGACGGCGGCGTGATTTTTAAGAAGTATTCCCTGATGGGCGGGCTGGTAGATTTTGCCGGCCAGCTGTGCGAAACTCTGAACCGAACCACCGGGCAGGTGACAGTGATCACCGACCGGGACAGCTGCATTGCTGTGGCGGGAGTGCCCCGGAGGGAGCTGGCGGAAAAGGCCATTTCCCCGGAGCTGGAGCGGCTGATGGAAGGCCGGCAGGTCTACCAGTACAAGCCGGGGGAGGAGACGGTTCCCCTGTGCGCCGACAGCGACAAGTATTCCCTGTGTACCGCCGCCCCCATCCTCTCCGAGGGGGATGTGCTGGGCTGTGTCCTCTTTGCCAGCACTGGTGACAAGCTCAACGGCGGCGAGGTGGAGTACAAGCTGGCCCAGTCCATCGCCGGCTTTTTAGGCCGGCACATGGAGAGCTGAAAAACCAAAGCAGGAGCGGCAGAGTTTTGCCGCTCCTGTTATAGCGTTTAGACATCGCTGCTCAGCTTCTCACATAGCTCTTCCGCGTTTTCTCTGAGATACCTGTACTCCGATTTTTCTGCCAGCGCCAGATAGTGGGGGAGCTTAGGGGAATGAATTTGAAACAGGACATGGAGCACCATGATTTTTTGATACTCGTCATATTCGTATTTTTTCCGCTCCCAGAAGTCAACCGCATACCGCTCCGCCTGTTCCGGGTAAAGCTCCGCCAGCGATCTGAGGGCCATGCGGTCTGTGTATTCGTCATCGGTCTTGAAGAAGTCGTATATGATCTCCTTAAAATCGTTAAAACCGTCGTGGTCCTTGCAGTTGGGCAGATGCTTCGCGAACTGCCATTTCGCGGCGACATAGCCTGTTTGCAGGCAGCGCCGGCACAGCAGAGCGAACCATTCGCTGTGCTCCTCCAATTCGTCCACAAAGTTTTCGCCCTCGTTGTCCCGGGCGGCCACAAACAGCAGGTCGTCTATCATCTGCCCGGTGGCTTCCCCGGCGGCCAGATTGCGGATGATGGCCATGGAACAGTCGTACATCTCAAAAAATTCGTCACAAAAACACCACTCCCCATTGTTGTCTTCCTCAGAAAATGCGGGAAAGTTTTCTTTTGTCCACGCTTTAAAGCGATTTACCTTTGTGTGTAGAGCTTCCTCATAGTTTTCTGCCATACATATCACCATAGCTCCAATTAAATGGTATAAAACCGGCGGCACACAGAGTAGTTCTGCACGCCGCCGGTTGGTTTTTACATGGCCAGCAGCTCCAGCTTCTCCCCGTCGGAGACGGCCTTGAGCTGAGACACCGGGTTCTGCCATCCCTCGATAAGCCGAACGGCAATGGCGTCCTCCAGCTCCTTTTGAATAAGCCGGCGGAGGTTTCGGGCGCCGTAGGTGGCGGAGTAGGACTTCTTCACCAGGTAATTGAGGAGGGTCTCGTCCCAGGTGAAGTTGATCTCCTTCTCCTTCAGCGTGCCCACCAGCTCCTTGAGCATGAGCACGGCAATGCCCTTGAAGTTGTCCTCAGACAGCTGGTTGAAGTAGACAATCTCGTCCACCCGGTTGATGAACTCAGGGCGGAGGAAGTCGTTCAAAGCCTTCATGGCCCGGTCCTTGCCCTGCTCGTTGGCGGTGCGGCCGAAGCCCACCGAGCCGCCGCCCTTGGTGCTGCTCCCGGCGTTGGTGGTCATGACGATCACCGTATTCTCAAAGTTCACTACCCGGCCGTGGGCATCGGTGATGCGGCCGTCGTCCAGCACCTGGAGGAGGATGTTCAAAACGTCGGGGTGGGCCTTCTCAATCTCGTCGAAGAGAACCACCGAATAGGGCTTCCGCCGAATCTTCTCGGTGAGCTGGCCCGCCTCGTCATAGCCCACATAGCCCGGAGGGGAGCCGATGATTCGGGAGACGGCGTGCTTCTCCATAAACTCGGACATATCCAGCCGGATGAGGGACTCGGGGGTATCAAAGAGGTCGGCGGCCAGCTGCTTGACCAGCTCGGTCTTGCCCACGCCGGTGGAGCCTACGAAGATAAAGGAGACCGGCTTGCGTTTGGGGGAGATTCCCGCCCGCCCCCGGCGGATGGCGGCAGAGACGGCCTTCACCGCCTCATCCTGTCCGATGACGTGGGACTTCAGCCGCTCCTCCAGCTTGGCCAGCCGCTGGAACTCCTGCTCCTGGATGCGGCTGGCGGGGATGTTGGTCCAAAGCTCAATCACATTGGCCAGGTGCTCCTCCTTCAAGGCGGGGTGGGCCTCGCTCTCCAGTCCCTGCTTTTCCTCCTCCAGCCGCAGCTCCAGGCTCTTGATATCGGCCAGCCGCTTGTAGGACTCCTCGGTGGCGGCGGCCATCATGACCTCCTTCTCCTTGGCCAGGTCGGCCAGCTCCTTGTCCACCGCGTTGAGACGGGCCAGGGCCTTGTTGTGGAGATTTACGTTGGAACAGGCCTCGTCGATGAGGTCGATGGCCTTATCGGGCAGGTAACGGTCGGTGATGTACCGCTCGCTCATAGTGACGGCCAGCCGACACATGGCGGGGGAGACGGACACCTGGTGGAAGGACTCGTAGTAGGGGACGATGCCCTCGATCACCTTTACACTGTCTTCAATGGAGGGCTCCTCCACGATGACGGGCTGGAAACGCCGCTCCAGGGCGGTGTCCTTTTCAATGTGTTTGCGGTACTCGTTGAGGGTGGTGGCCCCGATGACCTGGAGCTCCCCCCGGCCCAGGGCGGGCTTGAGGATGTTGGCGGCATTCATAGAGCCCTCGGCGTCGCCGGCGCCCACGATGGTGTGTACCTCGTCGATGACCAGGATGATGTTGCCCAGCTTTTTAATCTCCTCAATGAGACCTTTCATCCGGCTCTCGAACTGGCCCCGGAACTGGGTGCCCGCCACCAGGGCGGTGAGGTCCAGCAGATAGACCTCCTTGTCCAGCAGCTTGTAGGGCACGTCCCGGTTGGCGATGCGCTGGGCCAGGCCCTCGGCGATGGCGGTCTTGCCCACGCCGGGCTCGCCGATGAGGCAGGGGTTGTTCTTCTGCCGGCGGTTGAGAATCTGCACCACCCGCTCCAGCTCCCGCTCCCGGCCGATGAGCTTATCCAGCTTGCCCTCCTGGGCCCGATGGGTGAGGGAGATGCAGTAGCTGTCTAAAAACTTCCGCTTGGTGGGCTTGGCCTGCCCCTTTTCGCCCCGGGCGGGCGGGGGAGTGGGCCCCTCGCCGGAGGAGGGCTTTTCCGGGGCGGAGGACCCGCCGCCGAAGAGCTGGTTGAGGAAGGGGAAGGTGGCGGTGCGGCCGTCGTCCTCCTCGTCGTCTTCGTCCTTGGCGGGGGACATCATCCCCTCCATCCCCTCGGCGCCGCCGAAAGCGGACATCATCTCAGAGGTGAGGTTGTCCAGGTCCTCATCGCTGATGCCCATTTTCTTCATCATGTCGTCGATGGGTTTGATGCCCATCTCCCGGGCGCACTTGAGACACAGGCCCTCGTTCTTGGAGGTGCCGCCCTCTAATTTTGTAATGAAGATAACCGCCACATTTTTGCCGCAGCGGCTGCACATGGTAGGCTGCATGGTGAATACGCTCCTTTCGGGAAAAGTCCACGTTTGAGGAGATAGTACACCCCAATTATGAACTGGCTATGAACACTGGCCCTGAGAAATACAGGGTTTACAGGAAAAATGACAGGGGACTGACCGTACAGAAGAACTTTAGCAGATAAGTCTGTTCCACAGCGTCGGGGGGGATATAGCTGTCCCGGAGCAGCCAGACGGCGATAAACACCACCAGCGCCCCCTTCACCAGCCCCACGGCCCCGCCGCCCCAGCGGTTGGCGGTGTAGAGGACGGGCAGCCGGGCCACCAGGTCCAGGGTGTGGCTGAGAATGGACCAGGCAATGAGGACAGCGATAAAGGCCACAGCGAAAATCACCGTCCGGGCAATCTGAACGGCCATGAAATGAGCCAGGGCCTGAGCGGCATGGGCCGCTGCGTCGGCCACACCGTCGTCCACCGCCTTCTGGAAAGCATCCGCGAAGCCCTGAAAAGCTTTGGATTCTTTCAGCGGCTCCAACAGCTCGTCGATGGGAAGCTGGGCCAGCCAGTCGTCCTCCTCCGTGGAGGTGTTTTCCGCCGGGGAGCGCTGGTAGTAGCTGGTCACCGTGTCGTGGATGCTGCTGGCCACCACGGGCTCAATGGCCTTGGCCACCGGCTCGGCCAGGGCGTTGGACAGGATGGACGCCCCGATGAAGGCCACAAAAACGGCCAGCAGGGAGCAGAGCGTGAGCACAAGGCCCTTCCGATAGCCCAGCCAGACGAAAAGGAGCAAAACAGCAAGAACTGCCGCATCGTAGATAAAATAAGTCATAGGTTGCCTCCAATTTTATGACGGAATATACAGCCATGCCTGCTGGTCGTTGGCCAGCAGGGCGGAGCCGTTGGTGGTCAGGGCCACCTTCCGGGCGGCGCGGCTGTTTTCCACCCCGGAGACGAACTCCAGGCTGCCATTGTACACCGAGAGCTGGCTGCCGGTGAGCAGGGCGCAGTATTCCCCGGCGGCAGCGTAGTCCAGCACCTGGCCGGTGAGGGGAATGGACTGGAGCACCTGGGCGGAGCTGTCAACGCGCAGGGCCTGCGTGGCGCTGCCGGAGCGGTAGCGGCCCACCAGAAGGAAGGCGAAGCCGTCTCCCCCCAGGGAGCATCCCTTCAAATAGTTGGGATTGATGTAGTAGGTGTGTATCTCCTGGCTCTCCGGCAGAAGGGAGACGGTGTGCAGCCGGTCCTCACCCACCAGCCAGATCACGCCCTCGTCGAAGTCCATGTCCAGCACGGTAAAGCTGCCCAGGTCGATCTGGGCGAAGGGCTCCTTCTGGTTGACCCGGTAGAGGAGCAGATGGCTGTAGAAGGAGCCGTCCTGCTGACCGATGGTGACCACAGCCACCATACTGCCGTCGGGGGAGACGGCGGCGTCCACCGCAAAGGTGGAGGACAGGCTGATCTGGATGACCGGCGCCCCCCTCTGATCGTAGACGGTGACCGCCCCCTTGTAGCCGCTCTGCTGGGCGGTAATGGCCAGCCAGCCCCCCTCGTTGGGTCTGGCGGACAACAAGTCTGCGCCGCCGCTGAGCGAGAGGGAAAAGGACTCCTCCCCATTGCGGAAGGCAAACAGGGACTGGTTGCCCGCGTCGTAGACGACCGCGGTGGTGCGGGAGGCGGCGAGCACCGGATTTTCCAGGGAACATATCTCCTCGGCCAGCCGTTCACCGTCCAGACTGTAGTAGTGGGCCCCGGCGGCAGAAGCCGTCACCACGCCGCTGTCCAGATAGGCGATGGACAGCTTGTCGCCCCCTGCGTGGGAAAAAGGGGCGGACTCCCCGGTGATGCCGGTATCCATGTTCTGATAGGCCAGCCAGCGCTTGACGGTATTGATGTTGATGGTATCCCGGTAAAGAACCAGGATGATGGCCGCTAAAATCAGCGCCGCCGTCACCAGCATGGCCAGCAGCCGCAGGATACGGTTTGGTTTTTTCAGCCGCTTTGGGGCGGGCATGTTTTTCTTCTCTTCCATACTTACTGTTTAAATTTCCTCTTCATACCACAATCTTGTCATGTACAGCCCCCCGGGGGGGACGGTGGGTCCGGCCAGGGTCCGGTTGCCCGATTTCAGGATAGACGGGATGTCCTCCGGAGCCAGCTTGCCCTCGGCGGCGTAGACGATGGTGCCCACCATGGCCCGGACCATGTTGTATAAAAAGCCGTTGGCGCACACCCGGCAGGAGATCAGCTCGCCGTCACGCTCCACGTCGAAATAGTGGACCGTCCGCACGGTGGTTTTGGTCTCGGTGCCCACCGAGCGCACCGCCCGGAAGTCGTGGGTGCCCACAAACTGCTCCGCCGCCCGGGCCATAACCCCCTCATCCAGGTGCTTGGGGTAGAACCAGGCCCGGTTGACATAAAACGGATTGCCCAGCCGGGAGTTGTAAATGCGGTAGGTGTACTCCTTTTTCTGGCAGGAGCCGATGGCGTTGAAGCCCTCGGGCACCTGGGTGGCCTTCACCACCACGATGTCGTCGGGAAGCCGGGTGTTCACCGCCAGGGGCAGCTTGTCCAGGGGGATGCGGCAGGTGGTGCGGAAGTTGGCCACATAGACCTCCGCGTGGACCCCCGCGTCGGTGCGCCCCGCCCCGGTGCACTTCACCGGGTGGCCCACCGTGGCCGCCAGGGCCTTCTCCAGCGTTTCGGCCACCGAAATTGCATTTTTCTGCACCTGCCACCCGTGGTAGGCCGTGCCGTTGTACATCAGCTTTAGAGCAATGTTTCGTTCCATAAAAACCCCCGTCCCGCCCGCAGGCGATAAGCCTCCCTTGCCAAAGGGAGGGGGACCGCCGGGCGGAGCCCGGTGGTGGAGGGATTCCGTTGGCTGGAAGCCGTGGAAGGAATCCCCCCGCCCCCTGCGGGGGCACCCCCCTTTAGCAAGGGGGGCTTTTTTTGGTGCTATCTGTTCACTTCCCGCTTATCTGTCCGACCTATCAGGTAATCCAGACTGACGTCAAAGTACTCCGCCAGAAAAATCAGGCCGGGGACCTCGGGGTAGCCTTCGCCATATTCATATTGCTGATAACCGCGCAGAGTCCGTCCGCAAATGTCGGCCAGCTCGCGCTGTTTCAGTCCACGCTCTTTGCGTAGTTCCTTAATGCGTTCAGAAAAATTTGCCATAATGCCTCCAGGTGCTTGACATACGGTTTAAGGACGTATATAATAATATACAGTTTAAGGTCGTAAAGGAGATGCCACTATGAACAAAACCTTGAAAATGCTTTTCGTAGACAATCCCTACATAGCGGAGCAGGTCTGTGCCTTTTGCAGCACACTTTCGGAGTTCCGGGAAGCGGAGCGGGAATTTAACGCTGTCAGCGAACAAATCGCGGAAAAGCTGGGTCAGGAGCTGTATCTCGACTTTGAAGAAGCCCAGTCCTGGTACATGGCAAAACTGGTCAACGCCTATTATCTCTTTGGATTGGGTCTGCGTCAAGAGGTTTTGTCAGCTTTACAGCCCAAAGTGTCCTAACACGCCCACGCCCACGGTGATGGCCAGAAAGAGGAACAGGGTCACATAGTCGGCGGCTTTGTATTTCAGCTGCCGCAGGCGGGTGCGGCCCTCGCCGCCGTGGTAGCAGCGGCACTCCATGGCGGT
>CANSXE010000068.1 GCA_947650875.1 uncultured Bacillota bacterium | reverse complement strand
TGGCCGCCGCCTGCAACGCCCCCGTCACCTGCATGGAGACCGCCGGGGAGGGCGGGCCCTACGGCATGGCCCTGCTGGTCTCCTTCCTGCTGAACAAGGGGGAGGGGGAGAGCCTGGAGGACTATCTGTCCGGCAAGGTCTTTGCCGGGGTGTCCGGCTCCACCATCCAGCCCGACCCCGCCTGTGTGGAGGGCTTCAACACCTATATTCAGCGGTACAAGGCCCTGCTGGACGTAGAAAAAACCGCTGTGGAAAGACTGTAAGGAGGAACTTTTTATGAACTATTCCTTTTGGTTTGTGGTAGGCAGCCAGTTCCTGTACGGCCCCGAGGTGCTGGAGACAGTAGCCGCCCGGGCACAGGAGATGGCCGACCAGCTGTCCAAGGCCCTGCCCTTCCCCCTGATTTACAAGGTGACCGCCAAGACCAACAAGGAGATCGCTGACGTGGTCAAAGAGGCCAACTACGACGACTCCTGCGCCGGGATTATCACCTGGTGCCACACCTTCTCCCCCAGCAAGATGTGGATCAACGGCTTTGCCAATCTCCAGAAGCCCTACTGCCACTTCGCCACCCAGTACAACCAGTCCATCCCCAACGAGGAGATCGACATGGACTTTATGAACCTGAACCAGGCCGCCCACGGCGACCGGGAGCACGGCTTTATCGCCGCCCGCCTGCGTATGCCCAGGAAGGTCATCGCCGGTCACTGGCAGGACGAGTCCGTCCGGGAGCGCATCGGAAGCTGGATGAAGGCCGCCGTGGGCGTGGCCGTGTCCAAGAGCATGAAGGTCATGCGCTTCGGCGACAACATGCGGGAGGTGGCCGTCACCGAGGGCGACAAGGTGGAGGTCCAGGCCAAGCTGGGCTGGCAGGTGAACACCTGGGCGGTGGGCGACCTGGTGAAGGTGATGGACGCCGTCACCGAGGAAGAGATCGACGCCCTGATGGAGACCTACAGGGCTGAGTACGACATCGCCACCGACAAGCTCGACCACATCCGCTATCAGGCGAGAGAGGAAATCGCCATGAAGAAGATGCTGGACGAGCAGGGCTGCAAGGCCTTCTCCAACACCTTCCAGGACCTGTACGGCATGGAGCAGCTCCCCGGCCTGGCCAGCCAGCACCTGATGGCCCAGGGCTACGGCTACGGCGGCGAGGGCGACTGGAAGGTGGCCGCTATGACTGCCATCATGAAGGCCATGGGCGAGGGCGGCAACGGCTGCTCCCTGTTCATGGAGGACTACACCTACAACCTGGAGCCGGGTAAAGAGTACTCCCTGGGGGCCCACATGCTGGAGGTCTGCCCCTGCTGCGCCGCCGGCAAGCCCCGCATCGAGACCCACCACCTGGGCATCGGCATGAACGAGAAGGACCCCGCCCGCTTGGTCTTCGAGGGCAAGGAGGGGGACGCCATCGTGGTCAGCCTTATCGACATGGGCGGACGGCTCCGCCTGATCTGCCAGGATATCCACTGTGTCAAGCCCATTCTGCCCATGCCCAACCTGCCTGTGGCCCGGGTGATGTGGCAGGCCGAGCCCTCCCTCACCACTGGGGTGGAGTGCTGGATTACCGCCGGCGGCGCCCACCACACCGTCCTCAGCTACGATGTGACGGCGGAGCAAATGAAGGACTGGGCCAATATGCTGGACATCGAGTTTGTCCACATCGGCAAAGACACCACCGTGGAGAGCCTGGAGCACGACCTGTTCCTGTCTGATCTCGCCTGGAAGCTGAAATAAATCAAGCGATTCCTCCTCCGAACGGAGGAGGAATCGTCAAAAAGGGGGAAATGATATGCTGGAAGCACTCAAGCAAAAGGTTTTAGAGGCCAACCTTCTCCTGCCCAAATACGGCCTGGTTACATTTACCTGGGGCAACGTATCCGCCATCGACCGGGACAAGGGACTTATGGTCATCAAACCCTCCGGGGTAGAGTACGAGGGCATGACCGCCGAGGATATGGTGGTGGTGGAGCTGGAGACCGGCAAGGTGGCGGAGGGCAAGTGGAAGCCCTCCAGCGACACAAAGACCCACCTGGAGCTGTACAGGGCCTTTCCCGGGGTTGGCGGTATTGTTCACACCCACAGTCCCCACGCAGTGGCCTGGGCCCAGGCGGGGGAGGACATCCCCTGCTTCGGCACCACCCACGCCGACTACTTCTACGGCTCCGTCCCCTGTGCCCGCCACCTGACCCAGGGGGAGCTGGAGGAGGACTATGAGCGGAACACCGGGAAAATCATTGTGGACACCTTCCGGGAGCGGTGCATCGAGCCCACCGCTGTCCCCGGCGTGATCTGCGCCAGCCACGGCCCTTTTACATGGGGCAAGGACGCAGCTCAGGCGGTATATCACGCGGTGGTGCTGGAGGAGGTAGCAAAGATGGCCATCCTTACCCGCCAGGTCCGGCCTTCCGCGGGACCCGCCCCCCAGCGCTATCAGGATAAGCACTATTTCCGCAAACACGGTCCCGGGGCCTATTACGGCCAGGGCTGAACCACAGCCCGCCAGGCCTTCTGCATGGCGGGCTTCTCTGTCCCGTCGGCAAAGACGATGCCGTTGCCGCTGAAGGCGCAGTCGGTCTGCCGCCCGCCGTTTACATCCGTTTCAACAGGTCAAATACCGCCAGGCATTAAACAGGCTGATGCAGATAATCACCGCCATCAGTGCCACAAACAGCCGCTCGACATCCTCATCCCTCAGCTGCCGGTTCAGTTTCCGGCCCAGAACGCCGCCGCCCAGTCCCCCCGCTGCCATCAGGGCCAGCACCGGCCAGCGGAAGTCCGGGACGGAGCCGGTGCAGAGGGTGGTCAGCAGGCTGCACAGCTGGCTGAAAAAGATGATATACAGGCTGTTGGCGGCCGCCGTCTTGGTGTCCATGCTGAAAAAGAAATACAGCACCACCAAATTAATAGGCCCGCCGCCAATCCCCAGAAAGCTGGACATACAGCCCAGCGCCAGGCCGATGACTGCGCATGCCGCCTTCGCTCGAACCCGATGGGTGGGAATACGGGCCTTGTTCAGGGTATACAGAAGGGTGCCCACCGTAATTACAGCCAGGCAGGCTGCCTGGACTGCCCCCACCCGGTTGGGGTTGTCTGACATCTGACGCACCAGAGCGAACAGCTGGTTGCCCAGCAGCCCCCCCGCCGCCGCTCCAACCGCCAGCGGCGTCCCTGCATCCAGGGATACCCGCTTCTCCCCGGCCAGCAGAGACTTGCCCACTGAATAACAGCTCATCGTCAATACGGTGCAGCCGGATAAAAAGCTGATGGTGGACACCGTCTCCAGATGGAGCAGGTCCAGCACCGGCTTGATAATCACGCCGCCGCCGATGCCGCAGATGGCGCCCACAGCGCTGGCCCCCAGGGCCACCAGGAAGAATATCAGCATATACGCTTCACCTCATTTTCAGCAGGTCTCCCGCCCGGCGCAGGCGGGGGAGGGCGTAGGAAAAAAATCCGGCGTAGGCCTGGCAGTAGTAGTTTCGGCCCGGTCCGTCTGCCGACTCCAGCCGGTCCCGGCGGCAGCCGTTGCGGCACAGGGGATACCACTGACAGTTTTTACACTCCTCCGGCACGCGCAGAGACGTCTCAACAAAGCCAAGCGTCTCCCGCGCCCGGTCCAGCTCGACCCAGGAGTTTGCAAGGATGTTCCCCAGCCGGTATTGGTCCAGGCCGTAGAAGTCGCAGGGATAGACGCTCCCGTCCGCCTCCACCAGATATTGCAGGCCGCAGCACCCCCGCATGGAGCACTGTTCCGGTGCGTGTCCCTTCAGCATCCACACCAGATTGTCAAAGTAGCGGATGGACCAGTAGCGCCCCAGCTCCAGCTCCCGGAACCACAGGTCAAACAGGGTCTTTAAAAATTCCTCATACTGTCCGGGGGACAGGGAATAGCCCTGTCCTCCCCGCTCCTCCTCCAGGGGGTCCAGACAGGGGATGTATTGCTGAAAGCGGAATCCGCCGCCGCACAGGGCGGAGAAGACGCTTTGGATATGCCTGGCCAGATAGCCGGTTACAACAGTGAGGACGTTATATTCCACCCCGGCCCGCTCCAGCAGGCGGGCCGCCTTTATCACCCGGTCGTAGGTGCCTTTCCCCGCTCCATCCCGGCGGAAACGGTCGTGGCACGCTCGGGTCCCATCCAGGGACAGGCCTACCAGAAAGCGGTTCTCCTGAAAAAAGCGGCACCACCCCTCGTCCAACAGAATTCCGTTGGTCTGAATGGCGTATTGGACTGCCAAATCACCGGGAACTGTTCGCTTCACATAAGCTGTAAAATCCCGGTAGAAATCCAGCCCCGCCAGGGTGGGCTCACCGCCCTGGAACAGGAACGTAATAGAGCCCTCCGCCGCCCCCGCCGCTTTTTCAATCAAGGCATGGCTCACTGTTTGGGCCATCAGGCCGTAGTTGGGCACGGCGCGGGCACTGGCCTCGTCAGCGTAAAAGCAATAGGCGCAGCGCAGGTTACAGGCACTGGAGGCCGGTTTAATCAGGATGCTCAGGGGCGGCATGGAATCTCCTCCTTTTTAACGCGGGCCGCCCTTATGGGCGGCCCGCACGGTCTATCTTATGGCAGGGCCGACGGAGCGGCCCACAAAGATTTCCGGGGTCAGGACACAGGTATAGCCCAGGTCGTCGCAGTCCCGGTTGCGTATCATCCGCATCAGCCGTGATGCCACCTCCCGACCGATCCGGCGGCCCTGATGGATGGAACAGGTGACCCCCTCGGTCTCCCAGTCCTCGTTGGAGTAGTCAAAGCACACCAGGGAGCAGTCCTCCGGAACCCGCCGCCCCTGCTTCTCCAGCACCTGCCGCACCATCCGGTAGATCATATAGTTGCAGCAGACCACGGCGGTGCACTGGGGCAGGCGCTTGAGGAAGCGGTCGATGGAGCGGACAAAACTGGGGTCGTGGGCCTCGTTGGAGACGCACCACTTGGTGTAGTCGTCCTGATACTCCACCCCGTTTTTCTGGAGGGTGGCCGCCATTCCCTGAAACTTCTCGATGCTCTGGTAGTTGTCCGAGACGAAGATGCCCGCGATATTCCGGTGGCCCTGGCGAATCAGCAGGCCGATGAGCTCCTCGGCACACCGCAGGTCGTTAACTACCACCCGGGGGCATTTCAGGTTGCGGTAGTAGTTGTTGTAAAAAATCACGGGGATGCGCTTCTGATAAATTTTCTGGTAGCAGTCCAGATTGGGGTTGAGCAGGCTGGCCTTCACACCGTCCACAATAAAGCCCTGAAAGCCCTGGTTGATAACGGTCTGAAGACAGTGGCGCTCGTTGGAAAATTTATTGTCGGTGAGGAAGGTGCGCAGGTCCACCTGGTCGGGGGGCAGAATGCTGCGGATACCCTCCATCAGACTGGAGTTGGCGTTGCCGTCCTGGCCCTGGAGGATCAGGCCGATTTTCAGCTTTCCGCCGCTGCCCCCCAGCTCCCAGGACAGGGCAGTCTCCTTGTCGATATAGGTGCCGCTGCCCTTCACCCGGCGGAGCAGGCCCTCCTGGGTCAGCCGCTCCAGGGCCCGGCGCACCGTCTCCCGGCTGACAGACAGTCTCCGGCTCAGGGTATTTTCTGAGGGGATTTTTGTGCTGCTGGAAAACTTATTCTCCTCGATATAGGCCCGCACCCAGAGGTAGACCATCTCAGACTTCCCGTCCAGCTCCTTCATAGCGCCCTCCCTGACGCCGCCGCGGCGCCCTTTTATTCGGTAATGAGAGGCCGGGTCCCCTCCGCCCGCTGGATCCAGTCCAGAAGCCGTTCCCGCAGCTCCTTCTTCACCTGAACATAGGCGGGGTCGGCCACCACGTTGTTCAGCTGGTGGGGGTCCTTCTCCATGTCATAGAGGAAGTCGTCGGCGTACACGTCTGCCGCCGCCGCCTCGCCGCCGTTGACGCCGGGGGCGTAGACCGAGTAGGTATACCGGGCCGTGCGGATGCACCGGCCCACCCGGCTCTCGGAGATCTGCGCAAAAACCTCGTTGGGCCTATTATCGTCCTTTTTCTCCACCACGTCAAGGAGATTTTCCCCGATCATGGCGTCCCCCACGTCCACGCCGGCCAGAGCCAGAATGGTCTTGGGCAGGCTGGCGGTGCTCACCAGTTCCTCCACCGCCACACCCCCCTTGAAGGGCCCGCCGGCGATGACCAGGGGCACGTGGAGGGCCGCGTCGTGGCAGGAACGCTTGTAGTCGTCGTAGCCGTTGAGGTGGGAGTCCCGGTTGCGGGTGAGGAAGTGGGAGCCGTGGTCGGAGGCGAAGATGATCACCGTATTCTCATACAGTCCCTTCTCCTTCAGCTTAGCCACCAGACGGCCCAGGTTCTCGTCCAGGCTGGCGCACTGGCCCAGGTAGTCGGGGTACTCCTCCGCCGCGTTGCCCCCCAGGACCTTCAAATCCTCGGGCAGAACGAAGTCCTTGAACCGCTCCTTGGAGCCCTCCGGCCCCTCATAGTGCTTCCGGTCGTTCTGGTGGTGGGGCTCAATCTGGGAGATGGTCATGAAGAAGGGCTTCTCCCCGTCGTACTGGTCGAAGAACTCCAGGGCCAGGTCGTTAATGCAGTCGGCCCGGTAGCCCTTGAAGTCGATGCGCCGGTCGTTCTCGTCGAAGACGAAGCCGTCGTAGCCGTGGGAGGTGAACTCCAGCACGTCGGCGGCGCGCCAGAAGCCGGTGTAGCCCCCCCGCAGCTCCCGGGGAATGGCGGTGACGGTGTGGTCGATGGCGGGGGGCTTTTCCAGCTCCCCGTCGCTGGCCAGGTGCCACTTGCCGATGTAGGCGGTCTCATAGCCCGCCTCCTCAATGTAGTTGGCCAGCGTCTTTACCCCGGCGGGCAGCATGATGTTGTTGCGGAAGCAGCCGGTCTCGGTGGGCCACTTGCCCGTCTGGAACAGGGCCCGGCAGGGGCCGCACACCGGCTGGGGGGAGAAGGCGTTGTCAAACTTGACTCCCTCCCGGGCCAGCTGGTCCAGGTTGGGCGTGATGTCCAGGGGCTGGCCGAAGCAGCCGCAGGTGTCCCAGCGCTGCTGGTCGGTAAAGTAGAAAATAATATTGTTGGGCATTTGTCAGTCCTCCTTCTGTGCGGCGGCTTTTTTCTCCTTCACCTTGCCCCGGACAATCGCGCCCACCGCCGCCACGATGAGGACCAGGAAGATGATGCAGTACACACTGCTGAAAAAGATGCTGGGGCTGCCGTTGGAGATGAGCAGGGCCCGGCGGAAGTTGGTCTCGGTCATGCTGCCCAGCACCAGGCCCAGCAGAATGGGCACCGGGGGCAGCTCCAGCTTGCGCAGCACCCAGGCCAGAACGCCGAAGATCAGGGACACGCCCACATCAAAGTAGTTACCGTTGACCGAGTAGGCCCCCGCGAAGCAGAAAATTACAATAATGGGGGTGAGAATCTCCTGGGGGATGGACACCACCTTGGCGAAGAGGGTGGTGAGGAATTTGCCCTGAAGACACATGAATATATTTACCAGAATCAGGCCCAGCATGATGGCGTACATGATGTCCCCCTGGGTAGTGAACAGGCTCAGGCCGGGGTTCAGGCCGTTAATCATCAGGGCGGAGAGCATGATGGCCACCGTGCCGTCGCCGGGGATGCCCAGGGTGAGCAGGGGGATCAGCGTGGCGCCGGTGACGGCGTTGTTGGCCGACTCGGCGGCGGCAATGCCCTCCACCGAGCCGTGGCCGAACTCCTCCGGGTGCTTGGACATGTTCTTGGCGGTGTTGTAGCTGAACCAGGAGGCCTCCGAGGCCCCGGTGCCGGGGATAATACCCACCAGCACGCCGATAATGGAGGAGATCAGCACCGGCCGGGCTATGCGCTTGTACTCCGCCTTGGTGATAACACCGTCGTCTTTGATCTGGGTGGTATCCAGGTTGAGCCGGTCCAGGGGCTTCTCCGCCTTGGCCATGATCTCCACCAGGGCAAAGAGACCGATAAGACAGATGGCCAGGTCCAGCCCCAGGTAGAGCCGGGAGACGCCGAAGGTGAAGCGGTCGTAGCTGGTCATGGGGTCGGAGCCCACGCAGGAGATGAGCAGTCCCAGGCACGCGGAGATCAGGCCCTTGATCATGCTCTTGCCCGACACGCCGGCGATGATGGTCAGGCCGAAGACGCAGACCATAAAGTACTCCGCCGTGCCCAGCTGGGCGGCCACCTTGGCCACCTGGGGCCCCAGGAACAGCAGCATCAGGGCGGAGAACACCCCGCCGAAGGTGGAGGCGTACAGGGCGATTTTCAGCGCCGCCTTGGTGCGGCCCTGCTCCGAGAGCGGGTGGCCGTCCAGCATGGTGGCCGCCGCGTGGGGAGTGCCGGGGGTGTTGATGAGGATAGCGGACACGCTGCCGCCGTAGCCGCCGGCGCAGTAGATGCCCAGCAGGAACATCATGCCGGGGATGGCGGTCATGGAGTAGGTGACGGGCAGGAACAAAATCACGCACAGGATGACGCTCAGGCCGGGGATGGCCGCGAAGACCGAGCCGATGAACACGCCGATGTTAATCCAAAGGATATTTTCCAGGGTAAACAGCAGGCCGGTGGCCGGAATAATATACTGCAGCATAGCCGTCCTCCTCCTTAAAAGTCCACGCCCAGGGCAAAGCGGAAGGCCGCCCAGATGGCCACCGCCAGCACCAGGGTGATTACATAGTAGGACTTCTTCCGGCACCGGAAGTAGAGCAAAAAGCCCAGACAGCAGAAAATCGCGCCGATTACAAACAGACCGGTGAGCTTGCTCAGAAGCCAGGTGCCAATCAGTATGCCCAGAATCACCAGGGCCTTGGACTCAATCTGAATGTTGATGACCTTCCAGTTCAGGGGCTGTTTGGTGGCCAGCTTATACAGCTCCTTGGCCACCAGCATGGCGCAGCAGATCATCATCACTACCATCAGCAGGGTTGGGAAGGCCCGGCCGTTGACCACGTCCTTCTCAGAAACCGCCACCTGGTCCGGCA
>CANSXE010000067.1 GCA_947650875.1 uncultured Bacillota bacterium | reverse complement strand
ATGACTTCCTTCTTGGGCAGCATGTCGAAGGTGCCGTCCTCCTGCATCTTCTTCAGCTGGGCCAGACGGTCCACGCGGCCCCGCATGGTCTTGAAGTTGGTGAGCATGCCGCCCAGCCACCGGGCATTCACCCAGTACATGCCAACGCGGCCGGCCTCCTCCTTGATGGCCTCCTGGGCCTGCTTCTTGGTGCCCACAAAGAGCAGGGTCTCGCCCTTCTCGCCCAGGGAGCGGACGAAGTTATAGGCCTCCTCCAGCTTCTTCACCGTCTTCTGGAGATCAATGATATAGATCCCGTTGCGCTCGGTGTAGATGTAGGTGGCCATCTTGGGGTTCCACCGGCGGGTCTGGTGGCCGAAGTGTACGCCGGCCTCCAGCAGCTGCTTCATAGATACGACTGCCATAGTTTGTTTCCTCCTGTTTTTCAGTTAGTCTTCTGGGGGCATCATGTTCTCCGCCAACCCGGATTACTCCAGGCACCGGGCGGAAAATCCGCACTCCCACGCATAATGCCTTGGTAGTATACCACATCTTCCATGGGTATGCAACAGTTTTTTCCTGATTTCCCGATTTTTATTCTCACCGTCCTCCCCGCCTTTTTTCAGGGACCGGACTGTAAAAAATGGTTGAGTTTTTCTCTGGTCTGCGCTATAATTACACTATTGCCCACCGGAAAAGAGGTCCGGTCACGGTCCGCGGGGAGAGACGGACCACGAAACTAAAGGAGAGCAATATGAAATTCCATATTATCAGCGACAGTTCCTGTGACTTGGGGCGGGAAAGGTTGGACCGGCTGGGTATCGGGATGGTGTCTTACTATGTGGGCTTTGAGGACGAGCCCTACTACCGCGAGGAACGGGACATCCCCACCCACCAGTTTTACCAGATGATGGCGGACCGCCCCGGCGTGTTTCCCAAGACCTCTATGCCCACCGTGGAGGACTATCTGGATGCCTTCCGGCCCCTGGCTGCCCAGGGCAAACCCATTCTGTGCATCTGCCTGAACGCCGCCTTCAGCGGCTCCTGCCAGTCGGCCCTCAACGCGGCGGCAGAGCTGCGGGAGGAGCTTCCCGGGGCACAGATACAGGTAGTGGACTCCACCCTGGCCACCGTGCTCCAGGGCATGTTTGTGGAGGAAGCGGCCGCCCTCCGGGATGCGGGCTGCACCCTGGAGGAGACAGTGGACGCGCTGAAGCCCCTGCCCGCCACCGGCCGTATCTTTTTCACCACCAGCGACCTGGACTACCTCCGCCACGGCGGCCGCATCGGACGGGCAGCGGCGGCCACCGGCGCCCTGCTGAAGGTCAAGCCCCTCATCGGCTATAAGGACGCCGGTCTCGTCTCCGACGGCATCGCTCAAGGGCGGAAGAAGTCTCTGGTCCGGGTGCGGGAGCTGTTTTTCCGCCACCTGAAGCAGCAGGAGATCGACCTGGACCGCTATCGCCTGGCCACCGGCTTCGGTCTGGACCGGGAGGAACACGCAGCCTTTGCCCAGACCATCTACGACGGGCTGCTGGAGCTGGGTTACAACCGGCCCGAGGTACTGCAACCCTATCAGATTGGGGTGACCATTGGCGTCCACACCGGCCCCACCCCCATCGGCGTGGGCCTAATCCGCCGGGCGGACAAATAACCATCTGTCTCCAGCCGCAAAGGCTGGGGGCTTTTTTCACATAAATACCAATTCCAACTGAATTTGTAACGATTTTGTCACTTGAAATTTGACGAAAATATGGTATCCTGATTAATAGCGGCTTCGACAAACTTTGACCTGTGCCGTTGGAGGTGTTTCCAGTTGTCCAGCAATTATCAAGGAAAACGTGTGGCCCGGACCCGCCGGACCTTGCTGCTGTTTGTAGTCGTTGCGGCTGTTCTGGCCCTGACCGCGGCGTTCCTTGTGTATCAAAAGTTTTGGAGACACGGCCCGGTCACCTCTGACCAGCCGCCCGGGAGCGGAGCCGTTCAGTCCGGCAGCGCAAGCGCCCCCCTCCCCCCGCAGCAGCCGGACGTCCCCAAGCTGCCGGAAACACCCCCCTACGACTTCTCCCAGCCTGTCCCCGAAGGAGAGCCGGTGGACAACAGCTACTTTGACGACGCCGCCTTTGTGGGCGATTCCCGCACCGACGGCTTTATGCTGTACAGCGGTATCGGCACAGGAGACAATCTGTCCGCCAACGGGGTGTCCATTTTCAAGCTGGCCGACCGGAAGTCCCTGGTTATCGACGGGGAAAAGTACACCGCCCTGGAAGCGCTGTCCCTGAAGGAATACGGCAAGGTATACATCGCCCTGGGCGTCAACGAGCTGGGCTACAACAACGACAAGGGCTACTACAACAAATTCTGTGCCGCCATTGATGAGATTCGCCGTGTTCAGCCCAACGCAGTCATCTACATCCAGGGCCTGATCCCGGTAAACGAGGAGCAGTACCTGGCCTCCACCGGCCACGATTACCTGACCAACGACCACCTGAGGGTTTACAACCAGCTGATGCAGCAGGTGGCGGAGGAGAAACAGGTGGCCTATGTCAATGTATATGAGGCTTTCGCTGATGAAACCGGCTCCCTGCCCGAGGAAGACAGCCGGGACGGGGTGCACCTGCACAAGGAGTCCTGCCAGCGCTGGCTGGAGTATCTGAAGACCCACACAGTGGAGTTCGACACCCTGTACCCCGACGGCCCTCCTGCGGTGGAGACGCCTGACGCTGCGCCGGCCGGACCGGACACATCAATTGCAGATGGGAGTGGACAAGGATGAAAAAGCTTTTGGCAATTACACTGGCCTTGGCGTTAGGCCTGGGCATAACGGCCTGCGGCGGGAAGGATGCCGGCGGCTACAAGACGGCGGACGTCCAGGCCATGGCGGACGCCGGGGCCTTCTCCGAGGAACTGGAGGAGCTGGACGCAGACGTCGCCTTTGCCCTGTACAGGCTGGCGGACGCCGGCCTGGAGCGGGAGGACCTGAAGGACTGCGCTGTCCTGCGCTCCGCCGGGGCCACCTGCGAGGAGGGAGCGGTGCTGGTGCTGTCCAGCGAGAAGGCCGCAAAAAGCGCCGGCGACGCACTGAAAACCTATGTGCAGGGCCAGATCGACGCCAATGTAGACTACCTCCCCGCCGAGATTCCCAAGCTGGAGGGCGCTTACATCGACGTAAAGGGCAGCACCGTCCTGATGGTGGTGGCCAACAACCTGGACGCCGCCAAGGACGCGGTCAAATAACATAAAAATCCCGGCCGGTCGGCCGGGATTTTCTCATATCTGGCAGTAGTCGCAGGGCTCGTCCACGGTGACGGTATACTTCTCCAGCAGGGCCACCGGATGGTAGGACAGCTTGCTGGTGCGCAGCCCCAGGTCCCCGGTGTCGTCCTCCCGGTTGATAAACGGGACGTCGTCCCCGGCAAACTGCTGGGCAAACTGGGCCACCAGCATCTGGTAGCAGCCCTCGTAGTCCCGGTCGGCCTTTTCGATGTGGGTAAACAGGGTATCACCGATGATCTCCCCCAGAGAAAAGCCCACAATCCGGCCCTCCACCAGCAGCACCCCGCCCAGCAGGTCATAGGTCTGATAGTGATCCAAAATCTCGTGCGTCTTGGCGATGTCCTCGTGAAAGGTGGCCGCCCCCTTGTCCCACCGGGCAGCGTAGTGATCCAGAAAGGACTTAACCTCCGGGATATCCTCCCGGGCGATGGGACGGAAGGTCCAGTTGCCGTAGGTCTTCAAAAATTTGTTCACATGGTTGCGCTGGCCGCTGAGCTTCTTGCCCCGGAAGTACTTTAAATCCTCCGCCCGATACAGATAGTCGAAGTTGTCCCGTTCTCCCACCGCGGTGCTGGCGGGGAAAAACTCCTGCAGCTGCTCCAGCTCGTCCTTGGGGACAGGGTAAAAGGCGATGGGCATATCCCGCCGGCAGCAGTAGCCGGCGATCTGTTTAAAGTGCTCCAGGCGGCCGCCCCCCAGCGGCAGGGTGAAGGTGGGTCCCAGACCTGGGTAGTCCACCTTAAAGTAGAGGGAGCCGTCATACACGGCCCATTCGGTTTTGTAGATGTCCCGCCAAATGAAAACGGTGCCGGGCGTGGTGTCACAGATGCGGCTGCGGCTGTAGCCAAAGAAGGGACGCAGCCGGGGCAGGTCCTCCAGCCGGAGGGGATGGAAATCCAACATACATTCAAATCCTTTAAGTCTTTATTTTATACCATTATATCCGATAATCGCCCATAATACCACCCTGTAACCCCCTCCTTTTTGCACAAAAAACCGGCCTTGGTTTTTCTTACCACCGTCAAAAGGTCCCCGGGGGAGACAGGCAGGCGGTAATCGGTGGAGTCCTCACACCACAGGCCCCCCTCCCCCTGGCGCAGGTACTCGTTGAGGATATACAGCTCCCGCCCCGTCTCCAGGTGGCGGCACCGGGACAGCTCCTCCCCCTCCTCCAGCAGCTCCAAAGCGGACCGCCCCCAGCGGATATTGAGGGAATCCCCGCCGGTCTCCTGCTCATCCAGCGCCCGGGCCACGGGCAGCCCGTCCCAGGCGGTCCAGGAAAAGGACTCGCTGTCCTCCGAGGGGAGCATCAGCGCGTTGAGCTGGCCGTCCACCTTGAGGACACAGGCGCCGTCAATGGAGATAATTTTCCGCTCCCGGCAGAACAGGGGCGCGGAGGATGGGATATGGGCGTGGTAAAGGGTAACGGGCCAGTGACCCACAATGACCCACTTGGAAAAGGCGTGTCCCTGACCCAAAAAGTTGTCATTTTTCATGCAGTGCCACCGGTCCAGCTCCTCCATCCCCTCCAGAGAGGGGACGCCCCCGTGGACAAAAACCAGGTGCTCTGTCTCCACAACGGTGGGCATGGCCCGCAGCCAGGCCCACTCCTTGGGGAAGGCGGCCCGCAGGTCCCGGCGCAGCCGGGGCAGGTCGTCCCATTGCTCAAAGCCCCCCTCCCGGGCCAGCTGACGGATCGTAGATTCCGGATGCCGGGGCAGGTAGGAGGTAAAAAAGCGGCTGTCCAACTCGTCAGTTTCAAAAAAGCGGAGCACCAGCCCGTCACAGTTTCCGCAAACAGGATACACCGTATAAGCGCGGGACAGCGCCATTACATGGCGCAGCAGCGGCAGACTGTCCCGCCCCTTCTCCAGTATGTCGCCGTTTAGAATCAGGATGTCGTCAGAGGTCAGGCGGATTTTTTTCATGAGAGCCTGGAAAAAAGGGAGATTCCCGTGGATATCGCTGACGGCAATGATCCGCCGCCCCGGCTCAAATTCAGGCCGGATCACAACAGCTTTGTCCATGGCAGCGGCCTCCTCGTCCTTCGATAGTTCCAGCATACCACAAGTGGGGAAGAAAATTCAAGCAAAACCGGGGCAGCATATCAAGATGCCGCCCCGGTCATATTGCTTATTCCTTCTCAAACGCACCCTTGTCCAGCCCGCAGGTGGGACATACCCAGTCCTCCGGAACCTGCTCCCAGGGAGTACCAGGGGCAATGCCGTGATCGGGATCGCCCACAGCGGGGTCGTAGACATAGCCGCAGGGGCAAACGTACTTATCCATGTTGTGTTCCTCCTAGATTTGTTAAAATAACCTTCCCGCCCAGAAGGGCGGGAAGGCAGAATCATACTTAGCCGAAGTAACGCTCCAGCAGGCCCTTGAAGGCCTTGCCGTGGCGGGCCTCGTCCCGGGCCATCTCGTGGACGGTGTCATGGATAGCATCCAGGTTCAGCTCCTTGGCCTTCTTAGCGATGGCGACCTTGCCGGCGGTGGCGCCGTTCTCGGCCTCAACGCGCATCTCCAGGTTCTTCTTGGTGGAGTCGGTCACCACCTCGCCCAGCAGCTCAGCGAACTTGGCGGCGTGCTCGGCCTCCTCCCAGGCGGCCTTCTCCCAGTACAGGCCGATCTCGGGATAGCCCTCGCGGTGAGCCACGCGGGCCATGGCCAGGTACATGCCCACCTCGGTGCACTCGCCCTGGAAGTTGGCGCGCAGGCCCTCCAGGATCTCGGGATCAACGCCCTGGGCTACGCCCACAATGTGCTCAGCAGCCCAGGACATCTCGCCCTTCTGCTCCACGAACTTCTCGGGGCCGACGCCGCACTGGGGGCACTTGGCGGGGGCGGAGTCGCCCTCGTAGACGTAACCGCAGACGCTGCAAACAAACTTTTTCATGATAGTGGTTCCTCCTTAAAATTTTGATTTTGATACGAACAATCGGGACATAAGCCATAGAATGTGAGCTCACAGCGTTTCACTGTAAACCCGTATTGCGTACTGACGGCCCGCTCCAAATCGGCTTCCGGACGGATGTCCGGCAGATCCAAAACAGTGCCGCAGCAGTTGCAAATAAAGTGACTGTGGGGCGTGACAATGGCGTCAAACCGCTCCTGCCCCCGAACCACGCCCACGCTTTGAACCTGCCCGTTCTCCTGGAAAAAGGTGAGGTTGCGGTAAACCGTTCCCAGGCTGAGGTCGGGGTGGGTGGGCCTGAGCTGATGGTAAATCCACTCGGCGGAGGGGTGCGTGCTTGTCCCCCGGATGACGGCCAGAATGGCCTCCCGTTTTTTGCTGTAGCGAACGGTGCGCTCCATAAGCCGCCCCCTTAACGATATTTATTCTTGTTATGCCGGTATCTTATCACACTCTCCCGGATTTGTAAAGGGGGAAACTGTAAAAATTTTAGGAGAGCGGTCTGAATTTTTTATCCCCCGCTATTTTTTCTTTCCATTTTTTCGCTTTTTTAACCGTCCCAGGATCATTTCTTCCACCTTGTCCCCATATTTCAGGCCAATCAGGAACAGCGCCAGGCCAAACACCGCAACGGGAACCATCACCCAGGGAGACATTCCCAGGGTAGCGCCGCCCAGGGCGCTGGCAAAGAGCAGCCCCCAGGGCCGGGCCAGCAGGACAATCAGGGTAAACCGGCGAAAGGACAGGCTGGTAAGGCCGGCCAAAATACAAAGCATATCGTCGGGAAAGAAGGGGAAGAGAAACGCCAGCGTCAAAAAGACAGAGGCCTTGGCATGCAGAATGCCTTGATACTTCTCCGACAGCTTTTGACTGACAATCCGGTCGGCAAAGTCCCGGCCCAATACCCGGGCCAGCCAGAATACCAGCAGAGACCCGGCCACCACCGCCGCAAAGGTGAGCAAAAAGGCGGGCCAGGTGCCAAACAGAACACCCCCCGCAGCAGCTGTAATATTGCTGGGAATGGGGGCCAGCACCACAGACAGAAACTGTACCAGAAAGAACAGCAGGTGGGAATACGGGGTGAAGCGGTGGATATAGTCCCGCAGGGTGTCCAGGGATTGCACCGCCTGGAAAAACCCGCTGCTGTATAAAAACCATCCTCCCCCCGCCAACAGCAGCAGGGCGGCCACAAGACCGGCAGCCTTTTGTCTGTTTTTCGTAAAAACACCCCCATTGTTTTCATCGGGGGATATTTTAGCACAGACCGGCAAAAAATGCGACAAAAAACTCCTTAAAATTTCATAAACAAATTGTAAAGCCCGCTCCATAAAGAAGCGGGCTTTCAAGCTTATTCCTCAGCCATAGCCTTGGCGGCGGCGATGGCCTTCTCCTGGGCGGCGGGGGGGCAGTCCTCGTAGCGGACAAAGTGGAAGGTATAGGAACCACGGGACTGGGTCATGGCCCGCAGGTCGATGGCGTAGGAGGTCATCTCGGCCATGGGCACCTCGGCCTCGATCACCTGGTCGCCGTCGCCGGTGGGGTTCATGCCCATGACGCGGCCCCGGCGCTTGTTCAAATCACCGATGACGTCGCCCATGTAGCTGTCGGGCACGGTAACCTTCAGCTCGCCCACGGGCTCCAGCAGCACGGGGTTGCCCTCGGGCATGGCGGCCTTGTAGGCCAGCTGAGCGGCGGTTTTGAAGGCGATTTCCGAGGAGTCCACCGGGTGGTAGCTTCCGTCGTAGAGCACGGCCTTCAGATTGACCACGGGGTAGCCGGCCAGGGGGCCGTGGACGCAGGCTTCACGCAGGCCCTTCTCCACGGCGGGGAAGAAGTTCTTGGGCACGGAGCCGCCGAAAACCTCCTCGGCAAAGACCATCTGCTCCTCCTCCAGGTTGGGCTCGAAGCGGATCCACACGTCACCGAACTGGCCGGAGCCGCCGGTCTGCTTCTTATGCCGCCCCTGCTTCTGCACGGTCTTGCGAATCTTCTCCCGGTAGGGCACCCGGGTCTCGCTCAGCTCTGTCTCCACATTGAAGCGGCTCTTCAGCTTGGCCACCAGCACGTCGATCTGGATATCGCCGGAGCCGGTGAGCACCATCTGGTGGGTCTCGCCGTTGTTCACCAGGGTGAAGGAGGGGTCCTCCTCGTTGAGGCGGTTCAGGCCCTGGGCCACCTTGTCCTCCTGGCCCCGGGTCTTGGGGGCGATGGCCACGGAGTAGCAGGGCTCGGCGAAGGGGATCTGTTTCAAAGCCACTACCTTGCGGCTGTCGCACAGGGTGTCGCCGGTCTTGACCTTGTCCATCTTGCCGATGGCGCCAATGTCGCCGCAGGTCAGCTCCTTGACCTCCTCGGCCTTCTTGCCCCGCATGACATACAGCCGGCCCAGCTTCTCGGCGGACCCGGTGCGGGCGTTAATCAGGGAGAGGTCGGAGGTGATAACGCCGGAGAGAACCTTGATGTAGGAGTACTTGCCGTACTGGTCGGAGACGGTTTTAAACACGAAGGCGGTGGGCACGCCGCCGGGGGAGACCACGAACTCCTCGGTCTCGCCGTCCTGGCGGGTGGCCTTGTGGTAGTTGCCCTCCATGGGGGTGGGCAGCAGCTCCACGATGTAGTCCATCAGCATCAGGGATCCCATGCAGTTGACGGCGGAGCCGCACAGCACGGGGAACATGGACAGCTCCCGCACGCCCTGGCGCAGACCCTGGATCATCTCGGCATAGGTGAAGTCCTCGCCGTCGAAGAACTTGTTCATAAATTCCTCGCTGGTCTCGGCCACCGACTCCTTCAGCGCGTCGTTGAACTCGTCAATCACGCCGGCCTTGCCCTCGGGCAGTTCAATCTCCACCCGCTGGAGCTTCTGCATCTCATAGGCCCGTTTGTTCAGCACGTCGATGATGCCGGTAACCTTCTTGTTGTCGTCCCAGATGGGCACCACCAGGGGGGCGATCTTGTTGCCGT
>CANSXE010000066.1 GCA_947650875.1 uncultured Bacillota bacterium | reverse complement strand
GCTGGCGCTACAACTACCCCAAGTACGACACCACCCGGAAATGGGTCAAAGTCCCGTCCAAGGAATTGAGCGACGCCCTGACAGCAGCTTTCAAGAACAGGCTGGGCAAAGACTGACAGACAGCAAAAAGCCCTTACCGACGTTGCCATCGGTAAGGGCTTTCCAATATGGATTTTGTTACCTACAAGCCGCAGAGGAACACTTTTCACCTGCAATCCACCGGGGATACAGAATGATACGGCCTATGGGGAGCGTTATCAAATCGTTATCAAAAGAGAGGCGCAAAACCGTCTATCCGTTGTGCCGCAACGGGTTCAGAGTTTCAAAAACTCATTCCCACTCTATTGTGGCGGGAGGTTTGCTGGTAATGTCGTACACAATCCGGTTGATCCCCTTCACCTCGTTGACAATGCGGGTGGACACCCTGTCCAGCAGGTCGTAGGGGATGCGGGCCCAGTCGGCGGTCATAAAGTCGGAGGTGGTCACCGCCCGGAGGGCCAGGGTGTAGTCGTAGGTGCGGCCATCCCCCATGACCCCCACCGAGCGGGTGTTGGTGAGGACGGCGAAGTATTGATTGAGATTTTTGTCTTCCCCCGCCCTGGACATCTCCTCCCGGAAGATGAAGTCAGCCTGACGGAGTGTGTCGGCCTTCTCCTTGGTGATGTCCCCAATGATGCGGATGGCCAGTCCCGGACCCGGGAAGGGCTGGCGGCTCACCAGGTACTCAGGCAGGCCCAGCTCCCGGCCCAGCTGACGGACCTCGTCCTTGAACAGCATCCGCAGGGGCTCGATGATCTCCTGAAAGTCCACATAGTCGGGCAGGCCGCCCACATTGTGGTGGCTCTTAATAACGGCGGCCTCCCCCGCCCCCGACTCGATGACGTCGGGGTAGATGGTGCCCTGGGCCAGAAAGTCCACAGTGCCCACCTTTTTGGCTTCCTCCTCGAACACCCGGATGAACTCCTCACCGATTATCTTCCGCTTCCGCTCCGGCTCGTCCACCCCGGCCAGCTTCAGCAAAAAGCGGGTCTCAGCGTCCACCCGGACGAAGTTGATGTCCCATTTGGAAAAGGCTTCCTCCACCTCGTTCCCCTCGTTCAGGCGCATCAGGCCGTGGTCCACAAAGACGCAGGTGAGCTGAGGGCCCACCGCTTCGGCCAGCAGGGCAGCGGCCACCGAGGAGTCCACCCCGCCAGACAGGGCCAGCAGTACCTTTCCCGGGCCAATCTTCTGCCGGAGACTGGCAATTGCGGTTTTTTTATAGTCGCCCATGGTCCAGTCGCCCCTGGCCCGGCAGACTTCAAAGAGGAAGTTGCGGATCATATCCATACCGCCCTGCGTGTGATCCACCTCGGGGTGGAACTGGACGCCGTAGAACCCCCGGCGCTCGTCGGCAATGGCCACGTTGGGGCAGGCGTCGGAGCGGGCGGTGAGGGAAAAGTCCTGGGGCACCCTGGCCATGTAGTCCCCGTGGCTCATCCAGGACACCCCCTCGGAGGGCAGGCCCCGGAACAGCTTGCAGCCTGCGTCGTAGTGCGTAAGGGTCTTGCCGTATTCCCGGGCGGAGTCGTCCTGGGCCGGGGTGACCTCTCCCCCCAGCAGATGGGCCATAAGCTGGCAGCCGTAGCAGATGCCCAGGATGGGCACCCCCCAGGTGAAAATAGCCGGGTCCACCTGGGGAGAGCCCTCCAGATAGACCGACTGGGGCCCGCCGGTGAAGATTATTCCGATGGGGTCAAAGGCTTTCAGCTGGGTCAGGGGGGTGGTCCAAGGCTTGACCTCGCAGTATACGCCGCACTCCCGCACCCGGCGGGCGATGAGCTGGTTGTACTGCCCGCCGAAGTCGATGATGAGAATTTTTTCCATAATGTCCCTCCGTCTGATGGTTTCGATTCTTTTCGGGACAGGAAAAGGTCTGCCCCGGCGCTCAGCTCTTCCCGGACGCTTCTGCAACAAATTTCCAATTCATCATAGCAGAATTGGTACGTCTTGGCAATATGGTGATAGCAGACAAATTTTCCTCCCTTGACAGCAGTGTCCTGTGGGAGAGGGCATACTCCTGTCGGTCAGGCCCGGCCGGCCCTCCCCCGCCCGAAAATTAATGTTCAAGTGGTAGAAAACTTCCCCGTACTGTGCTATAATACCCGGGAATTTTTATAAAAGGAGACAGTCCATGATAAACTGGCTGGATTTTGCGCTCTATTTGCTGATCTATTCCTTTTTAGGCTGGTGCACCGAGGTACTGTACTACGCTGTGACCAGGCAGCAGTTCTGTAACCGGGGCTTTCTTACGCTGCCCTTTCTGTTGTCCTACGGGGTGGCCTTCGACCTGATGATACTCACTCTGCCCGCCCTGGCCGGACGGTATGTGGTGCAGTTTTTGTTCACCATGGCAATCCTGTCCGTGGCGGAGAGCTTTGCCGACCACATGAACCGGCAGCTGGGGCCAAAGGTGCACTGGGGCGGTGAGCGTCCCCGGCTGCTGGGGGGCAGCGTGCAGGGTCTGGTCTCCTCATCGGCGGTGGCGGCCATCTGTTATGTGACCTATCTGGTGGTCCACCCTCTGCTGCTGGGGGTGATGACACTGGTGCCCGAACCGCTGAAGCTTGCTGCGGTCTGGGTGTTTTTTGCCATGATGGCAGCGGACTTTGTGGGGGTGCTGTATACCCTGCGCACCGGGGGCGTCCGGGCCTATGAACGGCGGGAGGCCCACAGCAGCGAGGGAAGGATTGCCGGCAGGCTCACCAATGCGGTGTGGCGCCGCCTGCAAAGGGCCTACCCCGGCATACGGGGAATGGCTCCGAAGGAACAGGAGGTATACACCTTCGCCAAGGGGGTCTGCCTGGATAAGCTGGTGTGGGTGTTTCTCACCTCCGCCCTGCTGGGTGACATCATTGAAACCTTCTGGTGCGGGCTGGTCAATGGCCACTGGATGAGCCGCTCCAGCGTGCTCTACGGCCCATTCAGCTTTGTGTGGGGCCTGGGGGCGGTGGTGCTCACCGTCACCCTCCAGCGGCTGGCCAAACGGGATTCCTTTTTCGTCTTTGCCGCCGGCTTCTTCATCGGCGGGACCTACGAGTACATGTGCAGCGTGTTCACCGAGCTGGTATTTGGCACCGTGTTCTGGGATTACAGCCACATGCCCCTGAACATCGGCGGGCGGACCAACGTGCTGTTCTGCTTTTTCTGGGGGGTGCTGGCGGTGTTTTGGATTAAGGGCATCTACCCGAAAATGTCCCGGCTGATTGAGGGCTTTCCCGCACTGGCCGGAAAGGTGATAACCTGGGTGGTGGTGACCCTTATGGTGTGCAACGGCCTGCTCACCTGCGCCGCCATGCTGCGGTACAACACCCGGGCGGTCCAGCCCCGGCCCGCCAACGCCTTTGAGGAGTTTATCGACCGGCAGTACGGCGACGGCTTTATGGAACACCGCTGGCCCAACATGATTGTAACAGAGAAGAGCGAAACACCCGCCGGCTAAGCCGGCGGGTGTTCTGTCTGTACCGCTGGAAATGAGACCGTAATATACAGCCGCCCCTCTGCACAGCTGGCCTGAATGGTTCCACCCATGCGCTGGGTGAGCAGCTTGGCGATGGACAGACCCAGGCCGGTGGAACCCCGGCCGGTCTCCACGGTGTAAAACCGGTCGAAGAGCTTGGCGGCGGACACCGGGTCCAGGCCCGGGGCGGCGTTGGAGAAGACCGCCCTGCCCGTTTCATCCAGAACGGCAGAGAAGTCCCCGCCGCTGTATTTCAGGGCATTGCTGATGATGTTGCCGAAGATTCGGCTCACCGCCGAGGGGTCCAGGGTGCGGACCACCGGCCCTTCGGGCAGAGAGATGTCCGGCACAATCCCCCGCCGGCCCAGACTGGCGTAGAAGGACACCAGGCTCTCTTCCAGAATCCGGCGCAGGTCCACCGGCTCCAGGCTCAGCTCCGGCTGGTCGGCGGCCAGGGAGTAGCGGAACAGCTCGTCGGTGAGGCGGGTCATGGCTTCCATCCGGTTGTGAATGCTGTCCAGATAGCGCCGGGTGTTGGGGGAGAGTCCCTCCTCCCGCTCCAGCAGGTCCAGGTAGCCCTGAATGGCGGTGAGAGGGGTGCGCAGGTCGTGGGAGATATTGGTGACGGCGTTTTTCAGCTCCATGTCCCCCTGCTGGAACTTCTGTCGGGCCCGGCGCAGCTCCTTCAGCTGGAGGTTCAGCCCGGCGGCCAGCTTCCGGGCGTGGGCGTCCCGGGTGGAGAGGAAAATGGGGCTGTTGGTGTCCTGGGAGAGCCGCTCCCCCAGCTGCTGGACAATCTCCTCCAGACTACGGCGGAGCAGCCAGAGCCTGACCAGCAGGATCACGACAGCCAGCGCCAATATTCCGCATAACAGCCAGGGGAGCATAGGGTTCACCTCTCTTTGCGGGCGGATATTATCCACCCCTACTTCAAATCCTTCCGCTGGAACAGGGCCAGCCCGGCGGCGGTGGCGGCGGCGAACACCCCCAGGGAGCACAAGGCCAGCTGAAGGGGCCGGGCGGGGGACACGTCGATATACTGGATGCCCTGGCCCATGGGGTTCAGGTCCAGCCAAAATTCGTAGACTCTCCGGGCCGCCGGCTGGAGATAGGCGGGGTTGAGCACCATCTCAGACATCATTTCACCGTCGATGAGCTCATAGCTGGGCCAGAACTCCGGGGCGTCCAGCTTGGCGAAGACCCAGGTAGCCACCATGAACAGCAGCAGATACAGCAGGATACAGCTCACCGCCGAGGCGGCCTTGCGGCTGCAATTCATAATGACGGCGGTGTAGAGGGCGCACCATGCGGCCGCCATCAGCAGGGAGAGAAGGGTGGTTTTCAGGAGCAGGCCGGGGTATTTGGGCCCGCCCAGCAGGGGGATGCCCGCCGCCACGGTGCAGAGGATGCAGGCGCCGCAGAACAGGACCGCGGTGGATACGGCGGCGGTGAGATTGGACAGGTAGACGGCCAGCCGGGTGTGGCCGGCGGCCAGCTTGTTGCGGATGGCCCCATCGCTGTACTCCGCCCCGAAAAACAGGGGGAGGAAAACGGACAGCAGCAGGCCGATGAGCATGGTGTAGACGAAGAAGATGCTGTCCAGGGGGACCGTCCGCCCGTGCTCCAGGAAGGTCTGGATGGACTGCCAGGCCCCGGCGGCGGAGGAGATCAGCAGACAGCCCCAGAACAGGCGGCTCTTTTTCATTCGGAACAGGTTGGCGCTGAGCAGGTTAGTCATGGGAGCCACCTCCCACCAGGTTGATAAAGTAGCTCTCCAGGCTCTCGTCCCGCTCCTGGGCGGAGAGGAGCTGACAGCCCTCCTTGTCCAGCGCGGCGGACAGCTGGGAGATCACCGGCTGGGCGAAGATGTCTGCCTTGCCCTCGGTGAGAATCTTGTACTCCAGCCCCATGCCGTCCAGCACCCGGGCCAGGGCCCGGGTGTCGGTGACCTCCACCCGCAGGCACTTGCGGCAGGCGGCCTCCAGCTCGTGGGCGCTGATCTCCTTCACCATCCGGCCCCGGTCGATAAACCCGTAGTGGGTGGCCAGCCGGCTCAGCTCGTCCAGGATGTGGCTGGAGATTAAAACGGTGATCTGCCGCTCCCGGTTCAGCTTGAGAATCAGCTCCCGGGTCTCGATGATGCCCTGGGGGTCCAGGCCGTTCACCGGCTCGTCCAGCACCAGAAAGTCCGGGTCCCCGGCCAGGGCGATGGCAATTCCCAATCGCTGGCGCATGCCCAGGGAGAAATTCCGGGCCTTCTTTTTGCCGGTGTCGGCCAGACCAACCAGCTCCAGCAGGTCGTTTACCCCCTCGTCCGAGGGGACGCCCAGCACCCGGTACTGCTCCTTGATGTTGTCGGCGGCGGACAGGTCCAGATAGATAGACGGGGTCTCCACCACCGCCCCCATCCTCCGGCGGGCCCTGTGGATTTCCCTGGACCGGCTGTCCAGTCCAAACAGGCTGTAGCTGCCCGAGGTAGGGCTCTGCAAGCCGCAGATCAGGCGGATGAGGGTGGTCTTGCCCGCCCCGTTCCGGCCCACCAGGCCGTAGATAGCGCCCTTGGGCAAGTGCATGTTGAGACCGCTCAGGGCATGGAAATCCTTATAGGATTTCCAAAGGCTCTCGGCGGTGAGAATGTAGTCCATAAATGTGACCTCCTTTTCTTGAGTGGCCCCAGTCTACCCCCAAAGGGTAAAGAGAACGGGTAAGAAAAGGGTAAAGAATTGGGAAAGATTCAGGGATTTAATTTAAACCCAATCCCCCACACCGACTCGATGTGGTCCTGGCCAGTGGCGTCCCGCAGCTTTTTGCGCAGGTTGCTGACATGAATCTTCAGGGAGCTCTCGGTACAGTCGGGGGTGTCGGCGGAGATGCGGTCCAAAATCACCGACTTGGCGATGGCCTGGCCGGGATTCTGGAGGAACAGCTTCAAAATGGCGTACTCCGTTTTGGTAAGCCGGACAGGCTCCCCAGCCGCTGTGACCGTGTGGGAGGTGGGGTCCAGCCGCAGGGGACCGGCCTCAAGCGGGGCGGACAGACCGGCGGCAGCGCTCTCCCGCAGGCGGACGGCCACCCGGGCCAGCAGCTCCCGGCTGTCGAAGGGCTTTTCCAGATAGTCCACCGCTCCCTTTAAAAGCAGGTTGACCCGGTTCTCCACCCCCACCTTGGCGCTGACCACCATCACCGGAACGTCCTGAATCTTGGCCAGCACCTCCTCCCCGGACAGGCCGGGCAGCATCAGGTCCAGCAGCACCAGGTCGGGCCGGTGCCGCTCCAAAAGGAGGAGCGCTTCCGTCCCCGAGTAGGCCCGGAGAACGGCGTACCCCTCCTGCTGGAGCAGCTCCTCCAGAAAATTGCCGATGTGGATGTCGTCGTCGATAACCGCGATGGTTTTCATGGATACGCCCCCTCTGATTTTCCCTATTGTACTCCAGATTTTCGCCGGAAACAAGGGGAAGGCATTTCCTTGTAGAGAAGAAACTTTTGTGGTATAATCTCCCTATCAACCGTACAGGAGGAAATATCATGTTTAACTTTAGCTACTACACCCCCACCCAGGTGGTCTTCGGCCGGGACGCTGAGGGGCACACCGGCGCGCTGGTAAAGGCCCAGGGCTGCAAAAAGGTGCTTATCCACTACGGAGGCGGCAGTGTGGTCCGCTCCGGCCTGCTGGGGCGGATCAAGGCTTCGCTGGACAAGGAGGGTGTCACCTACATCGAGCTGGGCGGCGTGGTGCCCAACCCCCGGCTGTCTCTGGTGTATCAGGGCATCGAGCTTTGCAAAAAGGAGGGGGTAGACTTTATCCTGGCGGTGGGCGGCGGCAGTGTGATTGACTCCTCCAAGGCCATCGCCTACGGCCTGGCCGAGGATGCCGACGTGTGGGAGCTTTACGACCGGGCCCGTCAGGCCAAGGCCTGCCTGCCTGTGGGCGTGGTACTCACCATCGCCGCCGCCGGCAGCGAGATGAGCGACAGCTCGGTAATCACCAAGGACGAGGGCGGCATCAAGCGGGGCTACAGCAGCGACCTGTGCCGGCCCCGGTTCGCCATCATGAACCCCGAGCTCACCGCCACCCTGCCCCCCTACCAGACGGCCAGCGGCTGCGCCGATATTATGATGCACACCATGGAGCGGTATTTTACCCCCAACGGCACCATGGACCTCACCGACAGCCTGGCCGAGGGCCTGATGCGCACCGTGATGGACAATGCCGTCATCCTCCGGGACGACCCGGCCAACTACGAGGCCCGGGCGGAGATCATGTGGGCGGGCAGCCTGTCCCACAACGGTCTCACCGGCTGCGGCAGCGACGGCGGCGACTGGGCCACCCACGGCCTGGAGCACGAGATGGGCGGCATGTTCGACGTGACCCACGGCGCCGGCCTGGCCGCCGTGTGGGGCAGCTGGGCCCGGTATGTCTACCGGGACTGCCTGGACCGGTTTGTCAAGTTCGCCGTCAATGTAATGGGCGTGGAGAACACCGGAGCCCCCGAGGATGTGGCCCTGAAGGGCATTGAGGCCATGGAGGACTTCTACCGCTCCATCCAGATGCCCACCTGCTTCTCCGAGCTGGGCATCGCCCCCACCCAGGAGCAGCTTTCCACCATGGCCCACATGTTCCACATCGCCTGCGGCGGCAAGAAGGGGACCGCCAAGGTGCTCCAGGAGGCGGACTTCCTGAAGATTTACGAAATGGCCAACCACTGACCGCTCGGGACACAGGAGGGCTGCACCGTGAAGGTAATTGATCTGACCCACACCATCCGGCCGGACATGCCGGTCTACCCCGGGACGGAGACCCCCAGATTTGAGCCGGCCAACAGCTACGAGAAGGACGGCTTTAAAGAGACCCTGCTGACCATGTTCACCCACACCGGCACCCACATGGACCCGCCTGCCCACCTCTTTGCCGGCCGGACCACCCTGGACCGGTTCCCCCCGGAGCAGTTTATCGGCAGGGCGCTGGTTATCGACTGCGGGGAACTGGCCGAGGGGGAGACTATCACTATGGACCACCTCCGGCGGTACGGGGACAAGGTGGAAAAGGCGGACTTTCTGCTGTTCCGACTGGGCTGGGACAAAAAATGGGGGACTGACGCCTACTTTGGCGACTACCCCTGTATTGACAGCGAGGTGCTGGCCCACATCAAGGCGGGGAATTATAAGGGCATCGGCTTCGACGTGATCGGCCTGGACCCCATCGCTGACGCCAACCTGACCCGGCACAAGGAGCTGTTCCGGGATACGGAGATTGTCAACATTGAGAACCTGAAAAACCTGGAGCTGTGCGGAGACGACCTGTTCTGGTTCAGCTGCTTCCCCCTGAAACTGGAGGACTGCGACGGCTCCCCCATCCGGGCGGTGGCCTGGTTCGAGTGACACAAAAAATTCAGGGATATCCTTGCCGGATATCCCTGAATTTTTTAGTTTTTCAAGCTCTGCATCGGGGCAGGGATGCGTCCCCCTCGCTCTATGAAAGCCTGCGCGGAGAACGGGTGGACGGGCTGGACCGGGGCGGAGCCCAGCAGCCCGCCGAACTCCACCGTGTCCCCCACGGTGCAGCCGGGAGCGGGGATGATACGCACAGCGGTGGTCTTGGAGTTGACCATGCCGATGGCCGCTTCGTCAGCGATGATGGCGGAGATGGTCTCGGCAGGGGTGTCGCCGGGGACGGCGATCATGTCCAGCCCCACCGAGCACACGCAGGTCATGGCCTCCAGCTTGTCCAGAGTGAGGGCCCCGGACGCGGCGGCGGCAATCATGCCCTCGTCCTCGCTCACCGGGATGAAGGCCCCCGACAGCCCGCCCACATGGGAGGAGGCCATCACGCCTCCCTTCTTTACCGCGTCGTTGAGCAGGGCCAGGGCGGCGGTGGTGCCGTGGGTGCCGCACACCTCCAGGC
>CANSXE010000065.1 GCA_947650875.1 uncultured Bacillota bacterium | reverse complement strand
TGAACAAATATCTGGACAGCTACACCGGCAATGTGGACTCCGCCACCAAGGACACGATGATTAACTCCCCTCTGCCCATGGTGCTTTTCCGCCCGGAGAGCGACGACATCATCTGGACCAACGAGCGCTTTTTACGCCTGTCCGACCAGCGGGAGCACCTGTATGATGTCAAGCTGTCCGCCCTGATTCCTGACTTTGACCCCCGCTGGCTTATGGAGGGCAAAAGCCAGTGCCCTACCGAAGTGTCCTACTCCGGCCGGCGGTTTCTGGTTTACGGCCATCTGGTGCGCACCGGGGGCCGGGGGGGCGGCTTTCTGGCCACCACCTACTGGGTGGACGTCACCGAGCTGTGCCTGATCCGGGACCAGTACCAGGCCACCCGCCCGGTGGCCGCCGTGCTGCTGCTGGACAACTATGAGGACCTTCTGAAAAACCTCTCGGAAAACGAGCGTTCCACCATTATGGCGGAGATTGACAACCGTATTGAGAACTGGGTGGCCGGAACGGGGGGTATTCTGCGCCGCTACCAGCGGGAGCGGTATCTCTTCCTCTTTGAGCAGCGCTATCTGCCCAAATTTGTGGAGAGCAAGTTCGACATCCTGGACGCAATTCACCAGGTTGTCAACCCCAGCGGCATGAACGCCTCCCTGTCCATCGGCGTGGGCACCGACGGGGATCACTTCCGGGAACTGCTGGAATTCGCCAACCTGTCCATTGACATGGCCCTGTCCCGGGGGGGCGACCAGGCGGTGATCCGCAACAAGTTCACCTTTGAGTTCTACGGCGGCCGGTCCAAGGAGACCGAAAAGCGCACCAAGGTGAAGAGCCGGGTGATGGCCAACGCCCTGTCTTCGCTGGTATCCGACTCCTCTCAGGTGTTTATCATGGGCCACAGGCAGGCGGACAACGACGCGGTGGGCGCCGCGGCCGGGGTGTGCGCCCTGTGCCGGAAGAACGGCGTTCCCGCCCATATCATCCGGGAGACGGGGCCCACTCCCTCCCAGGTGCTCATCGACCGGCTCCATCAGCTGCCCGAGTACCACGACTGTTTTCTCTCCGCCCAGGAGGCCCTGATTATCGCTGACAACCGCTCCCTGGTGGTGGTGGTGGACACCAACCGCCCCGAGCAGGTGCAGGCCCTGGAGGTGCTCCAGTCCTGCAACCGGGTGGCGGTGATCGACCACCACCGGCGGGCGGCCACCTACATCGAGGGGGCGGCCCTGAACTACCACGAGCCTTACGCCTCCTCCGCCTCCGAGCTGGTCACCGAGCTGCTGCAATATGTGATGGAGCCAGCCCACCTCCTCCGGGCGGAGGCCGAGGCCCTGCTGGCCGGCATCGTGCTGGACACCAAAAACTTCACCATGCGCACCGGCGGGCGCACCTTCGAGGCCGCCGCCTTCCTGCGCCGCTCCGGGGCGGACACCGCCGAGGTCAAGAAGCTGTTCCAGAACGACCTGGCGGGCACCATCGCCAAGTACTCCATCATCCAGAACGCCAAGCTCTACCGGGACGGCATCGCCGTGGCGGTGGCCGACCACCCGGTGGGGAGAGTCACCGCCGCCCAGGCGGCGGACGAGCTGCTGAACATCATCGGCATCAGCGCATCCTTTGTCATCTCCCCCGACGGGGAGCGGGTGAACATCTCAGGTCGCTCCATGGGGGACACCAATGTCCAGCTTATTCTGGAGAAGCTGGGGGGCGGCGGCAACGCCGCCGCCGCCGGCGGGCAGGTCTCCGGCAAGTCGGTGGACGAGGTGGCCCAGGAGCTGGCAAGGGCCATCGACCAGTATCTGGAGGAGGAATAACCCCAGGGCGGGACAACTCGGCCCGCCGTCTGCTCTCCATAAGCGGGCGGACAATGTCCGCCCCTACAAAATTCAAAATACAACAACCAGAAAGGATTTGATTCACATGAAAGTCATTTTACAGCAGGATGTACGCGGCCAGGGGAAGAAGGGCCAGCTGGTGGAGGTCTCCGACGGCTACGCCCGGAACTTCCTTCTGCCCCGGAAGCTGGCCGTCTCCGCCACGGCGGAGAACGTGAACACCATGAAGCAGCAGGAGAAGGCCAAGAAGGCCCAGGAGGCCGCCGAGAAGGCCGAGGCCGAGGCCCTGTCCAAGAAGCTGGAGGGCATTATGGTGAAGATCGCCGCCAAGTCCGGCGAGGGCGGGCGGCTCTTCGGCGCCGTCACCGGCAAGGAGGTTTCCGACGCCCTGGCCGCCCAGCACGCCATCACCATCCCCAAGACCAAGCTGGTGCTGGACGAGCCCATCAAGTCCTGCGGCAGCTACCAGATTAAGGCCAAGCTGGGCTACGAGATCAGCGGCACCGTCAACGTGCTGGTGGTGGAGGGGTAAACGCCGCCCCTGCAATGTAATTACCTGCGCCGAACAGGAGGTGACCTCATGCCCACAGAGACCGACGAGCTTTTGCTCAAGCAGCTGCCCCACAGTGTAGAGGCGGAGCAGGCGGTTTTAGGTTCCATGCTCATCGACCCCCGGTGTGTCTCCGAGGTCATCGACAAGCTGCGCACCGACGACTTCTACATCCGTCAGAACAAGGAAATTTACGAGACCATCTACACCATGTTCAACTACTCCCTCACCATCGACCCGGTGACGGTGCTGGAGAACATGAAGCAGAACGGCTATTATGACGAAAATCAGTCCCGGGGCTACATTCTCCAGCTGATGGACGCCACCCCCACCGCCGCCAACGTGGGGGAGTACATCGACATTATCAAGGACAAGACCCTGCTGCGCCGGGTGGCCGAGGCGGCGGGGGAGCTGACCGCCATGATTCAGGAGGGCACCGCCACCGGGCAGGACATCCTGGAGGCGGCGGAGCAGCGCATCTACTCCATCCGCCAGGGCCGGGCCGCCCGGGGACTCACCCCCATCTCGGAGGTCCTTATCGACGTATACGACCGCCTGGAGGAGCTGGCCGCCAGCGACCGGGCCATCCCCGGGCTGTCCACCGGCCTGCGGGACCTGGACCGGGCCATCTCCGGCCTGAACAACTCCGACCTCATTCTGCTGGCCGCCCGGCCCGGCATGGGCAAGACCTCCATGGCCCTGAACATCCTGCTGGACGCGGGCAAAAAGTCGGGGAAGAAGGTGGCCTTCTTCTCCCTGGAGATGAGCCGGGAGCAGCTGGCCCTGCGGCTGATCTCCAGCGAGTGCTTTGTGGACAATAAGAAGCTGGTTACCGGCAAGCTCACCGACGAGGATTGGGAGAGCGTGGCCGCCGCCGCCGACTCCCTCAACCGCTCCACCATTCTCATTGACGACGACTCCAGCGTCACCGTGGCCGATATCCTGGCCAAGTGCCGCCGGGTGGAGGACCTGGGGCTTATTATCATCGACTACCTTCAGCTGATGCAGTCCGCCGGGGGGAAGTCGGGCAATCGGGGGGAGAACCGGCAGCAGATTGTGTCCGATATCTCCCGGAGCCTGAAAATCATGGCCAAGGACCTGAACGTCCCTGTGCTGTGCCTGAGCCAGCTGTCCCGGGCCAACGAGTCCCGGCAGGACAAGCGGCCCATGCTGTCCGACCTGCGGGAGTCGGGGGCCATCGAGCAGGACGCCGATATCGTGCTGTTCCTCTACCGGGAGGGCTACTACAACGCCGACACCGAAAACCCCAACCTGGCCGAGTGCATCATTGCCAAAAACCGCCACGGCGAGACGGGCAAGGTGGACCTGCAATGGACCCCCGAGTTTACTACCTTCACCGACATGGAATGGCGGCGGGAGGAGTATTGAGATGCATCCGTATTTCAATCCGGACGATTGGAGCCAGGAGGTCCTGCCCCCGCAGTCCCTGCTCCTGATTATCGGGGTCCCCTTCGGTTCCTGTCTGGCGGTACTGGGCGCGCTGGTTCTCTCCACCGGCATCCCCAGCTTGCTCCTCCTGCGCGCCACACCGGACAGCCCCGCGCTGGCGCTGCTGCGGGCCTACCGCGCCGGACATCTGATCGCCTGCGCCCTGGCATTGCTGGCCCCCTTTCTCTACGGGACCCTGGTTGTCTGGCGGTTCCGTGTCTGGGGGCGCAAATTGGGCCGTAAGACCGCCCTGCTGAGCATTCCCGCCTTCACCATACTCGCCGGACTTCTTCTGCTTTCGGTGGTGGTCGGTGCCTGGGGCGTTGTGCTGTGGAGAGTGGAGCTGCCCAAGCTCTGTGTTCAATACAGTGCGGACATCCGGCAGATCGAGACGGGGGAGCTGGAACAGATGACCTTGCTTCTGGATGAAAAATCCGTCCCAGACCATATGCCCGGCGCTCCATCGGATGATTTGACCCTTCACCGCCGGGGCGCCTCCGGGCGGGACACTGATTTTGAATGGGTGACCCTCCGCTTTCCTGACACCCTGGACTTCACCCCTGTTTCGGACAGTTTCTGTGTTGCCGGCCAGACCTGGGGCTGGAACTGGGCGAACGTCCAGCGGTATCAGGTCAGCTATACCTCAAATTTCCATCTGGTAACAGAGATCACGCCCATCGGGGGTGAGGAACCATAGACAATCAACGCGCTGAAATTGAGACCTGTGCCTGGCGGCTCGTCCGGGAGCTGCTGGCGGGCATCGGCTGGGGCCTGCTGGGATTCTTCCTGGTTCCGCTGGCCGTCTGCCCGCCCTTTGTGGACTGGCTCAGGACCTCCGCCATGGGCAATGTCTCCCCCGCCCACGATCTCCTCACCGGCTATCTGCGCGCCTACTGGGGCGTAGTCCTGGTGTTCGGCGTTGGAGCCGCGCTCCAGGTGCGGCTGATTGTCAGGACGGTTGTCCGCTTTTTCCAGAACCGTCCGGAGGAGAAGCAGCTGGGGGAACGGCTGGAGGATGAATTTATATCCCTCACCTATCTCAGCGGCCCCGGTCCGGACCGGCGGCGGCAGAAGGTGAAAAAACAGCTGGATCAGTACAGCGCCGTCGCCACAGGCAGGTTTATGGAGCTGTTTATCCTGATTCCGCTGGCCGTGATGGTACTGGCCTGGTATGGCACGGTTCTCTTTGTGGATACCCCATCCTCCGCCCCTGTCGCCCCGCAGGCCCATATCCCGGAGCTTCTGGTGGAGCTGGAGCAGGTGGAGAGCGGCCAGCTGGAGACGGCGGAGGTCTGGGTCCATCCCAGAGTGGACGCCGGACGCCTGCCAGGCGCGTGGGGGAGCAGCTACCGGAGCTTGGTTCGGAATTATCATGTGGTGGGTTTCGATACCGGCGGCCAGTGGGTGGAGGTATTTGTGCCCGACGCCATGGGGTTTTCTCTTGATATGGAGCGCCCCTACCGGGAGAGCCAGTCCATCCTCTGGAATCTGGGGCACGCCCGGCGGTATCACATCAGCTACACCACCAATTTCCATCTGGTAACGGAGATTACACCTGTGGACTGACAGGTATCCCATCGACCAGCGGGCGGCCACAGGCCGCCCCTGCATAGAAAGGCAGGTCCCGCTATGCTGAGACAGATAGAGCGCTTCATCCGGGAGCAGGACCTGATCCCCCCGGGGTCCACGGTGCTGTGTGCCGTGTCCGGCGGGGCGGACTCGGTGGCCATGCTCCACATCCTCTACCGCCTGCGGGACAAGCTGAATTTCACCCTGGCTGCCGCCCACTACAACCACCAGCTCCGGGGGGCGGAGTCCGACCGGGACCAGCGGTTTGTGGAGCAGTTTGTCCGGCTGTGCTGCGGGGAGCACCGGAGACAGGACGGAACTGTCCTCCCCGCTGTCCCCCTGTACACCGGCTCTGGCGACGTGGCCGGCCAGGCCCGCCTGCGGGGCGCCGGTATCGAGGAGACCGCCCGGGACATGCGATACGCCTTCCTCCGCCAGGCGGCGAAGAAGGCGGGGGCCGACCTAATCGCTACCGCCCACACCGCCAGTGACAACGTGGAGACCATCCTCTTCCACCTGGCCCGGGGTTCCGGCCTGCGGGGGCTGGGGGGTATCCTCCCCAAACGGGAGGAGATTATCCGCCCCCTGCTCACCACCACCCGCCCCCAAGTGGAGGACTACCTGCGCCGCCACTCCCTGCCCCACATGGAGGACAGCTCCAACCAGAACGACGACTACACCCGCAACCGCATCCGCCACCAGGTGCTGCCCGTGCTGGAGGAGGTCTCCCCCGGCTTTCTGGCCCGGATGGCGGACACCGCCGCCCTCCTTCGGGCGGACGAGGAGGTGCTCACCGCTCAGGCCCGGGAGCTGGCCGGCCGGGCCGTCCCTCGGGAGGGTGGCTTGGCCATCGACGCGGCGATTGTGGCCGCCGCTCCCGACCCCATCGCCAGCCGGACGCTCCGGCTGCTGCTGGGACGGCTGTGGGGGGGAGACCAGAACTGTTCAGCCGCCCACCTTAACGCCCTGATGCGGCTTTGCCGGGGGGACCACCCCTCCGGCCAGGTCCATCTTCCCCACGGCACCAATGCCCGGCGGGACTATGACGTCCTCCTCTTTGTCCCCCGGCTGGGCCCCATCCCTCTGGAGACGGGGGCACTGGCCCTCCCCGGTGCGCTGGACTGTGGCCCCTGGCGGGTCGTCTGCACCCAGGAGGACTACCGCGGCCAGCCCCAGGGGCCCTGGGACTTCTGGCTGGACCGGGAGACCGTCCCCGCCCTGGGTCTGCGCCCCCGGAGCACCGGCGACCGGCTCACCCCCCCGGGACGGCTGGGCAAGACGGTAAAAAAATGGATGATTGAGGAAAAGCTGCCCCGTTTTCAGCGGGAGGTGCTGCCCGTCTTCCACTGCGGCGAGCAGGTGGCCGCCGTGGCCGGCCTGGGCCCCGACCGGGCCTTCGCCGCACAGAATGGAAAAAGCGCCTGGCACATCACCGTGACCGGCGTGGAATGAAAGGAAGAAAATTTCCATGTTAGAGAAAGACATTCAGGAGATATTATTTACCGAGGAGCAATTAAAAAATCGGGTGAACGAGATTGCCCGTCAGATCGAGACGGACTACGCCGGCAAGGAGATTATGCTCATCAGTGTGCTCCGGGGTTCCTTCATTTTCATGGCGGACCTGTGCCGGGCCATCGACCTGCCCTGTACCCTGGACTTCATGTCGGTCTCCTCCTACGGTACCGGCACCACCTCCAGCGGCCAGGTGCAGATTACCAAGGACCTGACCGAGGACATCACCGGCCGGCACATCATCGTGGTGGAGGATATTCTGGACAGCGGCAACACTCTGAGCTATCTGTTAAAAATTCTCAACCACCGCCACCCCGCCTCGGTCCGGCTGTGTACCCTGCTGGATAAGCCCGACCGGCGGACCAAGCCGGTGGACCTGCACTACTGCGGCTTTACCATCCCCGATGCCTTTGTGGTGGGCTATGGCCTGGACTATGCGGAGAAATACCGCAACCTGCCCTATATTGGCATCTTAAAGCCCAAGGTATACGGGGGATAAACAGGGCTCCCTCTGTCACGGCTTCGCCGTGCCGTCTCCCTTAAAGAGGGAGACCCAAAATGAAAGGAATCATGCCTATGAGACGCTTCGGCCTCCGGGACATCACCATATACATTCTGCTGGCCCTGATGATTTTCTTTACCGTCACCAGCCTTCAGCAGATGGACCGGCGGGATGCCCCCACTTACAGCCAGATACGCACCCTTTTCCTCCAGGAACAGGTGGAATACTTCACCCTGGAGGACGGTACCCTCACCCTCACGCTCCGGGGCCAGAACGGGGGGGACTCCGTACGAATCACCTACCGGGTGGCCGACCCCGACCTCTTCTATTACGACATGCGGGAATTGGTCAATGAACAGCTGGAAAGCGGTGTGCTGAAAGGGTACGACTATCCCCCGGGGATGGAGAGCTCCTGGTGGTACAACCTGATCCCCTATGTGGTGGCGGCGGCGGTGCTGTGTCTGTTCTGGTATCTGATGATGCGCCAGCGGGGGGCGGCCAGCGGCGGGGGGAGTTCTCCCGGCGCGGCCCGGTTCAGCCACGCCCGCACCCGCACCCTGTCCGACCAGGGAAAGAAGGTCACCTTTGACGACGTGGCCGGGGCGGACGAGGAGAAGGAGGAGCTGCGTGAGATTGTGGAGTTCCTCCGGGACCCCCAGAAGTTCACCGCCCTGGGCGCCCGCATCCCCAAGGGTGTGCTGCTGGTGGGCCCTCCGGGCACCGGTAAGACCCTCATCGCCAAGGCGGTGGCCGGCGAGGCCGGGGTGCATTTCCTGTCCATCTCGGGCTCCGACTTTGTGGAGCTCTATGTGGGTGTGGGCGCGGGCCGGGTCCGGGACCTGTTCGACCAGGCCAAGAAGGACGCCCCTGCCATTGTCTTCATCGACGAGATCGACGCCGTGGGCCGCCAGCGGGGCGCCGGCCTGGGCGGCGGCCACGACGAGCGGGAGCAGACCCTGAACCAGCTGCTGGTGGAGATGGACGGCTTTGCCTCCAACGAGGGCGTGATTGTTCTGGCCGCCACCAACCGGCAGGACATTCTGGACCCCGCCCTCCTGCGCCCCGGCCGGTTCGACCGGCAAATCTATGTGGGCCTGCCCGATATTAAGGGCCGGGAGGAGATTCTCAAGGTCCACGCCCGGGAGAAGCCCCTGGCCGAGGACGTGGTCCTGAAAGACGTGGCCAAGGCCACCGCCGGCTTCACCGGAGCTGACCTGGAAAACCTGCTCAACGAGGCCGCCCTGCTGGCCGCCCGGGCCGACCGGCGGTTTATCCTTATGTCCGACCTCCACGAGGCCATGTTGAAGGTGATTGCCGGCCCTGAAAAGCGCAGCCGGGTGGTGACGGAGCACGCACGGAAGCTCACCGCCTACCACGAGGCGGGCCACGCGGTGGTCATCCATGAGCTGTCCACCGCCGACCCGGTCCACCAGATTACCATTATCCCCCGGGGCCAGGCGGGCGGCATGACCATCTCCCTGCCCGACGAGGACAAGGCCTATCAGTCCAGACAGGAGCTTACCGAGCAGATCGCCCGCTGCCTGGGGGGGCGTGTGGCCGAGCAGCTGGTGCTGGGGGATATCTCCACCGGCGCGGGCAGCGATATCCAGCGGGCCTCCGCCATTGCCCGGAATATGGTCATGCGCTACGGCATGAGCGACAAGCTGGGCAGCGTCACCTTTGAGTCGGGCCACGACGAGGTGTTCATTGGCCGGTCCATGGCCCAGGCCAAGAGCTATTCCGAGGAGGTGGCCGCCCTCATCGACGGAGAGGTCCGCGCCCTCATCGACGGCGCCTATACCCGCTGCGAGGAGATTCTCACCCGCTGCCGCCGGGAGCTGGAGATTACTGCCCGGTACCTTCTGGACCACGAGGTGATGGAGGGGGAGGTCTTTGCCAAGGTGTTTGACGACCCCCAGGCCGAGGAGCTGGCCCCCTACCGGGATGAGCTGTCTTAAATTTTCATTTTTCTTCGGCAATTCGGAAAATTTCCCCTTTACAAAAAAGCTCAAAGGTGCTATACTAGCATAGCGCCTTTGAGATGTGCGTCCGTAGTTCAATTGGATAGAGCGTCAGATTCCGGTTCTGAATGTTGGGGG
>CANSXE010000064.1 GCA_947650875.1 uncultured Bacillota bacterium | reverse complement strand
ACAGGGTGAGCACATCCACCTGCTTAAAATTCTCCTTCAGCTTCTCCTTGTGCTGGACGCCGAACCGCTGTTCTTCGTCCACCACCAGCAGGCCCAGGTCCTTAAAGCGCACGTCCTTGTTGAACAGCCGGTGGGTGCCGATGAGGATGTCCACCTCCCCGTTTTCCACCCGGCGGAGGGTCTCCTTCATCTGGACGGGGGTGCGGAAGCGGGACACCACGTCGATGTTGACGGGGTACTTCTGGAAGCGGCGCAGGGCGTTGAGGTAGTGCTGCCGGGCCAGGACGGTGGTGGGCACCAGAATGGCGGTCTGCTTGCCGTCCAGCACGCACTTCATCATGGCCCGGAAAGCCACCTCCGTCTTGCCGTAGCCCACGTCGCCGCAGAGGAGCCGGTCCATGGGGGTGGGCCGCTCCATGTCCTGCTTGATCTCTCCGATGCACCGCAGCTGGTCATCGGTCTCGGTGTATTCAAACTGCTCCTCAAATTCCCGCTGCCAGGGGGAGTCGGGGGCGAAGGCGTAGCCCGGCTGGCGCTGGCGCTGGGCGTAGAGCTGGATGAGCCCCTTGGCCAGGTCCTGCACCGCCTTTTTGGCCTTCTTCTTGGCCTTCTCCCACTCCTGGCCCCCCAGGCGGTTGAGCTTTCGGGTCTCGTTGGCGTCCTCGCCGCCGCCGATATACTTGCTCACCAGGTCCAGCTGGGTGGCGGGGACGTAGAGCACATCGGTGCCGGCGTAGGCGATTTTTACATAGTCCTGCTCCACCCCCTCCACCGGCATCTTCACCATGCCCACATAGCGGCCCACTCCGTGGTGCTCGTGGACCACCAGGTCGCCGGGGGTGAGGTCGGCGTAGGACTTCAGCTTTTGCCGGTTGGTGGCGTCCTTGGGCCGCCGGGGCTTTTTTCCGGCGGCCTTCTCCCCCTCGGTGAGGACGGCCAGCTTCCGCTCGGGGTACTCAAAGCCGCTGGACAGCCCCCCCAGGGTGATGACCACCTGGCCGGGCCCGGGCAGCTCTTTGAGCTGGAAGTCCACCGCAGATTTGATTTTCTGCTCCCGGAGGAGGGTCTGCAGGTCGATGGCCCGCTGCTCGCCGGACACCAGCACCAGGGCGGCAAAGCCGCTGTTTTGATAGTGGGCCAGGTCCTGCACCGCTGTCTCCAGGCTGGCCAGGAAGGGGGGCAGCTGCTTGGCGGTGATGGAGAGCAGCTCCCTGGGGGGCGTGGGGTAGGAGGCGGTGGTGAAGGAGTCCAGATAGACCAGGGGGAAGTCCTCCAGCTTGCTGAGGAGCTGGGGAAAGGTGAGGGCCAGCTCGGTACAGGAGGGGTCCAGCTCCCCCTGCTCCAGGAGGGACTTTCCGTCCTCCTCCAGCTGCCACTGGTAGGACTTCGCCCGGTCCGCCGCCCGGGGAGCCTGGTCAAATATCACGCAGGCGTCGGGGGGCAGGTAGTCTGCCGCACCGGCCAGCTGGGGGTAGATCAGGGGGAGGTAGCGGTCCAGAGCGGGGAAGGTCCGCCCCTGGGCGATGGCCTCGCCGTCCTGCTCCAGGGTTTTGTGCAGCTCCTTATTTCCGTTTTGCAGAGCTTTGGCGGCCAGCTTTCCGATTTTTCTGCTCAGATCCCCCATCCCGCCGGGGGCCAGCTGGGGCAGCACCTCGGCGGCGGGGAGGAGGAGGGCGGAAGTGACGTTTTCCGTCCGGCGCTGGGTGGCGGGGTCGAAGACCCCCATGGCGTCCACCTCGTCCCCGAAGAACTCCACCCGGACGGGGCGGTCCATGCCGGGGGAGAAGACGTCCAGAATGCCCCCTCGCAGGGCGAACTGGCCCACCCCCTCCACCTGCTCGCACCGGACATACCCGGCGGCGGACAGGTCCTCGGCCAGCTCATTCAGGTCGTAGACGCCCCCCGTCTTCAGCTCCCGGCAGCAGCCCTCCAGCACCCGAGGGGGCATGGTCCGCTGGAGCAGGCCCTCCACCGTGGCCACCAGGAGGGGGTGCTTCCCCTGGGCCAGCCCCTGCATCAGGGCCAGCCGCTTGTGCTCCCACTGACGGGAGAGGGCGGCGGCGTTGTGAAAGGTGAAGTCCCGGGGGCCCAGCACCGGGACGGGGACCCCGGCGAAGGCGGCCAGGTCCCGGGCCAGCCGGGCACCCTCGGTCTCGTCGGCGCAGATCACCACCACCGGGCGCCCGGTAATCAGGCCGACGCCGGCGGCGATGTGGCAGCGGTGGATGGCCGCCGCCCCGGACAGGGCCGCGGGGGAGCGCCCCCCCTCCAGAGCGGAGAGGAGCTGTTGAAATTCCGGCATGCCGTTCAGGGCGGCGGTAAGCAGTTTCATGGGGAACACCTCATTTTCGACAAAGCTGACAACGCGGCAACGCCCCTGCCCCCGGAAGGGGGAGGGGTGGTTATATTTTCATTACAATAAAAACGGGCCCTCTCAGTCTGGCCTGCGGCCAGACAGCTCCCCCAGAGGGGGAGCTTCATTTACCTCCCCCTTTGGGGGAGGTGCCCCAGTGTGCACACTGGGGCGGAGAGGGTTTTCTCAGGTAATCTCGTAGTCCTGGCCGAACTGGAGCTCACCGAAGTTGATGCGGCTGCCTGTGGGGGGACGGCGGCGGGGGTCGTCGTCCTCGTCCTCATAGTCGTCGTCATCGACGGGAGGGAAGTCCTCCTCCTCTTCGATGGGCTGGCCGGGGGCGAACTCGGCGGTGTCAGACAAGTCCCGGTCCTCCTCCTCCGCAGCCCGGGAACGGAGGTTTTCGGCGGTGGCGGCTTCCATGGCCTGGGCCAGCAGGCGCTGGACGTTGTCGTCAATCTCGTCGGCCTTCTCCTGCACCGGGTCGGGGGCGGGCCTGGCGTCGGGGGGGCACAGCCCCTCCAGCTGAGCCAGGTATTCCGCCTCCTGCATGTGGAGGGCGCGTACCTTCTCCACAAAGGCGGCGGTCTGCTCCTGGGCCTTCTTCAGGCGGTACTCCTCGGCCTCCAGCTCGTGGGACAGCTCGGCCCGGCGGGTGACCACGTCCTTCTCCGTCTGGGCCAGGAGCTCGTCCTTCTTCCGCTCGGCCTCCTTCACCAGGTCGTCGGCCATCCGCTGGGCGGCCAGCAGGGCCTTGCGCATGGCCTCCTCGGTGGAGCGGTACTCCTCCACCTTGTCCACCAGCACCTTCATCTTGTTTTTCAACACCGCGTTTTCGTTGAACAGCGCGGAGTAGTCCCCGGTGAGGATGTCCAGAAATTCATCCACCTGGGCCATGTTATAGCCGCCGAAGGACGCCTTCTGAAAGGCGCGCTCGGATACTTCCTGTGGTGTGAGCATCGCAAAACCTCCCTGCTCTATCTTCTAATTATACCATTCAGACCAATGGTCCGGCTCGCTCTGGAACTCGCCCTCGGGAACGGGCAAAAGAACTGGTTCTCCTCCTTGAACTCCCAGGGCGTAGACATCAAGCACCCGGGAAAAGGAGTCAAACCAGAGGACTAAAACCGGTCGGCCGGCCCTGTCCCGGGTCCAGCCCCGCCCGGTCCGCTCCTCATCCCAATAGATGGGGTTCAACGGAGGAAAACCGTTGTCTTCCCAGCCCAGGGGCAGTTCCCAGACGGTCTCCTCCTTGGTGACCACCAGGGTGTAGGGATGCATTACCCCATCTCCCTCAAACCACTTGTCCGGCTCGGATTCGTTGCCGAAGTAGGCCTTCTCCGCCCGCAGCTCCACCAGCTCGTCCTCGCCGTCGCCGTCCATGTCCAGGGTCCAGCTCTCCACCGCCATGGGGTAGGGGGAATCCGGGGCGTCCACCAGGAAAGACTCCGAGGCGGCGGCGGACTGAGCCGGGGGCGGCGGGGACTGATCTGGAGGGGGCTGACTGCCGCTCTCGGAGGGCGCTCCGGCGCAGCCGGCCAGCAGGGCGACTGTGAGGAGCAAAATGCAAGGCAATTTCAATCCCATGGGTAATATCCTTCTTTAGAAATACAGTCCGTTGTTCTCCAGCTCGTCGATCAGGTCGCCCAGGATGTCCACGTTGTAGGGGGTGATGATGTAGGTGGAGATGGCCACCTTTTTGATCTTGCCCTCGTTGGCGTAGGACACGCCGGCCAGGAAGTCCAGCAGGCGGCGGGCGATCTCGCCGTTGGTGGACTCCAGGTTGAGCACCACGGTGCGCTTCTCCCGCAGGTGGTCAGCGATGGAGGAGGCGTCCTCAAACCGCTCGGGCTTTACCAGCACTACCTGAAGCTGGGTGGCCGCGCGGATGTTGACCACCTTGTTGGAGCGGCGGTCGTCGTCGACGGAGGGGGAGCTGTAGCTGCTGTAGCCGCTGTCCCGAGGGGCGCGGTCACGCTCGACCCGCTCCCGGCGCTCTACCGGGCGGGGGGATACGTCGAAGTCATCATAATCGTCTTCATCTTCGTCTTCATAGGGATGGGCCAGCCGCTTGAACTCGTCAAAAATTCCCATTGATTAAGTCCTCTTTTCTCACAAAGTATAATCTGAAACTATGGGCAGATAGCCGTCAGTGGGCGGGGCCCGCCACAGGGGGACGGGGGCCGAAGAGGGCGGTGCCCACCCGAATCAGGGTGGCGCCCTCAGCGATAGCGTCTTCATAGTCGCCGCTCATGCCCATAGATAGACAGTCCATAACACTATAATTATCCGACATTTTCCCAATTATGTCAACAAGAAAATGGCGCATTTGGGCAAAATATTTTCGGTTGGCCCCCGGAACCGTTGAAACAGGCGGAATTGCCATCAATCCCCGCAGCCGGACATGGGGACAGCTCAGGGCCAGCTCGGCCAGGCCGGGCAGGCCCTGGGGAGAGATTCCCCCTTTGCTCTCCTCCCCGGCGGCGTTGACCTCCAGCAGGATATCCTGGACAATGCCCAGCTTTTCCGCCTGGCCGTCGATGGCCCGAAGCAGCCGCTCTGAGTCTACCGAGTGAATCAGAGATACCCGGCCCACCACCTGCCGCACTTTGTTGGTCTGGAGGTGGCCGATGAAGTGGACCTCGGCTCCGGCGTAGGCGTCCGTCTCCAGGTGTGCGGTGAGCTCCTGCACCCGGTTCTCGCCGCACACCCGGATGCCTGCGGCAATGGCGGCCCGGATGGCTTCGTCGGATTGCACCTTGGTGGCGGCGCACAGGGTCACACCGGCCGGGTCCCGGCCGGCTGCGAGGGCGGCGGCGGCGATCTTTTCCTGAACGGTTTTCACATTTTGGGACAGGTCCATAACAATTCCTTCTCTCTGTATTTTGTTATCCCTCCAACAGCAGGCCGTCCTGAAGGCCGGTAGCGGCGGTGATGATGGTGTCGCCGTCCCGCAGGAGCTTGCGCCCGGAGCCCAGCGGGCGGACGACATAGTAGTCGGCGCCCTCGTGAATGATTTCCACCTCCCGCATCTCGCTGCGGCCGTTAATCAGGGCATAGACGACCAGCTTGTTGACGGTTTCGGCGGAGGAGGAGCTGGAGTCCCCGGGCAGGGGAACCGCCTCCAGATGGAGGGCCTCCTTGGGGATGCGCAGGCCGGACCAGCTCTCGAAAATGAGCTCCACGGTCTGGTGGCGCAGCAGAGTTGTGAGGGTCAGGTACCGGTTGGAGGAGAAGACAACCAGGGTTTTTCCGCCCTCGGTGGGGCCGATGCGGTCCACGTTCATGTTTACGTCCCGGTTGAGCTCGCCGGAGAAGCGGAGGGTTGCGGTGTCCCCCTCCTCCAGGCGGGCGGCGGACTCCTGGGGGAGGTTGGCGGCAAAATACCAGGTGTCAGAGGTGAGCAGCTTGCCTACGGAGCCGCTGTCTTCGCCGGCAGGGTTGTCGATAAGCTCCTGAAGGCTGGCAGGGGTGAGCTGGTAGACGCTTTCCGGGGTGAGACGGAACTCGTAGCCGTCTACCAGACTGGAAAACACCCCGGGGACCGGAGCGGTAACCCGAGTGGTGGCCCGGGCGGACTGCTGGGTGAGAACGGCCAGTTCAGTTTTGAGCTGGCGCAGCCGGGCGGTCAGGTCGGCGGAGGTGAGACCTTCTCCATAGGTGTAGCCCCGTTTGAGCACGCTGCTTTTAACACCCATCACCTGGCTGCGCAGCTGCGTGCAGTCCCCCAGGGCGTAGGAGGAGCGCAGGTCCACCACCGCTTGCAGGATTTCCTCGTCCAGCTGGGCGGCGGACTCCAGGCCGCCGGATTGGGCGATGGCCTCCTCCAGCAGCCGGATGTCCATTTCCAGCTCCTCGATGTGGGATTGGTTGGCCTGGGCCGTGGTGTTTTGATAGACCAGGGCTACCTGCTGTCCCTTGCCCACCTTTTCCCCCTCCGCCCGGGTAACCTCCAGAATGCCGTTCTGGGCAGGGAGCAGCAGCGCCTCCCGCACCACCAGCCCCTCCGCCATCACGCTGTCGTTGGCGGTGTAGGTGTAGACCTGGGTGGTGCGGTAGGGCTCGTTAAGGGCGTTAAAGGTGTAATAGGCAAAGTAAAGGCCAAGAACAAGGGCTATGGCCAGGATGACAAAAGTAATCAGGGGTTTTCCTTGTTTCATAGGGTTCTCTCTTTCGCTGTTTTTATGGGGAGCGCCGCGTCTTTACATATCCTCCCCTGGGTCGGTCAGCGGTATGGGCCGCTCGGGGACAATGGTGGAGATGGCATGCTTGTAGATGATCTGCTGCTTGCCGTCGCTGTTCAGAACCACCGTGAAGGCGTCGAAGCCGGTGATGCAGCCCCGCATCTGAAAGCCGTTCATCAGGAACATGGTGACGCTCCGCCGCTCCCGGCGGGCCTGGGTGAGGAAAATGTCCTGGAGGTTGTTGGTCTTTGTCATTATGTAGCACACTCCTTATTTCTTTTGCGCGGGGACAGGCCCCGCGGGTGCCACTATGATATACCAATTTCTTCCAGATATGCTGTCGAACGCTGGAGCACATCCGCAAAATTCGGGACAGGGCCCCACAAAAGTTTTTTTGTCTCTGAATTGCGCCGGAACCAGGTGCGCTGCCGCTTGGCGTACTGCCGGGAGCGCAGCTTTATCTGGGCCGCTGCCGCGGCGATGTCTCCATCTCCCCGAAGCGCTGCGGCCATCTCCTTATAGCCGATGGCCTGCATGGCGGTGCATCCGGAGGGGACGCCGCTGCGGAGCAGAGCCCGGACCTCCTCCGTCAGGCCGGCTTCCATCATCCGGTCCACCCGGCGGTCGATGCGCGCCCACATATCCTCCCGGCGCTCAAAGTCCAGGTTGAGGGTGAGGGCGCTGTAGCGGGGCGGGAGGGCCTTTGTCTCTTCGTTGTGCTCCGTGATGGTCTTCCCGGTGGTCAGCCACACCTCCAGGGCCCGGACAATCCGCTTGCCGTCGTTGGGGTGGAGCCGGGCGGCGGATTCCGGGTCTGCCTTGGCCAGCTCGTCCAGCAGGGCCTGGCCCCCCTCCCGGGCGTACCGCTCCTCCAGCTCTGCGCGCAGGGGGCTGGCTCCGTCAAAGGCGGCGAAGGTCCGGCCCGAGAGGAGGGAGTCGATATACAGCCCCGTCCCCCCCGCCAGGATGGGCAGCCTGCCCCGGGCGAGAACGCCGTCCACCGCCGCCGCCGCCATGTCCACATACCGGGCCACGGAGAAGTCCTCCTCCGGGTCGGCCACGTCGATCATGTGGTGGGGGATGCCCTGCATCTCGTCGGGGGTGGGTTTGGCGGTGCCGATGTCCATACGGCGGTAAATCTGCATGGAGTCCGCCGACACCACCTCGCCGTTGTATTGTTTGGCCAGCTCCACCGCCAGCGCCGTCTTACCCGACGCCGTGGGGCCGGTGATGACCAGAATTTTTGGGGGCATAGTGTTCGTCTCCTTGGGGATAGAAATATGGTCGATTGCTCTGCCGCTTTCTGTTCCTGTCCTGTCTATCATTCGGCGGGTTCACATCGGCCACTGCGTAACTGCGCTGTAAGCCGCCCGGGTCAGGGCCAGAAAGCGGTCCATCCGGGGGAAAAACTCCTCCTCCACCCGCCGGCTCTCCTTGGCCTTGTCCTCCTCACTGCCGTATATCTCGGTATACTCGCCGCCGCTGCCCAGATACCAGTCCCCGCTGTTGTTGCTGAGACTGTTGACTGCGGCGGCGGTGGTGACGGTAATCAGGTGCAGTCCCTCATCCCCCGGGCCGGACCGGACCTCCACCTTGTCCCCCGGACAGGCCAGCAGGGCGTTGCGCAGCTCCAGACTGCCCAGCACCAGCTTGGTGAAGGGGACGTTTTCGGTGCGGATGAGCCGCTTTTTGGTCACCTCGGGACAGCCGAAGTCCGCCGAGTAACCGGCCACGCCGGGCACCGCCTTCAGCACCGTGTTCACCCCGCCGGACAGGGCCTTTTCCGCCCCGATGGTCAGCTCGTAGGGCCTGGCCAGGGCGACGGGGAGACGGGCGCGGACGTAAGAAAAGGGGCCAAACCGCCCGCCGCCCTCCGTGGCGATGTCCACCACCAGGGGATGGTCTTTGAAGGCGAGTATCAGCATCCCGTCGTCGGAATCCCGGTCGGCCAGAAATTGCCCGCCCTGCTTTTTGTGATAGATATAGAGAGAGTGGTTCCAGGACATGGGGGACCTCCTTTCACGCCCGCTTAAACTGCTTTTCCAGCTCCTTGCGTGTCAGTGTGATGGCAACCGGGCGGCCGTGGGGGCAGTATTTCACCTGCCCGGACATGACGGCTCCGGCCACCCGCTCCAGCTCCTGAGGGGCGCTGTGCCAGCCCCCCTTAATGGCCGCCTTGCAGGCCATAGTGTGGAGCAGCTCGTCCCGGGCGGAGACGGGGTCGGCGGACCCGGCGGTGAGCAGGCGGACAGCCAGCTCCTCCAGGGCGGCGGGGATCTCCTCCACGTCCACGTCAAAGGGGGCCTGACGCACCGCCAGATCGGTCCCCAGCTCGTCCACCTCAAAGCCGAACTCCTCCAGCAGCGCCCGGTGGGCCAGCAGTACCTCCCGCTGGTCCGGCGTCAGCCGGCATATGGCCGGAGTGAGCAGGGCCTGGGACATGGGGTCGTAGCCCGCGGCCTTCATCCGGTCGAAGTTCATCCGCTCGTGGGCGGCGTGTTTGTCGATGAGATAGACCGTATCCCCCCGCTCCACAATGATGTAGGTATTGAGAACCTCCCCGGCCAGACGCCAGGGGAGCTCAGGGACCTCCTCCCTCACCGCCTGCGGCGGCGCTTCCTCCCTCAAAGGGGGCGGCGTTTCAACAGGCTCCCGCCTTGGGGGAGCTGCCGGTCTCGGGGCGGCGGGGGGAGTATCGACAGGTTCCGCCGGCTTCGGCGGCGCATAGCTGCTGTCATGGACCCGGACTACAGGGGGGAGGGAGACCCTGGCTTCCCTTTTGGGGCTGTCAGCCGCAGGCTGACGGAGAGGGACCGCTCTGTCCGCTTTGCGGCCCCCTGTCCCAAAGGGAGGGACAGGGGGGGCGTCTATCCGCAGCTGATTGCCCGTCACCGTATCCTGTCCCCGCACCCCGGCGATCTCGGTGTTTTTCAGCACCGCCGGGGGGTGGGAGGGGTCCCTCTCCAGGGCGGAGAGGACGGCGTGGTACACCGCCGAGAACACCGCCCGCTCGGCGCCAAACTTTACCTCGGTCTTGGCCGGGTGGACGTTTACATCCACGGCGCTGAGTTTTGTCCGCAGATGGAGGACGCAGCCCGGGAATTTGCCCACCATCTTCTGGTTCTTATAGGCCTCCTCCAGAGCGGCGGCCATCAGGGGGGATTTTACCTGCCGGCCGTTGACAAAGAAGAACTGCCAGCTCCGGCTGGCCCGGCAGCAGG
>CANSXE010000063.1 GCA_947650875.1 uncultured Bacillota bacterium | reverse complement strand
CTGGTGGGGCTGTCCGCCCTGATGACCACCACCCTGGGCAGCATGGAGGAGACCATCCGCCTGCTGAGGGCAGAGCAGGTCTCCTGTAAGGTGGTAGTGGGCGGCGCGGTGCTCACCCCGGACTACGCGAAAAAAATCGGGGCCGACTTCTACGCCAAGGACGCCAAGGAGAGCGTGGACGTGGCCCGGCAGGTGATTGGATAATTAAGGGGCGGCCATCGGCCGCCCCTTAATTATTGCTATCCCTGTGCCGATATAATAAAATAGAAAAAATCGTCGAAACGGGGGAATTGTTATGAACCAATACCCGCCTGAATGGGACACCCTGGAGGAGGAGCAGCCGGTGATTGAGACGGAGTACCAGCCGACTCAGGAGCCGCCCCGGCCTGTCCGCCAGGCCCCGCCGCCCCGGTCCCGGCAGGCGCCCAGCCGCCGGAGCGGGGGAGGAATGAACTGGCTGACACTGGCCATCTCCATTCTGGCCCTGATTCTGGCCGGGACCGCCCTCTTCCTCGCCCTGAAACCGGAGCCTGAGCCGGAGGAGCCCCCCGATATTTCGGAGGAGGAGCCCGTTACCTTCCGCTTTGGCGACCGGGAGATGACTCCGCTGGAGGGGATGCCCCTGAATCCCTACGACCGGGCCGGATTCGCAACGGACGAAAAGGGCCGCGTCACCTATGAGAGAGACGGCAGGCGGGCCAGAGCGGGAATCGACGTGTCCACCTATCAGAAGGAGATCGACTGGCAGGCGGTGGCCGATGACGGCATCGAGTTTGCCATCCTCCGCCTGGGCTACCGGGGCTACACCGAGGGCGGCCTGTTCCCCGACCAGACCTTCCAGACCAACCTTCGGGGGGCGCTGGACGCCGGGCTGGACGTGGGGGTCTACTTCTTCTCTCAGGCCATCACCCCCCGGGAAGCAGAGGAGGAGGCCGACTACATCCTCAGCACCATTGAGGGGTATGACATCGCCTACCCCATCGCCTTCGACTGGGAGCCCATTTCCCCGGGAAATAACGCCCGCACCGATGGGCTGGACAACGAGACTCTGACGCAGTGCGCCGCCGCCTTCTGCGAAAAAATTCAGGAAGCCGGCTACCGCCCGGCGGTCTACTTCAACCAGAGCCTGGGCTATCTCCGCTACGACCTGCGGGAACTGACGGACTATCATCTGTGGCTGGCAGAGTATGACACGAAGCCGGATTTCTACTACCACTTCGACCTGTGGCAGTATACGCATACCGGCCGGGTGGCCGGGATTGAGGGTGATGTGGACCTGAATCTGGATTTGCGGCAGTAAAAGGCGTGTCAAAGAGAAAACACCTGCGCCTGGGAAATAAAATATTCAGCGGCAGGCCTTCCCTGTAGGGAGGGCCTGTCTTTGTTTGTCTCAGCCCCGGGGATGGCTGCACCTCTTTCTCCCGCGCTCCATACAATGGAGTAGAAACCTGCCGCCGCTCCGCCGGCGGGTCTGGAGGTATTCTATGAAACATGAACTGAACATATGGGTGGTGGGCGGCGACCTGCGGCAGGCCAAGCTGGCCCAGCTGCTGGTCAAGGATGGCCACACTGTCCATACCTACGCCCTGGGCCAGCCCGGGGAGCCTGTCCCCGGGCTCGTCGCTGAGGACTCCTTGAGCCATGTGGACCGGGCGGATTGCGTCATTCTCCCCCTCACCGTCTCTGCCGGGAACGGGATGCTCAACGCCCCCCTGTCCCTGTCGGAGCACCCCCTTGCCCCCGTTCTCGACCGGCTGTCTCCCCGGCAGTTTGTCTGCGGCGGGCGGGTGGACGGGGAGACCGAGGTGCTGGCCCGGGAACGGGGTCTTACCATCCACGATTACTTTGCCCGGGAGGAGCTGGCGGTGGCGAACGCCGTACCCACAGCGGAGGGGGCCGTTCAGCTGGCCATGGAGCGCCTGCCCATCACCATTCACGGCGCCCGGGTGCTGGTCATTGGCTTTGGACGGGTGGGGCGGCTCACCGCCCAGCGCTTCCAGGCCCTGGGCGCCCGGGTGAGCGTGGCTGCCCGAAGATATGACCACCTGGCCTGGGCCCAGGCTATGGGCTTTGGCGGGGAGCACCTGGCCAACCTGAAGGAGTGGCTGTGCGGCTATGACCTGATTGTCAACACCGTCCCCGCCCAGGTGCTGGGCCGGGAGGAGCTGGAGGATGTCAGGCCGGACTGCCTGATTCTGGATCTGGCATCCAAGCCGGGCGGGGTCGATCTGGGGGCCGCAGGCGCCCTGGACATCACCGTGATCTGGGCGCTGGCCCTTCCGGGAAAGGTGGCCCCTGTCACGGCCGGGGCGGCTATCCGGGATACCATCTATAACATGCTGCGGGAAATTGGAATGTAAGGCACTGCAGGGGCGGCTGAGACCGTCTCTGCCCGTTTTATAATGGAAAGGAAGATTCTTTTGGAAGATAAAACCGTTGGATTCGCGGTGTGCGGGTCCTTTTGCACCCACGCAAAGGCCATGGAGACGCTGGAACAGGTGAAGGCCCGGTTTGCCCGGGTGGTACCCATCGTCTCTGAGGTGACGGCGGCCACCGATACCCGATTCGGAAAGGCCCACGACCTGATGCGGGAGATGGAGCGCATCTGTGACCACCGGGTTATCGACAGCGTAAAGGGGGCGGAGCCTATTGGGCCGCAGGAGCTCCTCGATCTGCTGATTATCTGTCCCTGCACGGGGAACACCCTGGGCAAGCTGGCCGCAGGCGTGACGGATTCCAGCGTTACCATGGCGGCCAAGGCGCACTTGCGCAACCAGCGCCCCCTTCTCATTGCCCCCTCCACCAACGACGGGCTGTCCGCCTCCGCCGCCAGCATTGGCGCTCTGCTTCCACGGAAATACATCTACTTCGTCCCCTTCGGACAGGACGACTTTGAGAAAAAGCCCGCCTCCCTGATGGCCGACTTTGCTCTGGTGGCCGACGCCGCGCAAGCCGCTCTGGAGGGCAGACAGCTCCAGCCGATTCTGCTGCGCGCATGAAAAAAGCGCTCTGTATCCGTTCTGAATGACAGCGAAAAAAGAGTGTACCGCTTCGTGCGGCGCACTCTTTTTGCTTGCCCCTTGATCTGTTTCGTTGTTTTCCTGCTCCTGTTGGGAGGTAAGCGTCGGTAATTTTATGAATCACAACTTGAAGCAAAAAGCCCGGTATGATATAATCAAAACGGTACCGGTTTATGCCAGGAAAATGAGCGGGAAAATGCCGCAAAATACCTGTAAGGCCCGGAATATCAATACTTTTAAGAGGGTTCAGAATATGACAAAAATCTTATTCGTCTGCCATGGCAACATATGCCGCAGCCCTATGGCTGAGTTTGTGATGAAGGATCTGGTGAAAAAAGCTGGGCTGGAGAGCCGGTTCCATATCGAGTCCGCGGCCACCAGTACCGAAGAGATCGGCAATCCGGTCTATCCCCCGGCCCGGCGCAAGCTGGCTGAGCACGGCATCGGCTGCGCCGGCAAGACGGCCCGCCAGCTGAAGCATTGTGACTACAGCCAATATAATTTTCTGATTGGGATGGACGGAGCCAATTTACGGAACATGCACCGAATCTGCGGCGGTGATCCCGAGGGCAAGCTGTACCTGCTGATGGAGTTTGCGGGCCGCCCGGAAGCGGAGGTGGCAGACCCGTGGTATACAGGGGACTTTGAGACCACCTGGCAGGATGTGCTGGCCGGGTGTCAGGGGCTGCTGGATTCTCTGCAAACGTAGAGGGAGAATGAAAACAGTTCAGGAGGGAAGGACGTTCCGCTGTATGGGGGATGTCGGGGTACGTCCGGTGCTGAGCCGGTGGACATAAAATAGTAATGCTTGTCCAAGTGATGATACTATGATATAATCGGAAAGGAAGGGAGGGGGGCTCATGAGAAAAAAACATCCCGTTTTGTCGCTGCTGCTGGCCACTGTGCTGGTGGTTGGGCTGTTCCCGCCCATACCTGTCTCGGCGGCCAGCCTGTATTTTACCGCCATTAACGACAGCATAGCCCCCCTGACCTCCGGCTCTATGCCCTGCTGGTCGGGCGGGACGCTCTATGTGCCTTATACGGTCTTCGACGCCAGCCAGAACGGGGTGGGCGTCAGCCTTGGGCTCTATACCAGCTACCACAACCGAAATCACACCGTTACCATCTTTAACTTGAAGCAGATGCTGGTGTTTAACCTGGAGCGGGGGACCTGCCGGGATGAGATGACAGGGGTCACCTACGACGCCAAGGCCATCAGGCGAAACGGAAAGCCCTATGTTCCGCTGTATATGGTGTGCTCCTTCTTCGGAATGGATTATAGCTACAATCAGCTGCCCTATATCTCTCAGGGCTATCTGGTGCGGATTAAGAGCGCTGATGCAGTGCTGGATGACGCGCTGTTTATCGACAGGGCCCGGGAACTGATTAACAACCGCCTGCGGGACTATACCCAGAGTCTCAGCCCCGCTGAGACCACTCCCACCAGCCCGGTAAATCCTGTCACGCCCCCTGAGGTGGACAGGAGCAACGTGGCCACCTATCTGGCCTTCCGCTGCGAGAGTGCCGACGGCCTGCCCGCCCTCCTGAGCACCTTGGACGGTACAGGACAGTATGCCGTGTTTTTCCTGCCGCCCCAGGTGATTGAGACGGAGGGAGATCTGGTCCGCCGCATCCTGGGCACCGGCCACAGTGTTGGCGTTTTGTCCCAGGACGGAGAGGAACAGGATTTGGAGCGGGGCCGGCTTGCGCTGGAAGAGCAGACCCACACCCGGACAACCCTGGCCTATGTCCCGGAGACGGCCCGGCCCGGATTGGAGGAGCGGGGCTGGGTGTGCTGGAAGGAGACCCTGTCCCTGGAGCCCAACAGTACCGTGGGGGGGACCGCCTTTGCCAATACCGTTTTAAACCAGCTGGGCACTCGCCGCCGCACCGTTTACCTCACGCTGGAGGGGAGCGGCAATACTGCCCGGGTGCTGTCTGCCCTTCTGCGGCAGCTCAGCAGCAATCAATATACCGTGGCCGTCCCTATGGAGACCAAGCTGTAAAAAACCGCCGGCATCGCCGGCGGTTTCCGTTTATTTCCCAAAAATCTCCGCCGCGTGCCGCATGTTCTCGATGATGGACACCGAGAAGGGACAGCGCTTCTCACAGGCGCCGCAGGCCACGCAGGCCCCGGCGTGGCGGGGGAGGAGGGCGTAGTGTTCCCGCACCGTCTCGGGCACCTGGCCCTGGGCGCGGGCCAGGTTCAGGAACTTGGTCACGGAAGCCACGTCGATGCCCTGGGGACAGGGGGCGCAGTGGCCGCAGTACATGCAGTGGCCCTCCCAGCTGATTTTGGGCATGGCGGCGAAGGCGGCGGCGTAGTCCTTTTCGCTGTCCGGGGCCTCCTCGTAGGCGGCGCACTGGACCAGCTCCTCCACCGTCCGGGCCCCCGCCATCACGCAGGCCACCCCGGGCCGGGTGAGGGCGTAGTGCAGGCACTGGAAGGGGGTGAGGGCCACCCCGGCGGGGGAGTACTGGCTGAGCAGGTCGCCGCCGCCGAAGGCCTTCATCACCGTGACCCCCACCCCCTGGCGCTGGCAGCTCTCGTAGAGGGCCTGGCGCTGGGGGTCCATGTTCACCAGGGGCTTTTCGTAGGCGGATTCCGCCCAGAGCTGCTCCACATCTTCGCCGGCGGGCTGGAGGTCGTAGCAGGGATTGACGCTGAACATAAGTACGTCGATCAGCCCGCTGTCCACCGCCGCCTGGGCCACCTCCGGGTTGTGGCTGGACAGGCCGATGCAGCCGATTTTTCCGGCCGCCTTCAGCTCCTGGGCGTAGGCCATCACCGGGCCGTTTACGATTCCCTGCCAGTCGGACAGGGCGTCGGAGTAGTGGATCATGCCGATGTCGATAAAATCGGTGTTCAGCAGGCGGAGCATGTCGGCAAAGGCGGTTTTTACCTTGGCAATGTCCCGGGTGCGCAGATATTGGCCGTTTTCCCAGATGGAGCACAGGTGGGATTGCAGGACGAATTTGTCCCGCCGGCCTGCCAGGGCCTTGCCCAGGTTGGAACGCATCTCCGGGTTGGGGGAGTACAGGTCGATGCAGTTGATCCCCAGCTCCTCCATTTTGTCCACAAATTCCTGCACCTGTTCGGGGCTCTTGCCCTCAAAGCCCTCGCAGCCCATGCCGATCTCGCTGACCTTCAGACCGGTGCGGCCCAATGTACGGTAGTTCATACCCTTCCTCCTTGTCTTTGATTGGAGCCATCTTATCACTTGAAGCCGGGTTTAAGTCAAGAGGGAGTTTCCCTGTGTGTTGACGTGCAAGGTTAACGGTGGTATAGTTACATCAAATACAAATCCATATTTAAGGAGTAAGAATATGAAACATTTTTCTATGCCAGAGCAAGTTTCTCCGACATTAGAAATAGATGAGTTAATGAGGTTGAAACATAGTTTGGAAAAGAATGTATCAAGGGAAGTTGCAGAAAGCATAATAAAGGAAATTCCATTATCTATAAATTCAACACCAGACATTCGAGCCGAGTGGGTAGAAAAGCTATCTGCTATTCTTGAAAATAGATTTGATAAAAAAACGGTAAAAAACATTCGCCAAGAGTGCTATTGTAATGAAAATGGCAGGTTAGAAGATACAGCAAATAACTTGAAACAACTCTATCTCTCTTTGGATAAGGATTTGCATAGATTTGTCAATGCTTTGAATGAAAATGGTGCCGGTTGGTTTCTTAACGATAATCAATTATATACAAAAATGTTTTCTTGTGAATGCCCTATGTTAGAAAAAGCAAAAAATTCAAATTCATTAACATGGTGTCACTGCACGGCTGGATATAACAAAAAATTATTTGAGATTGTTTTTGAAAAACCTGTCTCCGTAGAAGTTGTGCAAAGCATACGGCAAGGATTTGATTTTTGCCTATTGAGAATTACATTTCAATAAATCGGAATTTAAAGGGGGACTTCTCATGGATGACAAAATCAAAACCTTGCAGCAGTGGATTGACGAAAGCTGCGCCATTGTCTTTTTCGGCGGGGCGGGGGTGTCGACAGAGAGCGGCATCCCGGATTTCCGCAGTGTGGACGGGCTGTATAACCAGAAGTACGCCTGGCCCCCGGAGCAAATCCTCAGCCGCACCTTCTTCGATGCCCGGCCCGAGGAGTTTTACCGCTTTTACCGGGACAAGATGCTCTGCCTGGACGCCCAGCCCAACGCCGCCCACAAAAAGCTGGCTGAGCTGGAGGCGGCGGGCAGGCTGCGCAGCGTGGTCACACAGAACATCGACGGGTTGCACCAGCTGGCGGGGTCCAAGCGGGTTTGGGAGCTCCACGGCTCCGTCCACCGGAACTACTGTATGAAGTGCCGCAGGCCCTTCGCCGTGACGGAGATCAAAGAGGGAACGGGGGTGCCCCGGTGCGCCTGCGGCGGGACCGTTAAGCCCGATGTGGTGCTCTATGAGGAAGGGCTGGACAGCGCCACCATCGAGGGGGCGGTGGCCGATATCCAGGCGGCCGACCTGCTTATCATCGGGGGGACCTCCCTGGCGGTCTACCCCGCCGCCGGGCTGATCAACTACTACCGGGGCTCCCGGCTGGTGCTGATTAACAAGAGCCCCACTCCCTACGACAACCGGGCCAGCCTGGCCATCAACCTGCCCATCGGGGAGGTGCTGGGGCAGATTACAGTCCGATGAAAAACGGCCGTCTCTTTGAAATTCTCTACCTCCTGGTGGAGAAACGGGCCGTCACTGCCGGGGAGCTGGCCCGGCGGTTGGAGGTGTCGGAGCGCACCATCTACCGGGATGTGGACGCCCTGTCCGCCGCCGGTATCCCCGTCTACGCCCAGAAGGGCAAGGGGGGCGGCATCCGGCTGATGGACCAGTTCGTGCTGGACCGGGCCCTGCTGTCCCAGAGCCAGCAGGACGAGATTCTCTTCGCCCTCCAGGCCGTTCGGGCCACCGGTGGGGGAGAGGAGGCCCTGTCCCGGCTGTCCGCCCTGTTCCGCCGGGAGGGGGGCGACTGGCTGGAGGTGGATTTTTCCGACTGGGGCAGCGGCGCGGCGGAGCGGGAGAATTTTTCCCGGGTGAAGCGGGCCATTCTGGAGCGCAGGCCCTTGTCGTTCACCTACTACAGCTCCGCCGGGGAGAAGAGCCGCCGGACGGCGGAGCCCGCCCGGCTGGTGTTCAAGGCGGGGTGCTGGTATCTGTCCGCCTTCTGCCGGGCGCGGCAGGACTGGCGCATCTTCCGGCTGGTGCGGATGGAGGACCTCTGCCTGGAGGAGGGGAGCTGTCCGCCCTGCACGCCCCCGGAACAGTTGGAGGCCCCTATGCCCGGGGACTATCGGGGGGTGGAGCTGCGGCTGCTGTTTGCTCCCTCCGCCGCTTGGCGGGTGCGGGACTACTTCCACCCCAGGGAGGTGTCCGTCCGGCCCGACGGGCGTCTGTTGGTGGCGTGTACCTTCCCGGAGGACCAGTGGCTGCTGTCCTTTCTGCTGTCCTTCGGCGGGCAGCTGGAGGTGCTGGAGCCGGTCTACTGGCGGGACATTTTAAGGGAAGAAATAAAAAAATCTCTGGAAGTCTATGAAACTGGACAGACCCTGTCAGGTTATGGGGCGTATCCTTGTGTCAGAGACGGGGCGGAACCCGTCCAACATAAGGAGGTTTTTCCAATGGAAGAAAGAAAGTTTTGTCAGTGCTGCGCCATGCCCCTGGACAAGCCCGAGGACAAGGGCACCGAGAGGGGCGGCGCCCCCAGCGAGGACTATTGCCGCTACTGCTATCAGAACGGGGCCTTTACCGCTCCCGACGCCACTATGGACGACATCATCGCCTTCAACCTGAAGTTCAACGCCGAGAACGGCCACCCCTTCGGCCCCCAGGAGGAGGCGGAGAAGATGATGCGGGGCTGGTTTCCCACCCTGAAACGGTGGAAGAAATCATAAGAAAAAGGACAGCCGATGGCTGTCCTTTTCTCTTATCTTCTCAAATATTCCGGCGGCCGGTACTGCAATGCCTCGGCCAGGTGGGCGGGCTGGATATCACCGCCACTGTCCAGGTCGGCAATGGTGCGGGCCACCCGCAGGATGCGGTCGTAGCTCCGGGCGGTGAGGCCCATCCGGTCAAAGGCCCCCTTCATCAGCCGCTGACAGCCCTCGTCCAGGGCGCAGAACCGGTCCAGACCCTCCCGGGTGAGCTGGGAGTTGCTGGCCGCGCCAGTGTCCCGCTGGCGGGCGGTCTGGAGGGCACGGGCCCGGTCCACCCGCTCCTTCACCTGGGCGGAGGTCTCCGCCCGCTCCCGCTGGGCCAGCTCGTCGAACTCCAGAGGGGCCACCTCTACAAACAGGTCCAGCCGGTCCAGGAGGGGGCCGGAGAGACGGGAGAGGTATTTTTTTACCTCCCCCTCGGTACACCGGCACCGCCCCGAGGGGTGGCCGTACCAGCCGCACTTGCAGGGGTTCATGGCGCACACCAGCATGAACCGGGCGGGGTAGGTGACGGTGCCAGCAGCCCGGGATATCTGTACCTCCCCGTCTTCCAAAGGCTGGCGGAGGACCTCCAGCACCTCCTTGGGGAATTCGGGCAGTTCGTCCAGAAAGAGGACCCCGTTGTGGGCCAGGGAAATTTCACCGGGCCGGGGGTTGGAGCCGCCCCCGGACATGCCGGTGGAGGAGACGGTGTGGTGGGGGGAGCGGAAGGGGCGCAGGGCGATGAGGGGCTGCTTGGCGCTGGTCTGGCCCATGATGGAGTGAATCTCGGTGCACTCCAAGGCTTCCCGGCGGGTCATGTCGGGGAGGATGCCGGGCAGACGGCGGGCCAGCATGGACTTGCC
>CANSXE010000062.1 GCA_947650875.1 uncultured Bacillota bacterium | reverse complement strand
CCGATGCCCCGGGGGGGATTGTTGATGATCCGGGTCAGGCGCAGGTCGTCCTCCGGGTTGTCCAGCACAGCCAGATAGGCCAGAACATCCTTCACCTCCGCCCGGTCGAAGAACCGGGTGCCCCCGATAATCCGGTAGGGCACGCCGCTGCGCTTGAAGGCCTGCTCCAGCTGGTTGGACTGGGCGTTCATCCGGTAGAGGATGGCGTGGTCCTTCCACTTCCGGCCCTGGCCGAAGTTCTCCAGAATTTTACCCGCCACATACTGCCCCTCGTCGCTCTCGTTCATGGCGGTATACAGGTGGAGCATGTCCCCCGGTCCCGCCCTGGTCCACAGCTCCTTGCCCTTCCGGCCCTGATTGTTGCGGATGACGGCGTTGGCCGCGTCCAGGATGTGCCCGGTAGAGCGGTAGTTCTCCTCCAGACGAATCACTCTGGCCCCCTTGTACTGCTTCTCGAAGGACAAAATATTCTCGATGGTGGCCCCCCGGAAGCGGTAGATACTCTGGTCGTCGTCGCCCACCACGCAGAAGTTCTCATACCCCCCCGCCAGGGTGGAGGCCAGCAGGTACTGTAAATTGTTGGTATCCTGATACTCGTCAATCAATACATAGCGGAATTTCCGCTGATAATATTCCCGCACGTCGTCAAAGCCCTGCAAAAGCCGGACGGTGTGCAGGATGATATCGTCAAAGTCCAGGGCGTTGGCCTCCCACAGCCGCCGCTGGTACTCCATGTAGACGTTGGCGATCTTGGTCAGCCGGAAGTCCTCCGCCGCTTTGCACTCGGCCAGATAGTCCGGGGCCAGCTTCATGGCGTCCTTGGCCCGGGAGATATAGCCCAGCACCGACCGGGGAGCAAACTGTTTGTCGTCCATATTCAGCGACTTGAGAATGTCCTTCACCACCCGCAGGGAGTCGTCGGTGTCGTAGATGGTGAAGGAGGAGGAGAAGCCCAGCTTGTCGATGTCCCGGCGGAGGATGCGCACACAGGCGGAGTGGAAGGTGCTGGCCCAGATATCGTTGGCGGAGGGGCCCAGCATTCTGGCCAGCCGGTCCTTCAGCTCCCCGGCGGCCTTGTTGGTAAAGGTGATGGCCAGGATGGTCCAGGGGGCGGCGGGGTCCACCCGACACAGCCGCTCCTGGCGGAGCTTGTCCCCCTCGCCGGTTCTGGCGTACTCCTCCAGAAAGGCCAGATCGTCCTCGGTGACGAACTCCGGTACCTCCTCGCAGTCGGAGCCCCGGCCGTACTTCATCAGATTGGCGATGCGGTGGATGAGGACGGTGGTCTTGCCGCTCCCCGCCCCGGCCAGCAGGAGCAGCGGCCCCTCGATGGCCAGGGCGGCCTTTTGCTGCTCCGGGTTGAGCCGGGCAAAATCCCGGGCGATGGCCCCCCGGCGGGCCTTGCAGAAACGAAGCTCCTGTTGGTGGTTGAGCATATGTACAACTCCTGTTATCCCTGAATCATTGCAGGGCGGGACGACCTCGGCGCGCCGTCTTTGCCGTCACAAGCGGCGGGCCGGGTCGTCCCGCCCTGCTTACGCCCTGTATATTGTTCTATTCTACCCCAAACTGCGCTCCCGGTCAACCAAATAAAAAACAGGCATGTCCCCCTTTCCTGCCGCATAGACTGGAGGTGGACAGGCAAGCTGTAGCCAATCTGTAACCATTTTCTCACCAACTTGTAACGGCTTCGATAAGAAGGTAACAGAACATTCGTGCTAAGATAGGGGTACAAACGGGAAAGGAGGTCTCCTCTATGTTTAAAAAGCTACTGACTGCGGCCCTCATTACCTCGATGCTCATTTTACCTGTGAACAGCGCAGGTCCTGCCAATCCTCAGGGGGCCTCGGCCCCTGGCCAGGTTCAGGACTATCTCCCCGGCGACGTACCCGCAGAGACCGACGCAGCGGAGTCCATGTCCCCCGCCCTCCACGCCCTGCTGCTGGCCATGCTCAACCACGACATAAAAGCCTTTGACTTCCGCGATCAGGCCCTGACTTGGGAGGGACTGTACAACATGCTCTCCCTCTACGGCCAGATGGACAGCCGCAGCATCACCGAACAGGGTGAGTTGTTCCTGCCCGAAGAGACGGTGCTGGACTATGCCGCCGTTCTGGATATGGATTTGGACGCACTGGGCACTCCCCCCGCCGCCATTCGGGACCGGCTGAACTACGACAATGTCTCCCGCAGCTATGTGGTAGTGTGCGGCGCGGACAATCTGGCTCAAATCCAGGTGGAAAACCTGGCGGTCTCCGGCGACAGCTATGTGCTCACCGGCGCCCTGGTCTACGAGGCGGAGAACGAGGTTCTGGTCCGCTTCCAGGCCACCCTTCAGTCCCAGGACAACATGTTTGGCTACGCTGTCTCCGCTCTGGCCATAACCGACTGACCTTACCATGCAGCATAATAACAGGCCCCCCGGCTCTTGCCGGGGGGCCTGTCTTACCCTATCTTACTTCCGGAAAGAGACGCTCATTTCCTGGAAGCACTTTGGGCAGATATTTTTGCCCCGAAATTCGATGATATCCTTTTCGTTGTCGCAGAAGATGCAGGCAGGCTGGAATTTCCTCAGCACAATGGATGGGCCGTCCATGTAGATTTCCAAGGAATCCTTCTCCTCAATATCCAAAGTACGGCGCAGTTCAATGGGTAATACGATGCGGCCCAGTTCGTCCACCTTTCGGACAATACCAGTGGATTTCATAAAATGCCTCCTTCTTATCTGTTACAGACCCGGAGTCCAAGGCTTGGCCCCGGTATATTTTCTCTCCTCTTATTGTAACGGTAAAAAAATGCAATGTCAACTGTTTCTATCGGGTAAAATAGGGTGAAAAATGTAGAATTTTTGTGGAAAAGAGGTTATGAGCTGGATTTTTTTGTAAATTATTGGTTTTTCAGCAGACATGATTTTCCAGTTGCCGCCGTATAGATGGGACAAGAGGGGGAATGGGTTTTGACCATGACGGTAATCTGGACGGGGATGGTGGTCCTCTCTATTCTGTGCGGACTGGCCACCGGGCGGGGGCCGGCGGTGGCCTCGGCAGCGGTAGAGGGGGCGGCCGCCGCCGTGGAGCTGGCCCTGTCCATCGCGGGGATGCTCTGCCTGTGGACGGGAGTGATGGAGGTGATGCGCCGGTCGGGTCTGGCCGACAAACTGTCCCGGCTTCTGGCCCCCGTGCTGCGCCGGCTCTTCCCCCAGGCGGCAAAGGATCGGGACACTATGGACAGCATCTCCGCCAACGTGTCCGCCAACCTGCTGGGCCTGGGCAGCGCCGCCACCCCCCTGGGACTGGAGGCCGCCCGACGCCTGGCCCGGCACAGCCCCGGCACAGCCTCGGACAGTCTCTGTATGCTGGTGGTGTGCAACACCGCTTCCATCCAGCTCATCCCCACCACCGTGGCATCCGTCCGGGCCGCGGAGGGGTGTGCCGCCCCCTTTGATATCCTCCCCGCCGTGTGGCTGGCCTCCGCCCTGTCCGTGGGGGTGGGGATTGGAGCGTGCAAAATTTTTGCAAGGATATGGAGGGACTGATATGGACCTGTTCTTCACCATGCTGATCCCTCTGACCATCGCGGCCATTGCCCTCTACGCCGCCGGGCGGCGGGTGGATGTCTACTCCGCACTGGTTCAGGGGGCGGGCTCCGGGCTGGAGACCCTGACCCGCATCATACCGGCCCTCGTTGGCCTGATGACGGCGGTGTATATGCTCCGGGCCTCTGGGGCTCTGGAGCTGCTGGCGGCTGCTCTGGCGCCCCTTCTGGACCGGCTGGGCCTGCCCTCGGAGCTGCTGCCCCTGATGCTGGTGCGGCCCATCAGTGGCTCCGCCGCCCTGGGGGTGGGGGCCGAGCTGATCTCCACCTACGGCCCCGACTCCCAGCTGGGCCGCACCGCCGCCGTCATGCTGGGCTCCACTGAGACCACCTTTTACACCATCGCCGTCTACTTCGGCGCCGTCGGCATCACCAAAACCCGCTACGCCGTCCCTGCAGCCCTCTGCGCCGATCTCACCGGCTTTTTAGCCGCCGCCTGGGCGGTACAGGTATGCTTTGGATAAAAAATCGCCGCCCCGCGGGGCGGCGATTTTTATTCTTCCTCCTGGATAATATGGGGTTCCGGGGGAATAACGGGCCGGTCGCCCTCCAGCTGGTCGAAGTAGTCCTCCTCCTGGAGCACCGGCTTACGGTGGCGGGCGATGGCCATGATAGTGGGGTAGAGCACAATGGCGATAAGCCCGCCGGAAAAACCGTTGTTATACAGATTCATCCCCGCCACGGGGGAGCCGGTGTACAGCACCACCGAGGAGTGGAGAAATCCGGCCAGCACCCCATAGCCCCAGCCGAAGTAGCCGGCGATGGGGGCCAGGGTGGTGCAGAACAGGCAGGCCAGCTGAACGGCGGAGTCGGTGAGGGACCAGTCCATCACCACGCTGCCCACAGCCACCCCGGCCATGACGGGCAGGATGTTGAGGGCGTGCTTGCCAAAGGCGGAGAAGCCCATAATGGTGAGGATACCCCCCACAGTGGGGCCGTTCAGGTCGCCGCCGGTCAGCAGGATGTAGGCCATGCCGATGAGTCCGTTGACCCCGGCGTTAATCACCACCGGGGCGGGGCCAAACATACGCAGGTAGTCGCTGGGCGCCCGGCCGCTGGTCTGGAGCAGCCGCCGGTAGCCCGCCCAGGCCGCCCAGATTGGCTTGTTGGCAAAAAAGAGTCCGCCGATTATCAACATGACACACAGCGTACCCAGCATAATGCCAAAATGGAAGTCATATCCCTCAGCCCAGCGGTAATATGTGGTGGGGTCCGCCCCCAGCGAAGCCATCAGGGGCACGCAGATAAGGGCCACCAGCCCGCAGGCGAAGCCCACATTATACAGGTTCATGCCATTTTGGATGCGGTAGGTATAGGTGGCCAGGGAGGGCATAATAAAGCCGATAGCCAGCCCCACCAGCACCCCCTCGATGGGCCCGCCCCAGCCGTTATCCAGGGCGATGTAGCTGACGATGGGGGCCAGGGCAGTGGCCATCAGGCCGATGCCAATGTTGCCCGCCGCCGGCTGGCGGCGCGCCCTGGTATACAGCCAGGTCCCGGCCAGAATGGGCCAGATATTTACAAAGTTCTTGCCGAAGAGGGAGAAGCCCGACATCAGCCCCATCTCCACCAGGGTCATACCGTTGAGGGTGTCCCCGGCGGCGTAGAGCACACAGATGCTGATGGCGGTGACGATGGCGGAGTTCACCAGTGCCGCCCCCAGTCCGGCTACCAGGACGTAATCGGTGATGAGGGCGTCCTCGGTGGTGATGATGGTATACAGCCCCCGCAGGATGCCGGTGGGGGTGTCCATCACAAAGCCGGCAAGCGCCAGCAGAATAGCGTAGGCCCACAGGTAGGGAAACATCCGGTCATACCGGGCCTGGTGCTCGTGGTGCAGCAGATGGAAAACTCCCATAGGCCGTTACCCTCCAAAAAATGCTCTGGTCTGTTCCGCGTTCCGCCTGATTTCCTCCGCCAGGGTCTCCATGGAGGGGAATTTACGCTCCCCCCGCAGGTACTTGTGGAACTCCATACGCACCTGGTGGCTGTAGAGGTTACCGTCAAAGTCCAGGATAAAGCCCTCCACCGTCACCCGGCCGTCGTTATCCGTCACCGTGGGCCGCACACCCACATTGGTGACGGCGGCCCGGCTCTGGCCGTCGAACCACACCCGGGTGGCGTAGACCCCGAAGGCGGGGATAATCACACCCTCGGGCACCCGCAGGTTGACGGTGGGAAAGCCCAGGGTGGAGTGACCGATGCCCTTGCCGCGGCCCACCTGCTGGGTGAGGATATGGGGGTGGCCCAGAAACTGGGCGGCCCGCTCCATCTCCCCCTGAGCCACCAGGTTGCGGATGTAGGTGGAGGAGATGGTGATGCCGTCCTGCTCCACCTTCTGGATGATGTCGCAGCCCACGCCCAGCTGGGCACATTTCTCCCGCAGCCGGTCCGGGTTTCCCTTGCCCATGTAGCCAAAGTGGAAGTCGTGGCCCGCCACCACATGGACTACCCCCAGCTCCTCCACCAGGTACCTGGCGATAAAATCCTCCCAGTCCATGCGCTGCATGGCGTCGAAGGGGGCCACCACCACCTCCCGGATGCCGTAGCACTCCCGCATGAGAAGGATACGGTCGTCCACCGTGCTGAGGAGGGGGACCTTTTGCCGGGTAATCACGGCGGTGGGGCTCTTGTCAAAGGTGAAGGCCGTGGGGACGGCCCCCAGCTGGTCCGCCCCCTCCTTCACCCTTCGGAGCAGGGCCCCGTGGCCCAGATGCACCCCGTCAAAAAAGCCCAGGGCGATAACTCTGCGTTGTTTCTCCATAGGATATCACACCTCATGTAGGGACGCATCACGATGCGTCCGTTTTCTTGACAGGGACAACGGCGGACGCTTCATGAAGCGTCCCTACACAATCACACCTCGAAAAAGCTCTTGATGGTGGTCAGCTTGCCGCCCTGAGCCCGGCACAGGGCCAAAAATTCCCCGTTTTGGGCATACGCCCGGTACTCCCCGGGAGCCAAATCAGGAAGGACCGCCGTCATGCCGTTGCGGACCTTCTTCTCTACAGCGGGGGACAGGATTAGCTCCGGCCGGTCCTGAAACAGGGTGTCCACCGGCAGGAGCAGCTCCTCGGGGTGTTCCGCCGCCAGAATACGTTCCATCGGCCAGGCGTCCTCGCCGTCAAACCCGGCGGCAGCCGCCCGGCGCAGAGAGGACATACATCCACCGCAGCCCAAGTATTGCCCGATATCGTGGCACAGAGTTCGGATATAGGTTCCCTTGGAGCAGTGGACCCACAGGAAAAAGTCGGAGCCGTCATCGGGCTTCTGGTCCAACACCATCAGTCCCCTGATGGTCACCGGCCTGGCAGGCCGTTCTACTTCACGTCCCTTGCGGGCCAGCTCGTAGAGCTTTTTGCCGTTGATTTTGATGGCGGAGTACATGGGGGGCACCTGCATGATATCCCCCTGGAACCGCTCCAGCGCCCCCTCCAGCTGCTCCCGGGTGACCTGGACAGGCCGTTCCTCCAGAATTTCGCCGGTGGTATCCTGGGTGTTAGTAATTACACCCAGTTTTATTCCGGCGATATATTCCTTGTCGGATTTCTCCGCGAACTCCACCGCCCGGGTGGCCCGGCCGATGAACACCGGCAGGATACCCGTGGCCATGGGGTCCAGGGTGCCCCCGTGGCCCACCCGCTTCTCATGAAAGACCCCCCGCAGCTTGGCACACACGTCCATAGAGGTCCAGCCGGCGGGCTTTTCCACAACCAAAATCCCGCTAGCCATTGCGCACCTGCTCAATCGCGTCAATCACCCGCTGACGGACCGTCTCCATAGTACCCTCCACCATGGCCCCGGCGGCGGCGGCGTGGCCGCCGCCCCCCAGTAGAGCACAGACAGAGGACGCATTCAGGTCGCCGGGGTCGGTGCGCAGAGAGATTTTCACATGGCCGTCGGCCGTCTCCTTCAAGGTGACGCCGTTCCTGACCCCCTCAATCTGGCCCACAAAGGCGGAGATGTTGTCCATATCCCGCTCGCTGGCCCCCACCTCCTCAATTATGGCCCGGGTGAGGAAGACCAGGGCGGTCTGGCCGCCGTCCCGCAGCTCCATACCGGCGGTGAGCAGACCCTCCAGCTTCAGGCGTTTGAAGGTCTTGGTGCGGAAAAACTTCCGGTTCACCGGGTAGGGGTCAAAGCCGCTCTCCATCAGCTCGGCCGCCGCCCGATGGGCGGCCGCGTCTGCGTTGCTGTACTGAAAACAGCCGCAGTCGGTGGAAATGGCCACATAGAGGGCTTCCCCAATCTCCGGGGTAATGTCTGTAAATTGTTTCACAATTTCCAGCACCAGTTGACCACAGGCCGCCCGTTTGCTGTCCAGACAGGTGGCCCTGGCAAAGAACTCCTGGGAGGGGTGGTGGTCAATGGCCAGGTCCACCCGGTCCAAATAGGGCTTTGCAGGCTCCGGAAAGAGGGAACGGGCAGCAATGTCAACCGACACAACCGTTTCAGGGGTGTAGTCCGTCCCGATTGTCAGCCCCTCTATATAATTTGTAAACAGTTCTGTGGCCTCAGGATTTTCCAGAATATAGGCGGTCTTCCCCGCCTGGCGCAGGGCCCGGCACAGTCCGGCGGCGCAGCCGATGGTGTCGCCGTCGGGACGGAGGTGGGTGAGGATCAAATAGTTGTCGTGGGCCTGAAGAAATTCGGCGGCCTGTGCCGTGGTAATGGTGTTCATTCCTCGTCCTCCAAAATAATATGCTCGTTGGCCGGATTGGCGGGCTTGACCACCTCCGGGTCCCGGAGCATCTCCAGAATCTTGGCCCCCTTGGCCATGGAGTCGTCCCGGAAGAAAGTGAGTTCCGGGGTGTGGCGCAGGTTCAGCGCCCGGCCCAGCTCCCGACGGAGATAGCCCGACGCCGATTTCAGTCCCTTGAGCACCTGGTCGCTGTCGCTCTTGTCCAGCACCGAGATGTAGACCTTGGCAAATTTCAGGTCCGGGGTGACGTCCACCGCCGTCACCGAGATCATCCCCGTCACCCGGGGGTCCTTCACCGTGGGAATGAGGGCGGCCAGCTCCCGCTGGACCTCCTCGTTGATGCGTCCGATTCGATTGCTTGCCATGGTGTTTCTCCTTTTAATTCTAGTCAAAATCAGCAGAAATATCTGATTTCTCCGAAATAGGTTATCCACTTATCTATGATCTCTTCACTTCTGGCTTCAATAATTTTGATAATGTTTCGGAGCGTTCGGTCGGGAATTTTGGAATTGTTATGGCACAAATAGCATTTTTTAGCTTGAGTAATCCAAATCTTTGTCGCCCCCGCACTGGGCGCTCCCTGGCAGACATGAACATGCACCGGTTCCAAGGGCTCGTTTTCATTGGACCAGAAATAAACCCAGTAGGAACCGATTTTAAAAACCTGCGGCACTGTCGAAGCCCCCTTCCTGGGAGAACTCCAAAATCAGGTGGGCAGTGGACTGGATGACCTCTTGAAAACGGGCCATGTCCTCAGTGGAAAAGCCAGACACGCCCTCCCAAACGTAGCCGGGAAGCCAGCAGGTCGCATGATGAAAACAGTCCTCCGCGTCTGGCCGCTCCAGATACACCTTCACCCGGCCGTCCTCCTTCATCTCGGAGTGGACGATCTCTGTGTTGTCGTCAAGCGTCATAAACGGATACATCATAGTGAAGCCCTCCAGCCTTTACCGCCGCTCCCGCACATCGGACCGGCCCATGAGATAGTCCAGACTAATGTCAAAATAGTCGGCAATGGCAACCAGCCCAAGCACATCAGGGTAACGTTCATTATATTCGTAGCATTGCAACGCCCGATATCCAACGCCTAGTTCAGCAGCCATTTCCTTCTGTGTCATACCTTTCTCTTTTCGCAGAGAACGCATACGCTCGTGAAATTTCATAAATTCTCCCTTTACCTCTTGACACACGCTTAAAGCGTGCTATAATTAAAACACGCAATAAGCGTGATGTATTTTAGACCAGGAGTGATGAAAATGCAAGATCTGCTTGCAGAACTGCTGTGGCGCAACGTTGAAATCGACGAAGCCGCTAACCGGCTCTGTCAGACCCTCCCCGGCTTTTCTGAGGCTAAACAGGCCTACGACAATCTGTCTGAGCAGCTCCGGAAAATTGCCGGCCGCGACCTCTACGACCAGTACTTTGCCCAGCTTATCCGCTACACCGGCTACGAGGTCCAAGCCTACTACTCTCTGGGTCTGGGCTTGCGGGCGGATCTTATAAAGGCGCTGGAGGTATAGCCCTCCACCCAAATCCCCGGGATGCCCCGCAGGGGCGGGAGAGAAGCAAACCGGGGCGGGCGAAAACGCCCGCCCCGTTGGCTCAGTCCTCTAACACTTT
>CANSXE010000061.1 GCA_947650875.1 uncultured Bacillota bacterium | reverse complement strand
ACTGGCCCTGGGCGTGGCGGAAGGCCTCCTCATACTGCCAGTCGCCGGTGCCCAGTACCACCATCTGCACGCCCTTGGTGCCCAGGCCCATAATATCGTGGATGGCGTCGGTGACCATGGAAAAGCCCTTGTGCCCCACCAGACGGGAGACGCAGGCCACCAGGGGGATATCCGGGTTCACCTCCAGGCCCACCGCCTGCTGGAGGGCCGCCTTGCAGGCCGCCTTGCCCTTGGCGATGGTCTTCAGGGTGAAGTTGGCCGCCAGCCCCTCCATCTTGGACGGGTCGTAGAGGTCCACGTCGATGCCGTTGAGGATGCCCTCCAGCTTGCCGCTCTGCTGGTTGATGACCCCGTCCAGCCCGTGGGCGTAGAAGGGGGTGCGCAGCTCCTGGGCGTAGGTGGGGGAGACGGTGGTGACGAAGTTGGAGGCCATAATGGCGCCCTTCATCAGGTTCACGTCCCGATGGTAGGCCAGCATCCCCTCGTTGAAGTAGCTGCGGTCCAGGCCGATCACGTCCTGGAGCACCTGGTCGCCGTAGCGGCCTTGATACTCGATGTTGTGGATGGTGTACACCGTCCGGGCCCCCGCCAGCTGGGGGATGCGGTACTTCTCCTCCAGCAGGTAGACGGGCACCAGGGCGGTCTGCCAGTCGTTGCAGTGGATGATATCCGGGGCCCAGTCCAGCTGGCCCGGGGCTTCCACCACGGCCCGGGAGAAGTAGGCAAACCGCTCGCAGTCGTCAAAGTGGCCGTAGAGCTGCCAGCGCTTGAAGTAGTACTCGTTGTCCACAAACCAGAAGGTGACCCCCTGGTGCTCCACCTCGAACACGCCGCAGTAGACCTGCCGCCAGGCCAGGGTGACGTTGAAGTATTTCAGGAAGGTCATTTTGGACCGCCAGTCCTCGCTGACCCCCTCGTACAGGGGCAGAATGACCTTGACCTCGTGGCCCTCGGCCGCCAGGGCCTGGGGCAGGGAGCCGGCCACGTCGGCCAGGCCGCCGGTTTTAATGAAGGGGGCCGCTTCGGAGGTGGCAAACAAGATTTTCATAAAATCACCTTTTCAATTTGGTTTTTGCAGGGGCGGACATTGTCCGCCCGCTCAGATACCGCAGGCGCACAGTGTGCGCCCCTGCACGCCGGAAATCGTTAGGAGGACGCCCTCCCGTCCTGGGGAGGGCGTCCGGAAAAATCAGACAACAGAGCCCTTGGCGATGGCCAGGGGATAGGTGGCGTGACCCATAAGCATACGGCTCTCGTTCACTGTGACATCCTTGTCAGCGATGACATAGGACAGGGAAGCCCCCGCCTTGACCACCGTGCCCTGCATGAGCACACTGTTGGATACCTTGGCGCCCTTCTCTACCACTACGCCGCGGGCCAGAATGGAGTTTTCCACCTCGCCCTCGATCTGGCAGCCGTCGGCCACCAGAGAGGAGACGGAGCGGGACTCGGGGCCGTAGTAGGTGGAGGGGTTGGACTGGTCCTTGGTGCGGATGGGACGGGCGGTGTTGAACAGGTCGGCCCGGATGGCCGGGTCCAGCAGATCCTGGGAGCGCTGGAAGTAGTCGCTCACCGACTGGAAGCGGCCCACATAGCCCTTGTGGATGTAAGGCATCATTTTCAGGGATTTCAGACGGGGCTGGAGGACGCCGCGGCTGAAGTTGGCCACATCGTGGGCGGAACAGTAGTTCACCATGTCCATCAGCAGGCGCTTGGACAGGATGTAAATCTCCAGGGATTCCATGGCCTTGTCGGCGGAGGTGGGATGGACGGACAGGTCGGTGATCCGGCCCTCCTCGCTGACCTCCACATACTCGGAGAACTGGGGGGCTCCCTTCAGCGTGGGGGTGCAGACAATGGTGATATCAGCCCCGGAGTTCCGGTGCTGCTCAAAGACCTCGTTGACAGGCAGGTTGATGGCGATGTCGCCCCAGGCCAGCAGGACGTACTCCTGGCGGATGTCCTCCAGGTAGTCGTACACCCCGGCCAGGGCCTCCATGCTGCCCCGGTATTCGCCGTGGCCGGCTTCGGTGTAGCTGAAGGGGGGCAGGATGCGCAGGCCGCCGTGCTTGCGGCTCAGGTCCCAGTCCTTGCCGGAGCCCAGGTGGTCCAGCAGGGACTGATAGCTCTGGTGGACCACCACGCCCACGTCGGTGATGCCGGCGTTGACGCAGTTGGACAGCATGAAGTCGATGAGACGGTAGCGGCCGCCGAAGGGCAGGGAGCAGGTGTTGCGGGGACGGGTCAGCTCTCCCAGGTTGGCGTCGGAGCGGTATGCGAACAGGATGCTGTGGAGATCGTTCATGCCTGCTCACCTCCTTTCACATCTTCGCGGATCATGGCGTTGGGCGGGATGGTGGCGTTCTCGCCTACGGTGACCCCGCCGGCCACCACGGCGATGCCCCAGTTTTCACTGCCGTCGGGAGCGGCGCCCACTGTGGCGCCCATCTCCACTGTGGCGTTTTCTGCCACAATGGAGTAGTACACCTTGGCCCCCTTCTTTACGGTGGCCCCGGGCATGAGGATGGAATACTGAATGTCAGCATCTTGCTCTACGGTAACCGAGTTAAAGAGCACAGAGTTTTCCACCCTGCCGTCCACCTGGCTGCCGCCGGTGACCATGGAGTGGGAAATGACGGCGTCAGGCCCGGTGACGTGGGGGGGCTTGATGGGGGTGCGGGCGTAGATGGGCCAGCTGTCGTCATACATGTCCAGGCCGCTGCTGCTGCCGGCCAGCAGGTCCATGTTGGCGTCCCACAGGGAGTCGATGGTGCCCACGTCCTTCCAGTAGCCCGCGAAGCGGTAGGCCATCAGCTTCTCGCCGGCGTTCAGCATGTTGGGGATGATGTTCTTGCCGAAGTCGTTGGAGGAATTGGGGTCGGCCTCGTCGTCGATGAGGTATTTGCGCAGCTTGGACCAGGTGAACACATAGATGCCCATGGAGGCCAGGTTGCTCTTGGGCTGGGGGGGCTTCTCCTCAAACTCGTAGACCTTGTCGTCGGCCTCCACGTTCAGGATGCCAAACCGCTTGGCCTCCTCCATGGTGACCTCCAGCACCGAGATGGTGCAGGCCGCCCCGGATTTTTTGTGGAAGGAGACCATTTCGGAGTAGTCCATCTTATAGATGTGGTCGCCGGAGAGGACCACCACGTACTCGGGGTCATACAGGTCCAGAAACCCGATGTTCTGGTAGATGGCGTTGGCAGTGCCCTTGTACCAGCTGCCCTGCTCGCCCTCGCCCAGGTAGGGGGGGAGGATGTGTACGCCGCCGTCAGACCGGTCCAGGTCCCAGGGCTGGCCGTTGCCCAAGTAGCTGTTCAGCTCCAGGGGGCGGTATTGGGTGAGAACGCCCACCGTGTCGATGCCGGAGTTGACACAGTTGGACAGGGGGAAGTCGATGATGCGGTACTTTCCGCCGAAGGGGACGGCGGGTTTTGCCACGTTGCTGGTCAGGGCGTAGAGCCGGCTGCCCTGGCCGCCGGCCAGCAGCATGGCGACAACTTCTTTCTTCATGTTGTTCACCTCTTACTTTTTTGGGTGCGATGGCATCTATGTAGAGACCGGGGCGCAAGGCCCCGAGGGTGCCCGGGAGCAGGCTCCCTCTGTGAGGGAGCTGTCGCCGCCGCAAGGCGGTGACTGAGGGAGTATCCCTTCTCCCTCTGCCGCGGCTTGGCCGCGCCACCTCCCTCAGAGAGGGAGGTTTATTTGTCCGTCTTTTTGGAGCGGACGGCTTTCTTGGGCTGGTCCGCGGGGGCTTTTTCCGCCTTGGCCGCCTTTTTAGCGGGGGCCTTCTCCGCCTTGGAGACGGCTTTGGCCGCCTTTTTGGCGGCGGGCTTCTTCTCCGCCTTGGCGGCGTCGCTGGCCTTTTCCGCCTTGGGTTTGCGCACCGGGTTTTTCCGCACGCAGCGATAAATCACCGCCGACATGGGGGGCAGGTCGATGGCAAAGGACTGCTGCTGGTCGTGGCAGGGGATATTCTCCGTCTTCACCGGCGCCTTGTCCCCCAGGCCCTCGCCGCCGAAGGCGGGGTCGTCGGTGTTGAAGGCCACGCCCCAGCTGCCGCCGAAGGGGGCCCCCACCCGGTAGCCGTTGCGGTGCTCGGGGGAGAAGTTGCACACCACGATCAGGGGGTTGCCCTTCCGGTCCCAGCGCAGGAAGGCCACGGTGTTGGCGGTGTTGTCGTCGGCGCACAGCCACTGGAAGCCCTGCCAGGAGTCGTCCTGCTCCCACAGGGGGGCGTTCTCCAGGTAGAAGGCGTTCATGGCCTTGAAGAAGTCCTGGGTCTGGCGGTGGGGGGCGTATTGCAGCAGGTGCCAGTCCAGGGAGTATTCAAAGTGCCACTCGTTCCACTGGCCCAGCTCGGCCCCCATGAAGGTGAGCTTCTTGCCGGGGTGGGTCATCATATAGGTGTAGAAGGCCCGGACGCCGGCGAATTTCTGGGGGTTGTCCCCGGGCATCTTGCCGAAGAAGGAGCCCTTCATGTGGACCACCTCGTCGTGGCTGAGGGGCAGGATATAGTTCTCCGAGAAGGCGTACATCAGAGAGAAGGTGATGTCCCGGTGGTTGAACTGGCGGAAGTAGGGGTCCAGCTTGATATAGTGGCAGATGTCGTTCATCCAGCCCATGTTCCACTTGAAGTTGAAGCCCAGGCCGCCGTCGTCCACCGGCTTGGTCACCTTGGGCCAGGCGGTGGACTCCTCCGCAATCATCAGCACGTCGGGGTGGGCGGCGAAGATGGCGGTGTTCAGGTCCTGGAAGAACTTGATGGCCTCCAGATTCTCGTGGCCGCCGTTTACGTTGGGCAGCCACTCGCCGGCCTTGCGGTTGTAGTCCAGGTAGAGCATGGAGGACACCGCGTCCACCCGCAGGCCGTCCATGTGGTACTCCTCCAGCCAGAACATGGCAGAGGAGAACAGGAAGGAGCGCACCTCGGGCCGGCCGAAGTCGAATACGTCGGTGCCCCACTCCTTGTGCTCCCCCTTCCGGGGGTCGGCGTACTCGTAGGTGGGGGTGCCGTCGAAGTTATACAGGCCGAAGGCGTCCCGGGGGAAGTGGGCGGGCACCCAGTCCATAATCACGCCGACGCCCGCCTGGTGGAGCTGGTCAATGAGGTACTTCAGGTCGTCGGGGGTGCCGAAGCGGCTGGTGGCGGCGAAGTAGCCGGTGCACTGGTAGCCCCAGGAGGCGTCCAGGGGGTGCTCGGTGACGGGGAGGAGCTCCACATGAGTAAAGCCCATCTCCTTTACATAGGGCACCAGATAGCCGGTGATGTCCCGGTAGCTGAGGAATTCCCCCTCGCCGGTGCGCCGCCAGGAGCCCAGGTGGCACTCGTAGATGTTCATGGGCCGGCGGTAGGGGGGGTTTTTGGCCCGGAAGGCAAACCAGTCCCGGTCGCCCCACTGGTAGCCGGTGTCCAGGTCGTAGAGCTTGGTGGACACGTCGGGCCGGGTGGCGGCGTGGAAGCCGTAGGGGTCGCACTTGCCCACGAAGCCGCTGCCGTCCGCCTTATGTATGGCGTACTGGTAGGCGTCGTAGCGGTTCAGGCCGGGGACGAAGGCCTCCCAGATGCCCCCCTCCACCTTGGTCATGGGGGTGGCCTCCAGGTCCCAGTTGTTGAAGTCGCCGATGACGGTAATCTTGGGGGCGTTGGGGGCCCAGACCCGGAACAGGTAGCCGTCCACGTCGTTTTCATCCTTGGCGGGATGGGCGCCGAAGCACCGCCAGGCGTGGGTGGAGCGGCCCTCGGTGAAGGCCTCAAGCTCTAAAAAAAGGTCGTGGGAGGAGAGTTTTTCCAGGTATTTAGACATATTTATCACCTCGTGGAATCTTTTGGAAGTTCTATGTCGGCTAAAACCAACAAGGAGCTGCGGCGCATACTTGGGTATATTTATCAAAATTATACAACAATAGGGGAGGGCCGTCAAGTAAAATAGTGGAAAACCGGAGGGAATTTGAAAAGAATTTCTTAGAGCGGGAAGGGATGGGAGATGTAGGGGTGTGAATGGGACACACCTCGGTAAACGACGGAATCCCCCCGCCACCGGACTTTGTCCGGTGGCCCTCCCCCCTTTGGCAAGGGGGGCTTTTCGGTGCTGGCAGGTCCGTTTCTCCTCCAAAGGCCCCCTTGCTAAAGGGGGCTGGCATTTGCGAAGCAAATGACTGGGGGATTCCGCACCCCCATGACCGGAAAGGCGCGCCCCCGTCTTCCCCTCTCAGTCACGCTTCGCATGACAGCTCCCCCACAAGGGGGGAGCCTTTTTCCTGCGGGGGGCGGCGGATTACCCCGCCATCAGCAGCTTGGACAGCATACGGCCAAAGATGCCGGGGATGGACAGGCGGTCTACCGGCTGGGCGGCCAGGATGGGCACAGTGTCCCGCAGCTCGTCCCCCACATAGACCTCCAGCGTCCCCAGGGTCTGGCCCTGCTCTACCGGGGCTTCCAGATCCTCCGCCAGGGACAGGCGGGTGGTCACCTGGCCCTCCTCCCCCTTACGCACCAGCAGGCGGCAGTCACGCTCCAGCCGGGGCTGGACCTGAGCGCTGGTTCCCAGCAGAACATCCACCGGGGCCAGAGGGGTGTCGGGGTAGACGGGGACCACCGTGTAGTTGGCAAAGCCGTAGTCCAGAAGGGCGCGGGCGTCGTCAAAGCGCTGGTTAGTGCTGGGGGACTTCATCACCACGGCGATGAGCTCCATGCCGTCCCGCTCCGCCGTGGCCGACATGCAGTACTGGGCCGAGCTGGTGAAGCCCGTCTTCAGGCCGGTGGTTCCCTGGTAGAAGCGGACCAGCCGGTTGGTATTGGTCAGGCCGAACTCTCCGTTGCGGATGGAGTCCATCCAGATGGTGGTGTACTCCCGGATGGAGGGGTGGTTTAAAATCAGCTCCCGGGACATGAGGGCGATATCGTGGGCGGAGGTGACGTGGCCCTGGGCGGGCAGGCCGGTGCAGTTTAAAAAGGTGGTGTCTGTCATGCCCAATTCCTGAGCCCGCTGGTTCATCCGGGCCACGAAGGCCCCTTCGCTGCCCGCCAGGTGCTCGGCCAGGGCCACGGCACAGTCGTTGCCCGAGACCACGGTGACACACTTAATCATCTCCGACACGGGCATCTGCTCCCCCTCCTCCAGGTAGACCTGGGAGCCGCCCATGCCGGCGGCGTAGGCCGAGACGGTGACAGGGGCGTTTTTGGACAGCTGGCCCGAGTCTACCGCTTCCATCACCAGGAGAAGGGTCATAATTTTGGTGACGCTGGCCGGCTCCAGCTTTTCGTGGGAGTTTTCCTCCAAGAGGAAGGCTCCCGTCTCCTTTTCCATCAGTACGCAGGAGGCGCAGGACAGAGACAGGCCGCTGTCTGATGGGGCCGCCTTCGCCGGGGGCAGACCGGCCGTCAGGACAAGAGCGGCCAAAAGCAGAGATACATATTTTTTCATAGATGGTTCCTCCTGAATCCATATCCAAGAATTTGCGGGTATGGTCAGGATGTGGAGCAGGCGGTTTTTCTATGCGTGGACCGGGACAGGAAAATTTTGATGTAGGGACGCATCACGATGCGTCCGTTTTTATGGCGTTGTTTTGATGCGTCCGTTTTTATGGCGGCTTTTGATACGTCCGTTTTTTGCGGCGGTTTTCGGCGCGGGCGGACGCTTCATGAAGCGTCCCTACGAGACTAACATTGAGGAAGCGGAGAAAAGGAGCGAAAAAAGAAAGAAAAAATTTTTTTGTTGGATGCACTGAAACGTACAACTTTTGACTCCTGTACCCTACAGGTGTAAGGAGGGATGATGTGGCAAAAACTGTGCGGCTTCCGGACAGGGAAGCGATTATCAGACGGATGTGGAGACTGGCCAACGCCGGGGCGGGGGACGCCGTGCGGCTGGCCTGCTTTCCCCCAGAGGAGTGGCAGGGGGTGGACGAGCTGGAGCTGGACGCCCTCACCGAGTTCAAGCGGGGGAGCAACGGCGTGGTGGAGCTGAAATTTGTGGACCGGGGGCGGCTGCTGGAGCGTCTGCTGGACACTGTGGACCACAGCGGCGAGGACCAGGTGGACCGCTTCCTTCAGGCCATGGAGGGGGAGGAGTAGATGGTTTTTTCCGAGAAGCAGAAGCGGGTGCTCACTTGGTGGCGGCCCGGCTCCCCGGACCGGGACCGGCAGGCCATCATCTGCGACGGGGCGGTGCGCAGCGGCAAGACACTGTGCACCGGACTGTCCTTCTTCTGCTGGGCTATGAGTTCCTTCCAAAACCGGAATTTTGCCCTGTGCGGGCGGACCATCCAGAGTGTGCGGCGGAATATGCTCTCGGAGCTGATCCCCCTGCTGGAGCGGATGGGGTTCCGGTGTGAGGACCGGGTGAGTAAAAACGTGATTCAGGTGCGGCTGGGGGGAAGGAGGAACGCCTTTTACCTGTTTGGAGGAAAGGATGAGAGCTCCGCGGCCCTGATCCAGGGCATCACCCTGGCCGGGGCCCTCCTGGACGAGGTGGCGCTGATGCCCCGGTCCTTTGTGGAGCAGACCATTGCCCGGTGCTCCGTCACCGGGAGCCGGCTGTGGTTCTCCTGCAACCCGGAGTCCCCGGCCCACTGGTTCTATCAGGAGTGGGTCCTTAAGGCCGGGGAGAAAAAGGCCCTGCGCCTGCAATTTACCATGGATGACAATCCGGGGCTGTCCAAGCAGGTGCGGGAGCGGTACGCCGGCACCTTTCAGGGGGCCTTCTACCGCCGGTTTGTGCTGGGGGAGTGGGCGGTGGCCGAGGGGCTGGTGTATGACTTCTTCGACAGGAGCTTTGTCCGGGAGACGCCGGAGGGGCCCTTTGAGGAGTGGTATGTGTCGGTGGACTACGGCACCTCCAACCCCACGTCCATGGGGCTGTGGGGGCGGAAGGACGGGGTGTGGTATCGGACCGGCGAGTACTACTACGACGGCCGGGCCGCCCGGCGGCAGAAGACCGACGAGGAGTACGCCGACGACCTGGCCAGGCTGGCCGGGGACCGGCCGGTGCGGGCGGTGATTGCCGACCCGTCGGCGGCCAGCTTCTGCGAGACCCTGCGCCGGCGGGGCTGGCGGGTGAAAAAAGCGGACAATCAGGTCCTGTCCGGCATCCGGCTCACCGCAAGGCTGCTGAAAAGCGGAAAGATCGTCATTTGCAGGGGGTGTGAGGACGCCATTCGGGAGTTTGGCCTCTACCGCTGGGACGACCGGGCCCAGGGCCAGGACCAGGTGCGCAAAGAACACGACCACGCGATGGACGAGATTCGATACTTTGCCGCCACAGTGGCCGGAAAGGAGGGCCGGGGTGGAGTGTTCGCCGGGTGTGTGGAGAGAGGGAGGTTTTAGGAGATGAATAGGCCCCCTTGCTAAAGGGGGCTGGCACGGCGCAGCCGTGACTGGGGGATTCCGTCTATGGGAAACTTTCCGCTTGTCGGAATCCCTCCACCGCCGCCGAAGGCGGCGGTCCCCCTCCCTTTGGCAAGGGAGGCTTGCCGCCTGCGGGCGGGACGAGAAGAAACGAAGGAGGAATTGCATGAAATGGTGGAAGCAGAAGCGCAGGGAGCCCCCTGCCGCCGTGGTGCAGGTGCGGCGGGGGGAGGGACAGCCCTTCGGCGTGCTGGACCGGTACGTCCCCCTGCGCGGCGGGGAGATTGCCCTGTACCGGGCCATCCGGGAGGGGGTGCCCATTCTGGACGCCGCCATCTGGAAGCTGGTGCGGCTGTGCGGCGGGGTGGGGGTGAGGTGCGCCGACCCTAAAGCCCAGGCCGGGCTGGAGACCTTTTTCCGCACCGTGGACACCGGCTGGGGTCAGCGGGGGATTCAGTCCTTTCTGGACCGGTATCTGGACGACCTGTTTACCTGCGGCCACGGGCTGGGGGAGATTGTGCTGGACCCCGAGGGGAAGGAGATCGCCGCCCTGCTGTGCGCCGACCCGGAGCAGGTGGAGGTGAAAATCGGGGACAGCCCGCTGGATTTTACCCTGTGCCGGGCGGGGCTGGGGGAGGGGCGGGCGCTGCCTTATCAGGAGCTGCTGCTGTTTACCCCCTTCCAGCCCACGGGGGACGCCCCCTGCGGGGTGTCGCTGCTGCGGTCTATGCCCTTTCTGGC
>CANSXE010000060.1 GCA_947650875.1 uncultured Bacillota bacterium | reverse complement strand
CCCCGCTCCGTGCGCAGGGACAATATTTTTTCCGCCAATGTCATAGACCTTGACCTCCTCTCGATTTTCTTCTATTATAGTGTCAGAGCGGCAAAAATCAATCAAGTCCGCTTGGAAATTCCCGCAACCAGCAGTTGCGGAGGGGTTGGAGGGGTTCAAATGGCAAAAAAAACCACCCGAAACACCCGGGAGAAGATTATCGACGCGGCCTGGAAGCTGTTTTACCGCCAGGGCTATGACGACACCACCGTGGAGGAGATCATCGAGGAGTCGGGCACCTCCCGGGGGTCCTTCTACCACTACTTCCAGGGCAAGGACGCCCTTCTGTCCACCCTGGCCGACGTCTTCGACCGGAAGTATGAGGAGCTGACCGAAACCCTGGACCCTAATCAGGACCGGTTCGAGCAGCTGATGTACCTGAACCGGGAGCTGTTCGCCATGCTGGAGAACTCCATCTCCCTGGACCTGGCCGCCCGGCTGTACTCCTCCCAGCTCATTACCCGGGGGGACAAGTCCCTGATGGACCGCAACCGCACCTACTACCGGCTGCTGCGGCAGATTGCCCTCCAGGGCCAGGAGCGGGGGGAGCTGCGGGGGGATGTCACCGCCAACGAGATTGTCCGAGCCTACGCCCTGTGCGAGCGGGCCCTCATCTACGACTGGTGCCTGTCCGAGGGGGACTACTCCCTGTCCCAGTACGGCAAGACCATGATGCCCATGTTTTTGCAGGGGTTTCGGGCGGAGATGTAGGGACGCATCACGATGCGTCCGCTGTCCGCCTTGAAAGCCCGGTTTGGCGGACGCTTCATGAAGCGTCCCTACATTGTCAAAACTTTGTTAAAACGTACAAAATTTCATTTCAAAAAATGTACAGCGTATTTTCGTTGAAATTTCAAAGAAAATACGCTTTACTTTTCTATACAGTACGGAGTTTATTCTATGTTGCGTTCTCGCTTTGTTTCTGGTATGATACCAATAATCTGCTTTCCGGCGGCGGTTGTGTGTGTCCCGGAGAGACTTTGGGAGGAATTATATGACTACCGCGCAGGCCTGTATTATGGGCACCATTATTCTCTATCTCTGCTTCGTCATCTTCACCGGCGTGATGATTGGCCGCCGGTCCAAAAAGAGCGCCGAGGGCTTCTACCTGGGCGGCCGGGGGATGGGCCCCCTGGTCACCGCCATGAGCGCCGAGGCCAGCGACATGAGCAGCTACCTGCTTATGGGCATCCCCGGTCTGGCCTACCTGTCCGGTGTGGCCGACGCCAGCTGGACCGCCATCGGTCTGGCCGCCGGCACCTATCTGAACTTCCTGCTGGTGGCCCGGCGCCTGCGCCGGTACAGCGTCAAGCTGGACGCCATCACCATCCCCAGCTTCATCTCCAAGCGGTACGGCGAGAAGAAGCCGGTCATCATGTGCATCTCCGCCCTGATTATCCTCATCTTCTTCGTGCCCTATGTGGCCTCCGGCCTGGCCGCCATCGGCAAGCTGTTCAACAGTCTCTTTGGCTGGGACTACATGATGGCGGTTGTGATTGGCGCTATCGTGATTATCAGCTACACCTCGGTGGGCGGCTTCTCCGCCGTGGCCACCATGGACCTGATTCAGTCCATCATCATGACCATCGCCCTGGCCATTATCGTGGTCTTCGGCATTGTCCAGGCCGGGGGCATGGATGCCGTGCTGGACCACGCCCGCACCCTGCCCGGCTTCCTCAGCTTCGGTGAGACCTACAACGCCGCCACCGGCTCCGCTGAGCCCTACGGCTTTATCCGCATCATCTCCATGATGGCCTGGGGCCTGGGCTACTTCGGCATGCCCCACATTCTGGTGCGGTTCATGGCCATCCGGGACGAGAACGAGCTGAATCTGTCCCGGCGCATCGCCGCTGTGTGGGTGGTGCTGTCTATGGGCGTGGCGGTGTTCATCGGCATCGTGGGTCACGCCGTCTCCGCCGCCGGCCGCATCCCCTTCCTGGAGGGCAGCGCCACCGAGACGGTGATTGTCAAGCTGTCTGACCTGCTGTCCACCTACGGCATCCTGCCCGCCATCGTGGCCGGCTGCATCCTGGCCGGTATCCTGGCCGCCACCATGTCCACCGCCGACAGCCAGCTGCTGGCCGCCTCCTCCGCCTTCTCGGAGAATCTGGTGCAGAATGTCTTCGGCATTAAGCTGACCCAGAGGCAGACCATGCTCTGCGCCCGGCTCACCGTTGTGGTGATTGCTGTGATCGCCATGTTCCTGGCCGCCGACCCGGACAGCAACGTGTTCCAGATTGTCTCCTTCGCTTGGGCGGGCTTCGGCGCCACCTTCGGCCCCGCCATGCTGTGCGCTCTGTTCTGGAAGCGGAGCAACCGCCAGGGCATCATGGCCGGCCTGGTGGCGGGCAGCGTGATGATCTTCGTGTGGAAATTCCAGATTAAGCCCCTGGGCGGCATCTGGAACATCTATGAGCTGCTCCCCGCCTTCCTGGTGGCCCTGGCCGCCATTGTGATCGTTTCCCTGGCGACTCCCGAGCCCGAGGTCGACGTGGTCAAGAGCTTTGAGGAGTATGACAAATAAGCACAGGCAGAAAGGGGCCCCACCGGTTCGGTGGGGCCCTTGCTGTTCAGGTTTGGAGCATAATTTGAAGGATTTCCTTATCGGTGGAGCGCATTCCGATTTTGCCCAGCCGGCCCACGTTGTCCAGGGTCTTCTCCACCCCGTGGGAGAGGATGCCGTCCCCGCCGTAGAACTGCTGGCCGTTCTGATACATCCGATAGCCCAGCACACCGGCGTCGATGGCGGCGGCGATCTTGCCGGCGCAGGACGCCTTGGCTCCGTCGCAGATCATGCCGGATACAATGGCCAGAGCGTTGACCACTGTATGGATAATCTCCTCATAGCCGCCGCCGTCCAGATAGGCGATGCCCGCCCCCGCCGCTGCCCCGGCGCTCACCGCGCCGCAGTAGGCCGACAGCCGGCCGATGCGGGTCTTTTGGTGAATGGTAATCAGGTTGGACAGCACCAGCGCCCGGTACAGCTTCTCCTCGCTGACCCCTATCTCCCGGCCGTAGACAATCACCGGCACCGAGGCGGTGATGCCCTGGTTGCCGCTGCCCGAGTTGATGATAACGGGCATCTCGCAGCCCCCCATCCGGGCGTCTGACCCGGCGGCGGCGGCGGACTTGGCCTTGGCGATGGGGTCGTCCGCCGGGGAGGAGACCCGGATCACCTGGCCGATGTTGGCCCCGTAGCTGTGGGTGAGACCCTCCCGGGCGATGGCGGTGTTGCATTCAATCTGCCGGTCAAGCAGCTCCTTCACGTCACCGATGTCCACCGTCTGGGCAAAGTCGTAGATGTCTGACATGGTGAGCAGGGTCCGGTCGGTGAGACCGCTCTCGTCGTCAGCCTCCACGGGCAGGTCCAGAAGAATTTCCCCGTTGCGCTCCATGCGGACAATGTTGGTGTGGTAGTTGGCGATGCGGACCTTGGCCGTGCGCTCCCCCTTTGTCAGGGTAATCTGGATGTCAAAGACCAGGTCGCCGTCCAAAAACTCCACCCGGACGGGGTGCTCCTTTAAGTAGGTGCGCATCTCCCCCTGCTGCTCGGGCGTCACCTGGGAGATAACCTCCAGCAGCAGCTCCGGCTGTCCGGCTACCACCCCGGCGGCGGCGGCCGCCTCGATGCCGTGGAGCCCGCCGGTGTTGGGCACCACCACGCTCTTTACGTTCTTGATGATGTTGCCGCTGGCTTCCACCACCACCTGGTCGGGCAGTTCGCCCAGCAGCTCCCGGCCCTTGGCCGCCCCGTAGGCAATGGCGATGGGCTCGGTACAGCCCATGGCGGGCACCAGCTCCTCCTCCAGAATCTGGAGGTAGGCGTTATACTTTACATTTGTCTTGTCCATTTCGCGCCTCCTTTATAGTGCCTCCATTATACAGGAAAAACCGCCCGGGGTCAAACGCTTGCGGCGGATTGCTTCCTGTGGTATGATAGAAAAACCTGCGCAGAGACGCATCCCGATGCGTCCGCAGAAATGCAAACGGTTTAACAGGAGGAAATCTGATGTTCAAAGCGGTATGTTTCGATTTTGACTACACCCTGGCCGACTGTACCGACTCCATTGTGGCCGGCTTCCAGCACGGCCTGACCCGGCTGGGCTGGCCCTCTCCCGACCGGGAGACGGTGCGGAAGACGGTAGGGTTCATGCTGGAGGACTCCTACTCCATGCTCACCGGAGACCTTGACCCGGCCCGTCAGGCTGAATTCCGGGCGCTGTTTACCGAGGTGGCCCGGGAGCTGCAAATCAAAGACACCGTGCTGCTTCCCGGAGGAGAGGAGCTGCTGCGGGGGCTGAAGGAGCACGGGGTGAAGACGGCCATTGTCAGCACCAAGCGGGGGGACACCATCCAGCTCATCCTGGAGCGGCTGGGCCTGGCGGACGCAGTGGAGCTGGTGGTGGGCAGCGCCGACGTGAAGCGCCCCAAGCCCGACCCGGAGGGCCTGCTCTTTGTGCTGGACAGGCTGGGGGTGCGGCCGGGGGACGCCCTGTTCTGCGGCGACACCATTCTGGACGCCGGAGCCGCCCAAAAGGCCGGGACCCGCTTTGCCGCCGTCCTCCAGGGCACCACCCCGGCGGAGGCCTTCGAACGGTTCCACCCCGACCACATTTCCCCCGATCTGTGGGACCTGGCGGAGTGGCTGGAGCTTTAATGCAGGGGCGGCCTGTGGCCGCCCGTTTTTTATATGGCTGTGGGGACGGATATTGTCCGTCCCTACGGCAGATGGTCATCCCGCAGCTCCATATGGTCCAGGGCGTATTGCAGGGCCATGCCGATCAGCTCGTTCCGGGAGCGGTTGGTGCGGGCGGAGAGGTCGTTATACCGCTCCTGGAGGGTTCGGTCGATGCGGATGGTCATGGTGACGGTCTTGTCCTCCCGGGGGGTGACAATGAATTTTTCCATAATGTCTCACATCCCACTCTGTTTGAGTACATTATAGTGTGAATTTATACATTTAATCCATAACACAAAGCGTATTGAAAATTCAATGCACTTTGTGATTGACTTTTTTGTAAGGAAGTGCTATCCTGTGCTTGGTCGGTTTCAGCGAATTTTAATTTGACATATGCCGGCCCGGTGCTACAATAGCATTGACCAATTGGGCGCTGCCCCAAGAAAGGATGATTACCGATGAAAAAAATACTTTCCCTGCTGCTGACCTTCGGGCTGCTTACCGTCCCGGTGCTGGCGACGGAGGAGTCCCAGGCCGAGCCCCTGCCCGCCTGGGCCTGGGGCGAGATGGCCGACGCCTACGCCCTGGGGCTGGTGGGGGACGAGATCTACACCGACCACAGCAAGCCCGTCACCCAGGAGCAGCTGGACAAGATGACCCAGGTGGCCGCCGACAAGCTGGTCCTGCTGGAGGTGGAGCAGCGCTCCAATGCCGGCTCCTTTGTGATTGACACCACCCGGGGCGGCGTGCTCAACGCCCTGTACATGGAAGCGCTTCCCTACGCCTTTGCGGGCGTCGATGCCGGACCGGTGGAGTTCCTGTCCTCCCTGGGCGTGGTCCACGGCGACGGGGCCAGCCTGGCCCTGGACCGGTCCTGCACCCTCCTGGAAGCCGCCTGCTTTGCCAACCGGATGATCCTGGCTCTCTACGACCAGCAGAACGCCGGTTCCCTGGGTCTGCTGTGGAAGGCGGAGGGCAACGGTAACACCCTGTATCTGCTGGGCTCCATCCACACCGACCGGGACAACCTCTACCCCTTCCACAAGCAGCTGCGGGACATCATCACCTCTGCCGAGCTGGCCGCCTTTGAGCTGGACTTCAACAGCCAGGAGGGCATCGACGAGTTCACCGCCATGCAGGTGTACTCCGACGGCACCACCCTGAAGGACCACGTCGACCCGGAGCTCTACCAGGAGGTGGTGGAGGCCCTGGCCCCCTTGGATATGCCTGAGGAGCAGGTGGCCAGCTACAAGCCCTGGGCGCTGGCCAACACCTTTACCGCCCTGTCCATGCTGGACGAGACCAGCAGTGACAACGCCATGGCTCTGGACCTGTATGTCAGCGCCAAGGCCAGCAACCTGGGCATCCCGGTGGAGGGCATTGAGACCTACGCCTTCCAGGGTAAGATTTTCGACGACCTGTCTGACGAGTATCAGGAGAACTATCTGGCCATGACCCTGAGCATGTATCTGGGGATGGACGCCGCCGAGGGTCTGAGCGAGGAGGAGAAGGCGGCGTATGAGGCCGCCCTGAAGGAGCAGGACGAGGCGGTGGGCCGCTGGATGGAGCAGTGGAAGACCCGGGACACCGAGGCCTTCGCCAACGACTACCCCAAGGATGTTATCCAGTCCAACACCAGCGACGAGCTCAACTCCAAGCTCTTTGAGGGCCGTGACCCCAATATGATCGCCTGGGCGGACCGCTACCTGAAGCAGGACGGCGCCCACACCGGCCTGATGACGGTGGGCGCGGGCCACATGATCGGCAAGACCGGCGTGGTCCAGGGCCTGAAGGACCTGGGCTACACCGTGGAGGTCGTGCCTGCTCCCTGAATAACATAGGAAAATCCCGGTCCGAATGGACCAATGTCATTAAATTAAGGATTTCCAGCACCCGAAAAAAGCGCCCACCACCTTTTGAAAATGTAAAAGGTGGTGGGCGCTTTTTCATGGCCCATATGCTGTTAAAACATCGGAAGTTACTCAGATTTATTTCCCCATAGCCCGGTGCAGGAAGGTGACAATTTGCCCGCGGGTACAAGTAGCGGCGGGAGAGAAGTTACTGCTGCCTGTGCCGCTGGTAATCTTCTGCTCCACGGCCCACGCTACGGCCTGCGCATAGTCTGCGCTGGCGGGAACATCGTTAAACTTTCCATTGTAGGAAGCCGCCGGACTTCCCGCTGCTTTCCACATGTAGTCCATCGTCATGGCGCGGGTGCAGTCTGTATTCGCGTCGAAGGTTGATCCGGACACCAAACCCTTTTCAGAGGCCCACAGAGCCGCCTTATAGAAATAATCGGTAGTCTTAATGTCGTTGAACGGATTCGCTGCCGTCGGATCCGGTGAGCCGTTAGCGCGCCACAAAAAAGTCAAAATCTGCGCTTTGCTGCAAGTTGCGCCGGGGGAGAACGTGGTCTTGCTGGTGCCGCTGGTGATGTTCTTCTCCACGGCCCACAGAACCGCGTCCGCGTAGTAGTCGTCGGATTTCACATCGGTGAAGTCGCCGACAGTAGAAGGGGTAGTGGTCGTGTTTCCATCCCTGAGAAGGTCTGACAGCGGATATGTTTCATAGGCATATGTATAGCGGAACACTGGCACACCGCCGACATGTCCAACTAATTTTGTTCCGTTTATCGTTCCAATGCTGTACGTCGCATCATCGTTGATGATTATATCGTCACATTCCATCGGAAGTAATAAATTTCCATCCCGGTCAGCAAGACCAGCGAGAAACTCCATCTGATAGTTTTGCAAGAAGCCAAAGTTGTAATAAGCTTCTCTGTGCTCTGGTTCTTTAAATTGACCCACAATAAAATATCCTTGCTTATAATGGAAGATATATTCATAAGTAAAAGGCATTATTTGTTTATTATGGGAATCCACAACCCCGCAAAGGCGGTTCGTATTCAAAACGGAGAACAAATCTTGGCCAAGGTATTCAATTGCTCTGTACTGTTCTGGAATAATCATTCCTACACCCTGCTTAAAAACGCCAAAAGACTTATCTCCTATAAGATAGTATCCGTCCCCTAAGTAGTTAAGTCGATCATATTTTATAGGGATGATCTCTTTTCCATTCCAGTCGTACAGTCCACAACTATAACCATACATAGCGAGAGATGGCTCTTTTTTGGGGTCGATTTTTTTAATTACGAAAGCGGGATTTTCCTCATCGTAGACATTTATGGAATGGGTTCCAGTAGTAAATGGATAAATTACAGTGCCGTTTGTAGTAATGATACCGTAACTGCTGCCAAGATGTCTGGCAATAATCCGATCGCCACCAGCATATCTTAATTCGTCATATTCTGCCGGCAATACAATCTTTCCTGTGCTATCTTTCAGCCCATAATGGTAATTTTTTTCCGAGTCATGGAAAATAGTGAGATTTGTTTCAGGCTGTCCACTTCTTCCCCAGCTTTCTTCTGTCCAATAGTAATCTGTGTTTACAGCGTCAACTGTAATCGTCATTCCAGAATAGAAACCCGCCAATATTACTATGACCAACACAAGGGAAAACAATCTCTTTTTCATTTACCTTCTTCCTCTCAAAATAAAATTTCCGACAAAGCCCCGGAGGGCGGGCGGGGGACGCACCCCCGCCCGGGGGCCTTGTCGGAAACATATAGCGGTGCCGAGTTTTGATAACTCAACACCGCTTAAAATGCACGCACAGCAAAACCCAATGTTCGGCCTTGAAAATCCGCGCCGAACCGGGTATAATGCCTATGGTGCGATATGTATCGCTGTGCTGAGTGGTTGCGTCACTCGTACAGGGCCGCAAGGTGTTGGAAGCGCCTTGCGGCCTGCCGCATATATGTTTCCAAAAGCAATTTTAACCTATCGCGGAAGAAATTGCAAGGGTGTTTTCGGGAAAAGTCTGTAAAAACGGACTTTCCCGCTTTTTTATCGACATTTCCTCGACTTGTTGATTTTTTCAGCAGTATTTTGAGGTTCTTGCGTTTTTTGACAAAACCGCTCATTTTTATATCATGGGCAGGACTTGTTGAAATTTGGATTTTTCCTTAACTTAACGGCTGATTTTAAGACAATTTCCTTCAAAAAATCAGGGGGTGCAAAAAGTACTTTTATAGCATTTCGGGGACAAGTTGTGATTTGCGCGTAAGCGTGATTTCTACGAGAAAAACTGAAAACCGCCGTTTTCTGCTACATTTCCGGGACATGTTGAGATTTCAGGCAGAACAACAATCTTGAACACAGATTTTCTGCCGTTAAATTATCGTGGCACACTTTTTTGAAAAATCAGCCCTTTCGGGGCCGATTTTGGACTTTTTCAACAAAATGCGGAAATGAGGGGGCGGAGGAATACCCCCCGCCCCCCGTTTTTTGGGCTTGCGGCTTCTTAGGCTGCGATACGGTAGGTGAACCAGCCGAAACCCTTTGCCCGAAGGTTTCGTTCGTCCTGCCGCCCCGGTCGAATTGGAATGGTGTTGCGGCCAATTTCCTGCATGACCGCTCCCCCGGTCATGGTTGGGTCATTAAGAAATTCTTTGCAAAGAGCAACCGCCATTTTAAAGTTCACAGTGTAGGCATATAATCCATCCTTCGGCTGCCGAACAACGACTTCTTTCACAATCCGGCTGGTGAAGTTGAAGGCGGCCAGCGCTGCATAAATCTCTTGCTCTACAAAATCGTCCCGCTTGCCGTGCAGATTGACCAGCCCTGTGCTGTACTTCAAACTGCGGAAGCTGCTCTCGATCCCCCAACGCTGATGGTAAATCTCTTTCAGGTCGTCAACGGTGAACGACCGGGGAAGTGAGGTCGCCAACGTCTCAAAATTGCCGTTGTCCAGTTGAAAGCGGACAATGCGGAGCTGCATGTTGTAAGGGCTGGGAAAGTCCCAACGGGCGTGCCGGGTGGTGGAACCGGGTTTACTCTTTTTCGGCTGGGGGAGGTAGATGTGCCGGTTGCGCTTGTCCTCATTGGTCTGGGTGGTAGATATGGTGAAGGATAGGTCGCAATCCAGTTCCAGTATGGGCAGACGAGCGATTTCCCGCATGGCTGAGCGATTGTGCTTCACCCGCAGGACAAAGTAGACATTCGGGGTGTTCATCAGGTGGGCCATGACATTGTAACTCTCGTAGCCACGGTCGAGGACAATAATAGTCCTGCGGTTGAAGCGGTTCCGTTTGACCATTTCCACCAGTGCGCCCGGCTCGTCCTTTTTGGGGGCGGGCTGGATCACCGCGTCAAAGTAGGTGCGGTCGTAGATGTCAAACAGGGGACTCAAATGCAACTGGTTATACCCCCGCGGTGCGCTGTTATTGCAGACGAAGCTGGGCGCATTGGGATTGCGGGCCATGTTGATTGCGGTGCCGTCACAGGCCAGAACGCGGTAGCCTTTGTAGCCACGATTGGGCTGA
>CANSXE010000059.1 GCA_947650875.1 uncultured Bacillota bacterium | reverse complement strand
CCTCGATATACCGGTCGCAGTCGCAGCCCACGGTGCAGCCCGGCTTGCCGCAGCCCCACTGTTCTCCCCGGTCGTAGTAGATCTCGGAGCAGGGGCCGCAGGGACCGGAGCCGTGCTCCCAGAAGTTGTCCGCCTTGCCGAACTTGAAAATGCGGTCCTCAGGAATGCCGATCTCCTCGTGCCAGATGCGGAAGGCCTCGTCGTCGGCGGGGGTGGTCTCGTTGCCGGCAAAGACGGAGGGGTACAGCCGCTCAGGGTCCAGGCCCACCCACTCCGGGGAGGTGAGGAACTCCCAGGCATAGGGGATCGCTTCCTTTTTAAAGTAGTCCCCAAAGGAGAAGTTGCCCAGCATCTCAAAGTAGGTGCCGTGGCGGGCGGTCTTGCCGATGTTCTCAATGTCGCCGGTGCGGATGCACTTCTGGCAGGTGCACACCCGGCGGCGGGGGGGCTCCTCCTCCCCGGTGAACCAGGGCTTCATGGGGGCCATGCCGCTGTTGATGAGCAGCAGGGAGGCGTCGTTCTGAGGGATCAGGGAGAAGCTGGGCAGACGGAGATGGCCCTTGGATTCAAAGAATTTCAGGAACATCTCCCGCAGCTCGTTCAGTCCGTAGGGTTTGGGTTCTTTCATGTTGATTACCTCCAAAATTTGTTTAATTTGGTTATTCTTCAAATGTTACAAGATGTTCGCCGGTGAGATAGTCCACCAGCCGCCACACCTCGCATTTTAAGGAATCGGCGGTAAAGGATTCAAACCGGACGCCGTTGGAAAACTCCAGCTCCAGGTCCCCCAGAGGGGAGGCGCGGCAGGCGGTGACGGTGCTCCCCGCCATCCGCCGGGACAGGCCGGGGGACAGCACATCAAACCGGCTGCTCTCCACCGCCGGACGGCCCACAAGGTCATATTCCCAGCCCGCCCCCACCCGGTTGGGGGCGAAGGGCGCGTACATGTCCCCGGAGGCCAGGACGGTCCGTCCGCTGTGGACAAACCGCCAGGGGGGCTGGAAGTGGATGGACCAGGAGGGAACCCTTCTGTCCCGCCCATCCGGCTTTGGGAGCTCAAAATGCCGCTCCACCTCCGCCCCCAGATTCAGGCACAGCATATCCACCGCCCGGCTCAGGCTGTGGAAAGGGGCTCCTATCACGCGGTCCACCGTCTACCCTCCGCCGGAGCGCTTGACGCTCTCCGCCCCCAGCTCCAGCCAGTAGTTGCGGTGGGGTTCGATGATAAGGGAAAAGGTCCCCTCCAGGAATTTTTCCAGGTCGGCCACCCGGGCGGGGGTGATGGGACAGCCCTCTTTGTTGAACTTTTGGGCGCTCTCGGGGGTGAGAAAGCAGCGCACCGACTCATAGCCCTCCCGGTTCAGGGTGGCAAATCCAAAGGTCTCCCCCTTTTTTCCGGTTTTGGGCAGCTCCCCCAAAAACCAGACGGTCTTGGGGCCCATCAGCCGCCGGGCCTCCTCCTGGGGCAGGGTGTTCCGGGCAGCGGCATACAGGATGCAGAAGCTGTCCACCACGTCTTTCATGGGGGCCAGGTCCTCTTTTGTGAGAACAAACTCCACCTGATTTTCGGCCAGACCGTAGACCACCAGGGCCTGATAGCCCTCCTGCTGGAGGACCGTGTCCAGCCCCATCCCCAGGACGGCCTGGTATGGCCCGGAGTGCTCCCCGGTCAGCCCCAGGGCGGCGGAGGCCTTGTCATACCCCGCCTGGGTGACGCACAGGTGGAGAGCCCCATCAATCAGCGGTGAGCCCTCTTTGACGCAGAGGACCACCGTCCGGTCCAGCTGCTCGAAAAGGTCCAGCTGTTGCGGCGTGATGTTGGAGACATACCGCTTTTTCGGTCTGTTGAAAAGTCCCATGATTTTCTCCTCTTAAGAACTCCTCCTACTGTACCCTGGCTTCAATGCCCATCAGCTCCATATCAACGCTGTAGGCCACCCGGTACATGATGCTCTTCTTCTCATGCTTGCAGTAGATCACCGCCGTGCCATACTCCTCGCCGGTGTCTTTGAGCTTCTGCCCGGTGGTCATAGCCTCGGTTTCCTTGACGTAGGCCTTGGCCTTTTCCAACCGCTCCTCCATATAGGACTGGATGGCCTCAGGGCTGGAGGTCTCCTGAGCGTCGGAGCGCAGGCGGTCGTAGACCTCCTGCCAGCTCCCGCCGTTCAGCAGGGCCACAATCTCCCGGCCCTGTTCCAGCACGGTGTCCTCCTCCATCCCCTCGGGCAGCGGGTTGCCGGACACCCTGCAGCCCGACAGGAGAAGCAGAGCTGAAACGGCCGCCAGCAGAAGGGCAAATTTCTTCTTCATATGTTCTCCTTTCCACAAAAAAACGCCCCCGACCACTGGGTCAGGGGCGGAAAATCCACGGTACCACCCTGATTATCCCCGGCGACGGGGCATCTCAAGCCGCCTGTAACGGGGGCGGACCGTCCCGGTCGTCCCGGGCCGCTGGGGAGTGGCTTGCGCAGTCAGGTCCGGCCGGGGGCTTTCACCCTCCCCCCTCGCTTGGGGCCGCTGTCTCTGCACTGAGCTCCTTCATCGCATTTTGCGGAACTTATTTTATCATATTTTTTCCGCTTGTCAACTGTTTTCTTCGGCATATCCCCGCATTTCCCTGTCCATTTTATCCCTTCGCGGGACAAATTTGTTTTCCGTGCCCAGCAAAATGACCAAGCGGGCCGTCTCCATTACGCGGACGTTTGGCCGTAAAAAACGCATTCATACCCGCCAGTGTCCGCAATAGACGGACGGTATTTAAAAAATTGTCACAGGAATCGACTTTTTTAGGGCAGTGTACAGAAAACTTTCTGTCTATTATTTGCCTTGAAAAATTGGGTAAAATACCTTAGAATCTCTCTATCACCCTGGGCCAATAGGTCCTTGTGAAATTAGGAGGAATAAAATGAAAAAGCTTCTTTCTTTGGCTCTGGCTTCCGCGATGGTCCTGAGCCTGGCCGCCTGCGGCGGCGGCAATCCCGGCGGCAGCGCTGCCGGCAACCCCACCGGCTCCGGCAGCGCCGCCGGCGACAAGGTCGTGAAGATCGGCGTGTTTGAGCCCCAGTCCGGCGACAACGGCTCCGGCGGCAAGCAGGAGATTCTGGGCATGCAATATGCCAACCAGAAGACTCCCACCGTGGAGATCGGCGGCGAGACCTACACCGTGGAGCTGGTCTACGCCGATAACCAGTCCTCCAACGACAAGGCGCCCTCCGCCGCCCAGACTCTGGTGGCCGGCGGCGTGTCCATCGTGCTGGGCTCCTACGGCTCCGGCGTGTCCATCGCCGCCTCCGACACCTTCGGCGACGCGGGCGTGCCCGCCATCGGTGTGACCTGCACCAACCCCCAGGTCACCGCCGGCAACAGCCACTACTTCCGCATCTGCTTCCTGGACCCCTTCCAGGGCACCGTTCTGGCCAACTTCGCCAAGGATAAGTTCTCCGCCACCAAGGCCTACTGCCTGGCCAAGCAGGGCGACGACTACTCCGTGGGCCTGTGCAACTACTTCATGGAGGCCTTCGGCAAGGACAACTGCGTGTATGAGACCTTCCCCGAGGGCACCTCTGACTACAGCTCCTATGTGACCAACGCCAAGAACTCCGGCGCTCAGGTCTTCTTTGCCCCCGTGTCCACCGAGGCCGCCGCCCTGATCATCGACCAGGCTGCCACCCAGTCCCTGGGCATGCCCATGCTGGCCGGCGACACCTGGGACTCCAACGTCATCACTGCCGCCGCCAAGGGCAAGGACGTGGACGTGAACGTGACCACCTTCTACCAGGAGGGCGGCAACCCGGAGTTCGACGCCGGCATCAAGGAGTGGATCAACGCCGACGCCACCAACCTGACCAACAACAACGGCAACGACGAGGTGGCCGCTGTCACCGTCATGGGCTACGACGCCTACTATGTGGCTCTGGAGGCCCTGAAGGCCGCCGGCTCCACCAAGCCCGCCGACGTGATGGCTGTGCTGGGCGGCGTGGAGTTCGACGGCGTGTCCGGCCACATCGCCTTTGACGATGTGAACGGCGACGCCATCCGCGACGTGGCCTACGTCAAGCACTGCAACACCGAGACCGGCAGCTGGGAGTTTGTGGCCCAGCAGGGTGTGTAACCCCTTTCCCACACAAAACACACCGGCGGGGGCCGCCTGGCCCCCGCCGGCGCTCGCATCCCAGGCCCCCACGGGGCTGTCCCGAAGGGGCGTCCGTCCGGCGGCGCTCCTTCGGGACAGCCCGGTCACACTACTGTAGAGAGGAAGAAGCCCTATGGATCTGATGAATACCGTCCTGCCGTATCTGCTCTCGGGCATTTCAGTGGGCGGGCAGTATGCCCTTATCGCCATCGGCTACACCATGGTATACGGCATCCTGCGCCTGATCAACTTTGCCCACGGAGACGTGTTTATGGTGGCCGGACTGATAATGGTCTATCTCTCCGCCTCCATGCCCCTGTATCTGGCGGTACCGCTGATGATTGCTTTAACAGTCCTTCTGGGCTTTCTCATCGAGCGTGCGGCCTACAAGCCCCTGCGCACCGCCCCCCGGATGTCGGTGATGATCTCGGCCATCGGCGTGAGCTACCTGCTGCAAAACCTGGCCCTGTATATCACCGGCGGTCTGAACAAAAATTACCCCACCATCCCCTGGATTTCCGACCCCATCACGGTGTTCGGCTCCCCCACCAAGCGGGTCACCCTGATTACCCCCTTCCTCACGGTGGCGCTGGTGATCGTTCTGGTGTGGCTTATCAATCATACCAGGGTGGGCATGGCCATGCGGGCCGTCTCCCGTGACTTTGAGACCGCCCAGCTCATGGGCATCCGCATCAACAACGTCATTTCCGTCACCTTTGTAATCGGCTCCTTCCTGGCTGCGGTGGGCTCCATGCTCTACTTCTCCAACTACCCCGGCGTGGTCCCCACCTCGGGCGGTATGCCCGGCCTGAAGGCCTTTGTGGCCGCCGTTTTCGGCGGCATCGGCTCCATCCCCGGCGCGGTGGTGGGCGCCTTCATCATCGGCATATGCGAAAACATCATCAAGGGCCTGGACATTATTCTACAGGCCGTGGGCGTGCTGAAGGAGCCCCTGGAGCTGGCCACCTTCTCCGACGCATTCACCTTTGCGCTGCTGATTATCGTTCTGGTCTTCAAGCCCACCGGCCTGTTCGGTGAGAAGACCACCGACAAGGTATAGGAAGGGGGAGACAGCTATGATTACAACCCGCAAAAAGACCAATCTTATCTCCCTGCTTCTGGTGGCCGCCATGCTGGCCCTTGTCATCGTTCTGGACCAGGTCATCCAGCCCACTGACAGCATGTCCATGCTCCTGAAGGTGCTGCAAAAGGGCTCCATCTACGCCCTGGCCGCCGTATCCATGAACCTGCTCAACGGCTTTACCGGCCTGTTCTCCCTGGGGCACGCCGGCTTCATGCTGATCGGCGCCTACACCTACGCCATCCTCACCATCCCCTCTGAAGTCCGGGATGTGGTCTATCAGTACTACGACGCCGCCATCCGTCTCTCCTTCCCGGAGACGCTGGGCAATGCCATGGGCCCGGTGGGCACCCTGCTGGGCGTGGTGCTGGCCATCGTCGCCGCGGGGCTGGCCGCCACCCTGGTGGCCTGGCTTATCGGCCTGCCGGTGCTGCGGCTGAAATCCGACTACCTGGCCATCGCCACCCTGGGCTTTGCCGAGGTGGTCCGGGCGGTCTTCCAGTGGGGCAAGCTGGGCCCCGTCACCAACGGCTCCAACCCCCTGAAAAGCTTTGTGCGCATCAACTCCTTCCAGCTCAAGCTGGGCGGCACCACCATCAGCCTGACCACCTTTGTCCCCGTGCTGCTGGCCACCGTGTGCATCGCCCTTATCGTCCTGCTGGTGAACTCCACCTACGGCCGGTCCTTCAAGGCCATCCGGGACGACGAGGTGGCCGCCGAGGCCATGGGCATCAACCTGGCCAGGCACAAAATCATGTCCTTCTGCATCAGCTCCTTCTTCGCCGGAGTGTCCGGGGCTGGCATGGCCATGGTGCTGGGCATCGCCCAGGCCAGCAACTTCAAGTCCGCCATGACCTATGAGATTCTCCTCATGGTGGTGCTGGGGGGCATCGGCTCCATCTCTGGCAGCTGCATCGGAGCCATGCTGTTCATCGCCGCCTCCGAGTGGTGGCTGCGGGGCCTGGACTCCGGCAATTTCCTGGGCATCAACGCCCCCGGCATCTTCCGCAACGGCTTCCGCCTGGTGGTGTTCTCCGTCATTATTATGATTGTGGTGCTGTTCTTCCGCAAGGGTATCATGGGGGACCGGGAGCTGCCCGACCTGTTTAAAAAGCGCGCCAGGAAGGAGGCGGCCGGAAAATGAGCAGTATCTTAAAAGTGGAAAACGTCACCATGCAGTTCGGCGGCGTGGTGGCCGTGGACAACCTGAATCTGGAGGTCAACGAGGGGGAGATCGTGGCCCTGATCGGCCCCAACGGCGCCGGCAAGACCACCGCCTTCAACGTGATTACCGGCGTGTACCAGCCCACCAACGGGGCGGTGTGGTTCCAGGGGGACAAAATCGTGGAAAACCACCCCCAGGGCAAGATGAAAAAGCTCTATAAGGGGGAGGAAGCGGGGAGCTACACCCACGTCCTGGCTCCCACCCCCGATAAGATCACCCAGCTGGGCATGGCCCGCACCTTCCAGAACATCCGGCTGTGGAAGTCTCAGACGGTGTTTGACAACGTGCTTATCGCCATGCACTGCCGCACCCACACCAATTTCCTGGCCGCCTCCTTCCGCATGAACCACCGGGAGGAGCAGGAACAGCGGGAGCGGGTGGCCCAGCTGCTGGAGACGGTGGGTCTCTACGATGTAAAGGACGAGCTGGCCACCTCCCTGCCCTACGGCAAGCAGCGCCGGCTGGAAATCGCCCGGGCCCTGGCCACCGACCCCAAGCTCCTCCTGCTGGACGAGCCCGCCGCCGGCATGAACCCCCAGGAGACCCAGGAGCTCACCGCCTTTATCGGTCAGATTCGCAGCGACTTCCACATGACCGTCTTCCTCATCGAGCACCACATGGACCTGGTCATGGACATCTCCGACCGCATCTATGTGCTGGACTTCGGCAAGCTTATCGCACAGGGCACGCCGGAGGAGATTCAAAACAACAACCGCGTCATAGACGCCTATCTGGGGGTGGTCGAGGATGCTTAAAATTGAAAATCTGCATGTGGCCTACGGCGGCATCCAGGCCCTGCGGGGCATCTCGCTGGAGGTGCCTGACGGCAAGATCGTCACCCTGATCGGGGCCAACGGCGCCGGCAAGTCCACCACCCTGCGCACCATTACCGGCCTGGTGAAGGCCCAGAGCGGCTCCATCCAGTGGAACGGGGAGGAGCTGCTGGGCAAGTCCATCGACCGGATTATCAGCGCCGGCATCGCCATGAGCCCCGAGGGGCGGCGGGTCTTCCCCGACATGACGGTGCTGGAAAACCTGAAAATCGGCGCCTACCTGCGCAGGGACAAGGCGGAGATTGAAAAGGACATCAAATGGGTATACACCCTCTTTCCCCGGCTGGAGGAGCGCAGCTGGCAGCTGGCCGGCACCCTGTCCGGCGGCGAGCAGCAGATGCTGGCCGTGGGCCGGGCTCTCATGTCCCGTCCCAAGCTGATGATGCTGGACGAGCCCTCTCTGGGCCTGGCCCCTCTGGTGGTGCAGGATATCTTCTCCATCATCGGTGAGATCAACCGCCAGGGCGTCACCATCCTGCTCATCGAGCAGAACGCCAACATGGCCCTGAAAATCGCGGACCTGGCCTACGTTCTGGAGACGGGCAACATCACCCTGTCGGGCACCGGTGCGGAGCTGCTGGCCGACGAGAAGGTGAAGGAGGCCTACCTGGGCAAGCACAAGAGCTGAAATGACAGACAAGAACACCCGAATGGCCCGGCGTAAGCGGGTCAGTGAGATCATCGAGGTGGGCTACGACCAGGACTGGCTCAGCCGGCTCTACGACCTCATCAACGCCCTGGCCATTGTGGCCAACCTGGCCGCCAGCATTCTATACACCTTTGAGGCGGTCCGCCTCCCCTTTGGATGGCTGGTGCTCACTCTGGAACAGGTGACGGTTGCCTTCTTCGCTGTGGACTACTGCCTGCGGCTGTGGACCGCCCGGGCCCTTTTTCCCGGCCTGTCGGAGCCCCGGGCGGTGCTGAAATACGCCCTGTCCTTCAGTGGGGTGGTGGACCTGCTCTCCTTCCTGCCCTACTACCTGCCCTTCTTCTTCCCCGCCGGGGCGGTGGCCTTCCGCATGTTCCGGGTGGTGCGCATCTTCCGGCTGTTCCGCATCAACGCCTACTATGACTCGCTGAATGTCATTACTCAGGTCATCACCAGCAAGGGGCAGCAGCTGCTGTCCTCGGTGTTCATCATTCTTGTGCTGATGCTGGCCTCCAGCCTGTGCATGTACAGCCTGGAGCACGAGGCCCAGCCCGAGGTGTTCACCAACGCCTTTTCCGGCATCTGGTGGTCGGTGTCCACCCTGCTCACTGTGGGCTACGGGGACATCTACCCCATCACCACCGTGGGCAAGCTGTTCGGCATTATCATCAGCTTTCTGGGGGTGGGCATGGTAGCCATCCCCACCGGTATCATTTCCGCCGGCTTCGTAGACCAGTATTCCCGGATTAAACGGCTCAGCGAGTATGCCCACGAGTCAGATATCCACTTTATCAAGGTCTCCCTGCTCCCAAAGGACCCCTGGGTGGGAAAGACCATTGTGGAGCTGGGCCTGCCCACCGGCGTCATTGTGGCCGCCATTCAGCGCAACAGAAAAATTGTTGTGCCCCGGGGCAGCGTGGAGCTCCGCGCCGGCGACACCCTGGTACTGGGGGCCAAGTCCCTGGGGAACGACAAGCACATCGACCTGAAGGAGATGGTGCTGCGCAGTCAGAACCCCTGGAACGGCCTGCCCATCCGGGAGCTGGACATCTCCCGCCAGACCATCATCGTCATGGTCCGGCGGAAGGGCAACATCCTTATCCCCAACGGCGACCTGGTCCTCAAGGAGGGCGACAGCATCATCCTGTACACACAGTCCCACCTCCGGGATGCCAACACCATTGAGGTATAACAACAGGCTGGAAGGGAATCCCTTCCAGCCTGTATTTTTCTAAAAGTTCTGGCAAAGTTGTCTTGCTTTGGCAGAACTTCCGTGGTATAATCGACAAGGAAAACAAAAGCGCGGCGGCCCACAAGTGCTCGCAACACTTGCAGGCCTGCACAGGTGAGAACCACACCTATACAACGGCAACCAACCGTATCCGCAAGGGATATTATACGACATTTCACCCTTATTTGTCAAAGGGTGCCTTTGCTGTATTTGTTTCCTGCCATTTTTTGTTAGGTGGAATATGATTCTCACACTGTGTAGGTTTGCGCTACGCAGTGTTTTTGTTTTGCCCGGCACCCAGGGGCGAAAGCCCCTGGGCCCTACAAAATTTGGGAGGTTTTTGAAATATGGGGGAGTTGGCTGTTTTTACAAATGTGCTTGCCTTGATTAAGGCAAAACGCAAATGGATCGGTATTATTGCCTTTGTGTTAATTTGTGTTGGCGCAGTTCTAACGGTACAGCGCGCAGCAGATTACAGCAGACTGAAAAAAGAAAACCGCGAAATAACAACCAAATTAGCTGAATTAAGTAATGTACAGGAACAACTGACCTATGCGGAGGAGCAATTAAACCTGTATCAGGAATCTACAAACGCTTTGACCCAGCAGGTAAGCGACCTAAACGCAATTAACGAGGACCTCACAAATCAAGTGGAAGAACTCCTCAACGTACAGGAAACTGTGCCTGTTATAACAAGAAATGTTCTCGAAGAACAAATCAGTTCCCTTAGTGAACTGGTAACCCAGAAATATATGTACAGAAACGCAAGCCGTCAGGAAAGCGACAAGACTTGGCTTTGGGGATGGACCATGCCCTTCAGCGATACAAGTCTACTCGCTACATACGACGGTGTCATAACAACCAGCATAGATCTTAAAGGGGTCAAATTCAATGTGAATGAACTCACTAAAACAATCACAGTAACAATTCCCTCCAGCAAAATTTTCGACCATAACATCCCACAGGAGACCATTAACGTCTTAGAGGTCAAAAACAATCTGTTCAATCAGACCACATTTAATGATTACAACAAATTTATCAGTGCGGAGAAAAACGTTATGGAGCAAATCGCTATTGATCAAGGTCTCCTTACGCAAGCCGATGAAGAAGCCAAAAACGTTATTGAAGCTTTCTTAAAAACGATACCTGGAATTGACCAATATAAATTGGTCTTCAGATAATCGCCAAAACGCCTCACCCCTAAAAAGGTGAGGTGTTACTTATTTCTCTAATCCCCTCCAACAACAGCACTTCCCCGTCCTCCCGCATAGGATGGTAGGGCCCCTCCAGGCCCCGCCGCAAAGGAGGCTGTCATGAAACTTGACTTGGAGCAGCAATTCCTCACGGAAAACGACTGCTATAAAATCGGCCGGACCATCACGCCCAAAGGGGTCATGGTCCACTCCACCGGGGTGGCCCAGCCCGACCCGGAGGTGTTTATCAGCCGCTGGAACAGGCCGGATGTGGAAAAATGCGTACACGCCTTCGTCGGCCGGGAGCGGGTCATTCAGACCCTGCCCTGGACCATGCGGGGCTGGCACGCCG
>CANSXE010000058.1 GCA_947650875.1 uncultured Bacillota bacterium | reverse complement strand
TCCAGAACACCTTCTCCGTGCTGGCCGACGAGCTGCTCACCGCCTGCCAGGCCATCGACATCCGCCGCCAGCTGAACACCCACGGCCAGGGCATCGCCCCCGTCCATGAGGCCCTCTACAAGCACGTCCGCGAGAAGGTGGACTTCTATGAGATCGACCGGGAGATCTGGCCCGACATCCTGGAGGTGGAGAAGATGATCCGCAGCGGCGAGCTGCTGGACATCGTCAAGGAATTCATCCCCGACTTCCAGTAAGCCATGACACTGAACGTACTGCGGGCAGACCCCGCAGGTAATATCACACTGTTCGTCCTGGACCCGGTCCCCCTTGGGGACCGGGCCGGGCTTGCTTCCCGGCTCATGGAGGGCTCCGACGTGGAGCAGGTGGGCTTCGTCTGTTCTCCGGTGATGGGGGGCGCGGGCCGGATGGAGATGGCCGGGGGCGAGTTCTGCGGCAACGCCACCCGGGCCTTCGGAATGCTCCTGGCCCGGCAGCTGGGTGGAGCGTCCCAGGTACAGGTAGAGGTGAGCGGCTGTGACCGGCCGGTAACGGTGGATGTGGACCTGGCCGCCGGCACCGCCCGGGCTCAGATGCCCCTGCCCCGGGGCGTGGGCCGGACGGAGGTGGACGGCTGTCCCGCCACCATGGTGGATCTGGTGGGTATCGCCCACCTGGTGGTGGAGAACGTGCCCCCCAGCCTGGAATTTTTCCAGAAGGCCGAGCCCCTGTTCCGGGATATCCCCGACCTGGATGCCTACGGCGTTATCTTCCTGGACACAGAGCAGGGAACTATGACCCCCCTGGTCAAGGTCCCCGCCGCCGATTCTCTGGTTTGGGAGGGCAGCTGCGGCTCCGGCTCCCTGGCCGCCGCCGTGGCCCAGAGCCAGAACGCCCCCGATGGTCCCTTTGTCCGCTCCTATGTCCAGCCCGCCGGAGTGGTGGAAGCCGCCGTCGTCCGCCGGGACGGCGAGGAGGTGGCCGCCTGGATTGGCGGCCCGGTCACCCTGGACTCCCCTGTGGAGGTCGAGCTTTAAGCGTTTGAGCTAAGGAGGGCTGTTCCGCTATGTCTCGCATTCGCAACGACCGCAGTGATTCCATCGACACGCTCTTTCAGGCAATCCTGTCCCTACAGGATGTAGATGAATGCTACCGCTTTTTTGGCGATTTACTCACTGTACAGGAGCTGTCTGCATTTGCCCAGCGGCTTCAGGTGGCCTTTATGCTCTCTCAGGGGAAAACCTACGAGACCATTCGCAGCGAAATTGCCACCAGCAGCTCCACCATCACCCGGGTGAATACCGAGCTTCGCTACGGTTCGGGGGGATACAAGATGGTATTGGACCGCTTAAAGGCCCCCTCCCCATCCGTCAGCTGAAATGCAAACGCCTTGCGGCAGATTAAGCCGCAAGGCGTTTTTGTCATCTCTATTGCTTCGCCCGCTTTTTCAGCGCGGCGGCCACCTTTTTCTGCACCGGCAGCTGCTCCCGGCGGGGGTAAGCCCCTTCATAGCGCGCCAGCAGCCGACCGGCGGATTCAGGGGTGAGCCGGGAGATGAGCCCCATTGTCTTGCCGTGCACCGCCCCCAGCATCCAATAAACGGCGTCCTGTCTCTCCTTCCGCGCCTGGTACGCAAGGTAGACATACTCCAAAATCTCCTCCGCCTGCTCCGGCGGCACAGTCTCCTCCGCTTCCTTCAGCAGGCGCTCCAGATTTTCAGCAAACCGCTCGTGGCAGGCGTAGTTTCTCGGGCCGTCGGTCAGGCCAAACATGCCCGCGCCCGCCCGGCGCTTCTGCTCAAGACTCTGAAACTCCGCCGCGTAATCCTCATAAAGCGCTCTTATCCTCTCCACCATGGGCTTTACTCCTCCCGCTCCTGACGAAGCGCTTCCTCCTCCTCCGGGGTCAGCTCCGCCTCTTTCAGGGCCCGTTTATACTCCCCCCAGGCGTAATATCCAAAGCCAGCCGCCGCCAGGATAAACAGACCGCCCAGCAGCCAGGCCACAAGGGGCGGAAAGGAGGGGTCGCTGCCCCCGCTTTGAATCATCTGCCAGGCCAGGTAGAGCAGATAGCCGCACAGGAGAAGGCGGAACAGCCCCCTGGTATCCGCCTTATTCTTCCGGACCACATGGTACCGCTTCTTTTGTCCCATAATGCACGCTCCTTTTTGTCCTGTGTCTCTATTGTACCGCTTTTTCGCCAAAAAGCAAGGGTAAAAACAGGTGGGGGTATCCCTTCTGCGAACGTTCCTGTAGGGGCGGCCTGTGGCCGCCTGTTTTTTTCCTTTACTTTTTCCCTGCCTTCATATATAATAGATTGACTAATTAGAAAGCGTGGGAACAAAATGCTCCAATTTGATGAATATAAGGTAAAGCTGAACAATCTGGCCCCCGCTCTGAAGGACCTGGCCCAGGCCCTGGACCTGGAGGGGGCCGAGCGGGAGCTGGACATGCTCCAGGCCGAGTCCGCCGCCGACGGCTTCTGGGACAACCTGGCCAAGGCCCAGAAGGTGCAGCAGCGCATTAAAAACCTCCAGGACAAGGTGGACAGCCAGAACCGGCGGCAGACCCAGTGGGACGACCTGATGGCCCTGTGCGAGATGGGCAACGAGTTTGAGGACGAGAGTCTCATCCCCGAGCTGGAACAGGGCTTTGCCGCCCTGGAGGCCAACATGGAGACCGCCCGGCTGGAGACCCTGCTCACCGGGGAGTACGACCGCTCCAACGTGATTCTCACCATCCACCCCGGGGCCGGCGGCACCGAGGCCCAGGACTGGGCCCAGATGCTCTACCGGATGTACACCCGCTGGACCGAGCGCCACGGCTTCACCTACCAGATTATGGACTACCAGGAGGGGGACGAGGCGGGCATCAAGTCGGCCACCATCATGATTGAGGGGGAAAACGCCTACGGCTACCTCCGGGGGGAGCACGGTGTCCACCGGCTGGTGCGGGTGTCTCCCTTCGACGCCAACGCCCGGCGGCAGACCTCTTTCGCGTCTGTGGAGGTCATGCCCGACCTGCCCGAGGACGTAGAGATCGACATCCGCCCCGAGGACATCGAGATGCAGGTCTACCGGGCCTCCGGCGCCGGCGGCCAGCACGTCAACAAGACCTCCTCCGCCGTCCGGCTCATCCACAAGCCCACCGGGGTGGTGGTAGCCAGCCAGCAGGAGCGCTCCCAGTTCCAGAACAAGGACAACTGTATGAAGATGCTCCGGGCCAAGCTGGTGGAGCTGCAGATGCAGGAGAAGGCGGAGAAAATCTCCGATTTGAAGGGGGTCCAGCTGAAGATCGAGTGGGGCAGCCAGATTCGCTCCTACGTCTTCATGCCCTACCAGATGGTGAAGGACAACCGCACCGCCTTCGAGACCAGCAATATCGGCTCCGTCATGGACGGGGATTTAGACGGCTTCGTCAACGCCTACCTCACCGCCGAAGCCACCGGGAACTGGGCGACAAAATAAAACGGTTCCGCATTCCAAGCTGGAACACCTTTTGTACTGGAGGAGAGAACATGTCATTGGATATGAAGTATTTTGAGGAGATGGAGTCCAAAATTCCCAGGGGCAAGGTGCGCACCCGGTTCGCGCCCTCCCCTACGGGGTATATGCATGTGGGCAACCTGCGCACGGCCCTCTACACCTGGCTGATTGCCCGCAACGCCGGAGGGACCTTCATCCTGCGCATTGAGGACACCGATCAGGGCCGCCTGGTGGAGGGGGCCACCGATGTAATCTACAAGACCCTGGCCGAGTGCTGCCTGGACCACGACGAGGGGCCTGACGTGGGCGGCCCCGTGGCCCCCTATATCCAGTCGGAGCGGCGGGACACCTATGGCAAGTATGCCCGCCTGCTCATCGAAAAGGGCCACGCCTACTACTGCTTCTGCGAAAAAGCGGAGAGTGGGGAGGACTCCGGCGACTTTGCCCGGACCGACGACCCCTGCCGCGCCCTGTCTCCGGCCGAAGCCCAGGCACGGGTGGACGCCGGCGAGCCCTATGTCATCCGCCAGCGTATCCCCAGGGAGGGGACCACCACCTTCCACGACGCCATCTTCGGCGACATCACCGTGGAGAACAATACCCTGGACGACCAGGTGCTCATCAAGCGGGACGGCATGCCCACCTACAACTTTGCCAATGTCATCGACGACCATCTCATGGGCATCACTCATGTGGTCCGCGGCAGCGAGTATCTGTCCTCCGCTCCCAAATACAATCTGCTCTACGAGGGGTTTGGCTGGGACATCCCCACCTATGTCCACTGTTCTCCCGTCATGCGGGACGCCCAGAACAAGATGTCCAAGCGCCACGGCGATCCCTCTTACGAGGATTTGAAGGACCAGGGCTTCCTCACCGGCGCTATCCTCAACTATGTGGCCCTGCTGGGCTGGTCTCCCCGGGGGGACATTGCCGAGCAGGAGGTCTTCTCCCTGGAGGAGCTGGCCAAGGCCTTTGACCTGGCCGGCATGTCCAAGTCCCCCGCCATCTTTGACATTGAGAAGCTGACCCATTTCAACGCACTCTACCTCCGGGCCATGTCTCCAGAGGCCTTTGCCCAGGCGGCGGAGCCCTATATCCGTCAGACGGTGAAAAATGAGCGCCTGTCTGCGGCAGAGATTGCCGCCCTCCTCCAGGCCCGGTGCGAAAAGCTGACCGATATCCCGGAGAAAGTGGCCTTCTTCGATGCCCTGCCCGAATACAGCGCGGACATGTTCACCAACAAGAAGTCCAAGACCAATCCGGAGGTATCCAGGACCATGCTGGAGTCGGCCATCCCCATGCTGGAAGCCCTCCCCGATTGGAACCAGAACGCCATTCACGACGGACTGGTGGCCCTGGCCGAAAAGCTGGAGGTGAAAAACGCCACCCTCATGTGGCCGGTACGCATCGCCGCCGCCGGCCAGGCCGTCACCCCCGGCGGCGCAGTGGAAATCTGCTGCATTCTGGGGAAAGAGGAGACACTTCGCCGTCTCAAGCTGGGCTTGGACAAGCTGTAACAGATAAAGGGCCGTCTGTCAGACGGCCCTTCTTCTATGCTATAACTGAAAAAAGGGCGCATTCTTTTGTTGACTTTCCACAATGAATATCGTATGATAAGAGGGATGATTGGAGGGATTTTAGATGAACAAACGACGCTGGACCTCACTGCTGCTGGCCGGCCTGCTGCTGCTCCCCCTGGCCGCCTGCGGAAAAAAAGACCCGGGTGAGGTCTCCTCCGCCCCGCCCGATGAGCCCGCCGTATCGGTCATTGTTCCGGTGGAGCCCGAGCCGCAGCCTGAGCCGGAATTTCCCTACACCAACCCCCTCACCGGAGAGGGACTGAACGAGGATATCAGCGGAAAACGGCCCGTCGCCGTTATGTTCAACAATCTGCGAAAGGCCCTGCCTCAGATCGGGATTGCCCAGGCGGATGTGATTTATGAGATCGTCGCTGAGGGGGGTATCACCCGGATGATGGGGGTATTTCAGAACCTGGAAGGGGTAGGCGATCTGGGCAGCATCCGCTCTGCCCGGGACTACTACGTCAGTCTGGCCCTGGGCCACGACGCCATCTACATCCACGCCGGCGGCAGTCCCCAGGCCTACGACGCCTTTGACAGCTGGGGCATCACCCACATCGACTTTGTCAACGGCCCCTACGGTAAAATGTGCTGGCGGGACCCGGACCGGAAGAAGACCGCCGGACTGGAGCACTCCCTGTTCACCTCCAGCGAAAAGGTGCTGGAGCAGATGCCCAGCCGCTTCCGCCTGGACCACGAGACAGGCTTTTCTGTGGACTGGGCCTTTGACCAGGACCCGCCCGCCGGAGACCGGCAGCAGGCGTCCAAGCTGACGGTGCCCTTCTCCCGGTACAAGACCGGATACTTCACCTATGACGCAGACAAAAATCAGTACCTCATCTCCCAGAGCCTGGACGGCTCCGATCCCATCTCCTGCATAGACGGCCAGACCGATCAGGCGGTGTGCGTGAGCAATGTACTGGTGTTGTTCACCGATGTAAAGCAGGTCAAGGGGGACTCCGCCGGACGGATGGATGTGCGCACCACCGGCGCCGGAGACGGCCTTCTCCTCCGGGACGGTATGCTCTTTCAGATCAAATGGAGGAGAGAAAACCGGACGGATACCCTCTCTTTCCTGGATCAGGCCGGAAAGCCCATCCCCCTGGCAGTGGGACCCAGCTACATCAACATTGTCGGAACCTCCGCCCAGGTCGCCTGGGAGTAACTTTCCTCTTGCAAAAGGGTGTCAATTGGTGTTACAATAGCGTAGGATAGTTAAGAATCCGTAAATATCAAAGGGAAAGGAAGTGGGACCCAGCATGGAAGGCCGAAGTCGCCATAAAGCGGAGAGCTGCCACGAACGAGGGGCGGCGGGCCGGAGCGGGTCCCGCCGCCGGTAATTGAGGGACGGGTGCGTCCCTCTCCTTGAACATGTGCAGCCACAGGCGCGCTTACAGGAGCGGTGCGCCTGTGGCTTTGCGGCTTTTCACGCCTGGCGTTTGAAAAAACGAGAGGAGGAGAGCACTATGCACGACAACTACGATCTGGACCAGCTGATAGAGCTGGTCCAGGAGCGGAAATTCCGCGCCCTGCGGGAGATCCTTACCGAAATGAATGAGGTGGACATCGCTGAATTTCTGGACGAGCTGGATGTGGAGCAGGAGATTCTGGTATTCCGCCTGCTGCCCAAGGACCTGGCGGCGGAGGTCTTCTCCTACCTGGAGGAGGACCAGGAGAAGCTGATCGGCGCCCTCAGCGACAAGGAGCTGCGGGAGGTGCTGGACGAGCTGTATCTGGACGACACCGTGGACCTGATTGAGGACCTGCCCGCCAACATGGTCAGCCGTATCCTGCGCAACACCGACGCATCCACCCGCAGCCAGATCAACAAGCTGCTCAACTACCCCAAGGACTCGGCCGGCTCACTGATGACCACCGAGTTTGTCTACCTCCACCCCAACAACACAGTGGAGGAGTCCTTCGCCCGCATCCGCAAGGTGGGCCTGGACAAGGAGACGGTCTACACCTGCTACGTCACCAAAACCCGGGTGCTGCTGGGGGTGGTGACCGTCAAGCGTCTGCTTATGTCGGCCTACGAGACCAAAATCAGCGACATCATGGAGACCAACGTCCTGTCCGTCACCACCCACGAGGACAAGGAGGACGTGGCCCAGATGTTCTCCAAATACGACCTCACCGCCCTGCCCGTGGTGGACGGGGAGGACCGGCTGGTGGGCATCATCACCGTGGACGACGCCATGGACGTGATGGAGGAGGAGGCCACCGAGGACTTCGAGAAGATGGCCGCCATCCTCCCCTCCGACAAGCCCTACCTGCGCACCGGCGTCTTCGAGACCTGGAAGGCCCGCATCCCCTGGCTGATGCTGCTGATGCTGTCGGCCACCTTCACCGGCCTTATCATCACCGGCTTCGAGTCCGCCCTGGCCGCCTGCGTGATTTTAACCTCCTTCATCCCCATGCTGTCGGGCACCGGGGGCAACTCCGGCTCCCAGTCGTCGGTGGCGGTGATCCGCGCCCTGTCCCTGGGGGAGGTGGAGTTCTCCGACGTGCTGGCCGTGGTGTGGAAGGAAATCCGGGTGGCCCTGCTGTGCGGGGCCTGCCTGGGTGGGGCCAACTTTGTGAAAATGCTGCTGGTGGACCGGTGGATGATGCACAACCCCGACGTCACCGTGGCGGTGGCCGCCGTGGTGTGCCTCACTCTGATGCTCACGGTGGTGTGCGCCAAGATCGTGGGCTGCCTGCTCCCCATGGCGGCGGAGAAGGTGGGCATCGACCCCGCCGTGATGGCCGCCCCCTTCATCACCACCGTGGTGGACGCTCTGTCCCTGCTGATCTATTTCACCATCGCCACCCGGATTCTCGGGCTGTAAAGCCAGCCCCGTCCCCCAAAACGGGATACATGACCGGCCGCGCTCTTCAGCTCTCTGATGGGATTTATTGGGATATCCACCCCCGCACCGTTATTTTTGATATTTTTTATGCTTTTTAATGAGAAACTACATTGACAATCAGATATTTTCTGGTATAATGAGTTCATACTCTATAGGGTTGTGTGATGTGCATCATGGCAAAAAAAGAAAAAATGAGCGGGAGTCCCGCAAACATTCAAATTTCCCTGAAAAAAGCCACCACCGAAATGATGGTGCTTCATCTTCTGCGCCAAAAACCCATGTATACCTACGAGATGATGAACGCCATTGAGCAACGCAGTGGAGGGGATATCACCTTCAATACGCTGTACCTGTCTATCTACCGTCTGGAGGAAAACGGCTATATCTGCGAGCACGAGAAGGTACTGAGTGAAGATAACCGCATCCGCATTTACTTCACCATTACCAACACCGGCTCCGATTATCTGGATGCGCTGATTCGCGAGTACAAGCGTTATACCACCGCTCTGGCCCGCGTTCTGGAGCTGGAATAAGGGGGGAGCAGTATGGAAAACATTGGTTTAGACATGTCTGGCTACTTCAACAGCCTGGAACGTTTTCTGGACTGCCCTAAAAATACTCGCAGACCCTTTTTAGACCAGACGCGGCAAATGGCGGAGGACTTTGTTCAGGGCAATCCGAATGCTACGTCCCGGGAGGTCACCGATTTCCTGGGGGACCCAGAGGAATTGGCTCAGGGTTTTCTGGAGACACTGGACCCGGATGTGTTAACGCTTCACCACAGAAAGAAGATGCTCTTTCGTTGGGGATGCGTTGCAGTACTGGTCCTGGCGTTAGTTAGCGTAAGTGTTTTGAGCTTTTATCTTAAAAACGAGCCCAAAACTGTAGAGATCACTGATACAATTATTATTTATTCCAAATCAACGGAGGAGATACAATGAAGAAAACGGGTGCTTTGTTGCTTGCTTTGGCCTTGTTGGTATCTATAATGATTCTCCCCACACAGGCGGTATCAAACAATACACCGGATGTCGAAGTGATCCATACCGAATTTGGTGATTTTGAAATTGTGACTACCACAATTGTTTATGATTCTGTCGCCCGCAGCAGCACTAAACGCGCGGACAGAATTCATGAAATGAAGTACAGTGGAACGATAGTTGCCAAGGTTACGCTATCTGCTACTTTTGGTTATGATGGTAAAACTGCCTGGGTAATCAGTGCCAGCGGTTCAAACAATACTTATGATGGGTGGAAATACGGCAGTGAAAAGATTAGCAAATCTGGTGGGACCGCTACATTAACTGCTACTCTCACCAAATTGACTTCCAGCAATATCCCAGTCAATATGTCCCTCACCTGCTCTCCCTCGGGACAAATCAGCTGAATCAACAAAACCGCCCCCAACCGGGATACCGGCTGGGGGCTTGTTCTGTCTACAGGTCCTCCATACTCCGCAGGTAGACCTCCGCACCGTAGCGCAAACAGCGCTGGAGACGCCGTTCTCCCCGCTTGATGGTGCGGGAGACGGTGGATTTGTCGATACCCAGGCTCTCACCGATCTCCCGCATGTTTTTGCCCTCGGCGTAGTACAGCAGAATCATCTGCCGCTGCTTCTCGGTGATGTCCTCCCGCAGGCAGCGGATCAGGTTTCGCTTCAAGCGGCTGATCTCCTGGCTGTTGTCCCCGGCAATCTGCCGGGAGTACATCGCCATGTCGGCGGCGTAGAGCTTGCCCTTTCTATATCGTGTATTTGGCATTTCTGCGATACCCCCTGTCGTAGTATCGTTCGGTGAGCACAGCCAGCTCATTGGCTTCCCGCAGCATGGTGGACAGCATCCGAATGCGGTCTTGAAGCTGGCAGCGCTTGTCCGCGTTCCTGGTGCCCTCCAGCAGGTATTCCAGCTGACAGATGCGCAGGTCCAGCGCGTGGGCATGGGCCCGGTACTCCAAAGACAGTTCCGCTAATGTCATGGTGTTTCCTCCTCGGCTTCTAAACGGTCCAGGCATTGGGCGCACAGAGGGCTCCCTCTCCTGCACCGGTCGTATTGATACTGCTCGTCACCGCATTTGGGACAAATCCAGGCCGGTGGCTCGGTCTGAATATCCCGCAGAGGTGAAAGAAAAAATTTTCTGTTTTTTACTTGACAAACCTCCATTCCTTTGTTATAATAACGTTCGCTGTTGGACAGTCGCCATGCGCTGGTGTAGCTCAGCCGGTAGAGCAGCTGATTTGTAATCAGCAGGTCGGGGGTTCGAATCCGTCCACCAGCTCCAATAAAATATGGAGGAGTTCCCGAGTGGCCAAAGGGGGCAGACTGTAAATCTGTTGCGTTTCGCTTCGGTGGTTCGAATCCACCCTCCTCCACCAGAAACCGGTGTCCCTGTCAGGGGGCGCCGGTTTTCATTTCGTAACAGGGACCCCTTTGGGCTGGATCGCTTAGGAAAACGCGGCCATAGAACAAAAGTTCTACAGCCGCATTTAGAATACTCCATTTTCGGGCAGATGTCAACCGCTAAAATCGAACATATTTTCTATTTCAGACCGGTTTATTGGACTATACAGACAGGAATCACCCTCCTTTCCCTTGAAGCAGACAGAAAAACAGCGCTCCGGCCAGGACCGGAGCGCTGTTTTGTAATCACACTCAGAAGAATTTTTTCACACCCTCAGGGGCCAGGGAAGCGTCGTCGCTGATGGTGATGGTGAACTTGATGTTGTGCCGCTCGGCAAACTTGTTCAGCCAGTCCAGGAACTTCTCGGTCTCGTTGTCGCACTCACCGCCTACGATTTTGGTAAGGCTGTCGATGAAGATATGAGTAATGTCGTAGTTGCCGGCGTACATGCCGCTGATAAACCCCTTCAGGGCGGTGTAGTCTGCGATATCGTACTCGCTGGCCTCCACCAGGCGGATGTGGTAATGGATATCGAAGGTGAGCTTGTTGCCCTTCTCGATGCAGACCACGTTGCCGTGCTCGGTCTGGACGGCGTTGTTAATCAGTTCGATCACATTTTTGGTCTTACCGGAGCCCTTCTTGCCCATGATAACGCGAATCATGTGTATCACTCCTT
>CANSXE010000057.1 GCA_947650875.1 uncultured Bacillota bacterium | reverse complement strand
CCCTGGTCGGCCAGCACCCGGGCGTTTTTCTCCTGGTGGTTGGCGGTGACGTTGGGGGAGGGCACCAGCACGGCGGGCCTGGCAAGGGCGGCGATCTCCGAGATGGTGGAGGCCCCCGCCCGGCAGAGCACCAGGTCGGCGGCGGCCATCACCAGGGGCATGTCGTAGATATACTCCCGGACCTCCACCCCGTTGTCCCCCAGCTTCAGGCCACGGCGGAGCAGCTCCTCCTGCATCCAGGGGTAGTCCCGGCCCGCGCCGTGGATGTGCCGCCAGGGGGCGCCCTCGTAGCACTCTTTGGCGATGAAGTCCATCATCTTCTGGTTCATCACCTCCGCCCCCAGGGAGCCCCAGTAGGACAGCAGCAGGGGCCGCTCGTCGGTAAAGCCCAGCTTGGCCCGGGCTTCCTCCCTGGTGTACTTGAAGAAGTCCCCCCGCACAGGTGTGCCGGTGACCACCACCTTGCCCGGGTCGTCGTAGTGCTCCCGGCTCTCCTCAAAGCCCACCATCACCCGGTCCACCACCCTGGACAGGGCCTTGGTGGTCAGGCCGGGGACGGCGTTGGACTCGTGGACGGCGGTGGGAATCTTCCGGTGGGCCGCTTCGTTGACCACGGGGAAGGAGGCGTAGCCGCCGGTGCCCACCACCAGGTCGGGCTTGAACTCGTCCAGAATGGCCCGGGCCTGCTTTTTGGACTTCTGCATGTTCATCAGGGTGCCCAGATTGTGGGCGATGTCCGCCGGGGCGAAGGAGCGGTGGAAGTTGGTGATGGTGACGGTCTGGATGCGGTAGCCCTCCTTGGGCACCAGCTTGTTCTCCATGCCGCCGTCCGCCCCCACAAAGAGGACCCGACAGCCGGGGTGCTTCTCCTGAAAAATGTGTGCCAGGGCCACCGCCGGGTTTACATGGCCGGCGGTGCCGCCGCAGGTAAACAGTACGTTCATAATAACACCTCGTCAATCCTTTCTTGGGGCCGGTATCTGACGTGAAATACTTAATATCATGCCCATCTCCGCCAATTGTATCATCAGAGCGGTGCCGCCGTAGCTGAAGAAGGGCAGAGAGATGCCGGTGTTGGGGATCAGCCCGGTAACCACGCCGATATTAAAAAATGTCTGGGCGGCAAGCAGGGTGATAATGCCCACCACAACGAGCATCCCGAACTTATCCCGGGCGTGGAGGGCGATCCAGTAGCCCCGGAGGATGAGCAGCGCGAACAGCAGCAGGATGAGGTAAGCCCCCACCAGCCCCAGCTCCTCCACCACGATGGAGAAAATCATGTCGTTCTCCGGCTCGGGGACAAATCCGTACTTCTGGCCGCTCTCCCCCAGTCCCCGGCCCAGCAGGCCCCCGGAGGCGATGGAATACATCCCCTGGCGGAACTGAAAGCCTTCCACCCGGGGGTCCGCCGACCAGGGGTCCAGCCAGAGGGCAAACTTTTTCCGCACATAGCCGGTGGTCGCATACATGATCCCCACCAGGCCCACACCGGCTCCGCCGAGAAAGGTAAACCACCACAGGCTGATGCCCGACACCAGCAGGACGGCGGCGGCGCCCACCGCCACCAGAAGGGCGCCGGAGACATGGCGTTCAAATGCCACCAGACCCAGTACCACTACCAGTACAATTCCGTAGGGCACCAGCTCCAGAAAGCCGATCCCCTCCAGGAAGTTCAGCAGCCGCCCCAGGCCGGTGCGCTTGGTGAAGCGCTTTTTGTGCTCCGTGTCCCGCTTGCACAGCCGGGCGGCAAAGAAGAGCACCACCGCCACCTTGGCAATCTCCGAGGGCTGGTAGGTAGGGCCGGCCACCAGCAGGAGCTTCAGCCAGCGCCGCTGGCCGTTGATGGGGGCGTTCAGGCCGGGGATGTAGCAGATAATCAGAAGGACAATGGACACACCCAGCACCAGAGGAGCCATCCAGCGGAAGTGCTGGTAGTTGATGCGGGATACCACATACATGGCCGCCACCCCCGCCGCGGCGTAAGCAGCCTGATGCACGATGTAGTAGTAGGGGTTGTGGTTTACTGCGGGGGTGGAGTCCCGGTAGGCGGTGTAGTAGGAGGCGGAGAAGAGCATCACCAGGCCGATGCCCAGCAGCAGCAGCACCAGCATGAGAAAGGGCAGGTCCAGCGGACCCCGGGCCAGCTGTTCCTCCATGGTTAAATCGCGTTTCGCTTTGCGGGCCAAGGGTTTTGCCTCCTTTCAGGTTTTGCCAAAGGCCCCCTTGTCAAAGGGGCTGGCACGGCGAAGCCGTGACTGGGGGATTCCAGTTTATTTGAGCATTTTTCTGTAAACGGAATCCCCCCGCCACCGGGCTTCGCCCGGCGGCCCTCCCCCCTTTGGCAAGGGGGGCTTTTGGGCGCAGACTGTTTCGTTGTTGCTCCAAAGGCCCCCTTGCTAAAGGGGGCTGGCACCGCCGCAGGCGGTGACTGGGGGATTCCGTTCAACTCAGCCGTACCAGCCATCGGAATCCCCCCGCCACCGGGCTTCGCCCGGCGGCCCTCCCCCCTTTGGCAAGGGGGGCTTTATTCATATGGGATACCGGTACATAATCCCCAAAAAGCCCAGGCAGCACAGGGCCAGGGTGACGCCGGAAAAGACGCAGAACAGCTTGGTCTCGCTCCAGCCCCCCATCTCGAAGTGGTGGTGGAGGGGAGCCATGCGGAAAAACCGCTTGCCGTGGGTCTTTTTGAAATAGACCACCTGGATGATGTCGGACAGCACCTCCACCACATAGACCAGGCCCACAATGGGAATCACCAGGGGGATATCCAAGGCGAAGGCCAGGCCGCACACCATGCCCCCCAGGAAGAGGGAGCCGGTGTCCCCCATGAAGACCTTGGCGGGGTGGAAGTTATAGATGAGGAAGGCGGCCAGTCCCCCCGCCAGGGCGGCGGAGAGGATGGCAAGGTCGCTGCGGCCGAACCAGGCGGACACCGCCATGTAAAACAGGGCCACGGGGATGGTGACGCCGGTGGCCAGGCCGTCGATGCCGTCGGTGAGGTTGACGGCGTTTACCGTGCCCACCATGACGAAGGCGGCAAAGACCATATACACCACCCAGGGCAGGGGGAAGGTGACATTGAAGAAGGGGATAAACAGGTTGGGGGTGAGATAGCCCTCCCCCCGCATGAGCACCGTGAAGGCGATGGCCGCCGCCAGCTGGAGAAGAAATTTCTGGGCGGCGGTGAGGCCCTCGTTGGCATGGTGGCGCAGCTTCTGGAAGTCGTCAATCATGCCGATGACGCCAAAGACCAGAGCGAACAGGAAGACGTACAGATGGTTATAGTTCCCCGACAGGATTTCCTCCCAGCCCGCCACCACACAGGCCGCGCCGATGGCCAGGATAAACATGATGCCGCCCATGGTGGGGGTGCCCTGTTTGGCCATGTGCCAGGTGGGGCCGTCCTCCCGAATGGACTGCCCGGCCTTCAGCCGCCGCAGCAGGGGGATGAGAAGCTGGCCCACAATGGCGGCTACGCCAAAGGCCACAATAAAGCTCAGAATAAATGTCATATTTTGAGTCCTCCCGGTTTTTCTCTTTTGAAACGCGAAGAATTATATCACATCTGCGGGAACTTTTCCAGTCTTTTGTTGTCGGAGGGCAATTTGCTCAAAATAATCGGCCACCACTTCCCGCTCGTCCAGGTGGAATTGGACGGTTCCGATCTCCTGATAGGTCTCGTGTCCCTTGCCGGCCAGGACGATGACGTCCCCCGGCCTGCCCTGGTCCAGGGCCCAGGCGATGGCCGCCCGGCGGTCAGGCTCCACATGGAGGGCAGCTCCTTCCTCCCCCATGCCGGCCAGGATGTCCTCGATAATGGACTGCGGGTCTTCGGTGCGGGGGTTGTCGGAGGTGACCACCGCCACATCGGCCAGCTCGGCCGCGATGGCCCCCATAATGGGCCGCTTGGTCTTATCCCGGTCGCCGCCGCAGCCAAAGACACAGATGAGACGCCCCGCCGTAAAGTCCCGGGCGGTGGTGAGGATGTTCTCCAGGGCGTTGGGGGTGTGGGCGTAGTCGATAATCACGGTGTAGGCCCGGGGGACGGGCACCACCTCCACCCTGCCCTTTACCCCATGGAGCGCCGGCATGACTGCCGTCATCCTCTCCAGCTCCAGCCCCAGGCACAGTCCGGCGGACAGCGCCGCCAGGGCGTTGTAGATGGAAAAACCTCCGGGAATGGGCAGGTGGGCCCGGGATATCTTGCCCAGGATCAGGGCTTCGAACTCCACATGGCTGGGAAACAGGCGGATATTCTTCGCCGTCAGGTCCGCCACGTTCTTGTTCTCTGAGTATGTGAACACGGGACAGCTCACCCGCTCCCGATACCACCGCCCTGTCTCGTCGTCCAGGTTGAGGACGGCCTGTCTGCACTGGTCAAAGAGCAGGCCCTTGGCTGCCCGGTAGTCCTCCATGGTGTGGTGGTAATCCAGGTGATCCTGGGTCAGGTTTGTGAAGACCGCCGCATGAAAGGTGAGCCCCGTTGTGCGGTGCTGGACCAGAGCGTGGGAGGAGACCTCCATCACCACATAGGCGCAGCCCTCATCCGCCATCCGGCGCAGCAAGGATTGCAGCTCGTAGCTCTCCGGGGTAGTGCGGTGGGCGGGCAGCTCCACGCCGCCAATCATGTTCCGGTTGGTGCCGACAAGGCCTACCCTCGCCCCCGTCACCTGCTCCAGCAGCTCCTTGAGCAGGCTGGTGGTGGTGGTCTTGCCGTTGGTGCCGGTAACGGCCACCAGGGTCATTCCGTCTCCGGGACGGCCGAACCAGTTGGCCGAGACCAGGGCCAGGGCACAGCGGCTGTCCGGAGTGGTCAGCCAGGGACCGGCTTCCTCCGGGGCTCGCTCACACAGGACGGCGGCGGCCCCCTTTTCCAAAGCGGTTTGGATGTACAGGTGGCCGTCGGTCTTGTCGCCAGACAGGGCCACGAAGAGCGCCCCCGGCGCCAGCGTCCGGGTGTCGTAGGATATGGAAGAAATTTCCATATCCGGGTTGAGGTTCCCCCCTGTGAGGGGGACGCCGGCTAACAGCTCGCGCAAGATCATGGTGTCACCCCTCAAAGGGCAAAGTTTTATTCTCTCTAATGGCTCCCTCTTTCAGGGAGCTTTGGGGCCTACCCCGCGTCCTCCACCACGTTGTAGAAGCGGACATCCACAACGGTGCCGATGGCGGCTATGTCTCCGCCGGTTACGCTCTGGCGCTCGGCGGTGGTGGAGTTGCCGTAGTAGGTGGATACGCCCGAGGCCCGCATAAAGAAGCCAGCTTTTTCCAGGGTGCTCCTGGCCTTCTCATAGGTCATGCCGGTGACGTCCGGGACTTCCCCGCTGGTCTCCGGGGCGGCGTCGCCCAGATAGAGGATGACTGTGGAGCCGCCGGGGATGCTGGTATTGGCCGCGGGCACCTGGCGGGAGACGGTGTCCCCCTCACCGATGGTGCGGCATTTTAGATTTTTCTTCTCCAGGTCCTTCCTGGCGTCGTCCAAAGACTTCCCTGTCACCTTGGGCATGGCCACGTCCACAGCGGCGGACTCGTCGGCGCTGTATACCTTTTCTATGCCCATGTAGTCCAGTATTTCGGCAATGAGGGGGCCGGCCATGGGGGCGGCCATGTTGCCGCCGCTGATGTAGGTGCCGTCTGCGATGATGTTGCAGTGGACGCCCAGCTCCTTGGGCAGGGGCCGGTCGTAGCCCAGCAGGACAATCACCTGGGGATCTTCGGCGGGGGCGTAGCCCATGAAGGAGACCAGAGTGTGGTCCTGCTCGGTCCGCACCTCAGAGGAGCCGGTTTTTCCCCCGATGCGGTAGCCCGCCACATAGGCGTTTCCGCCGGTGCCCTCGGATACCACCTTCTCCAGTATGTCGGCGGCCCGCTGGCTGGTTTCGGCGCTGATGACCTGGCGGACCACCTCTGTCCGGGTGTTCTGAATGACGGTGCCGTCCTCGGTGCTCACCGACTGAACCACATAGGGCTTCACCAGATTACCCCCGTTGATGACGGCGGAAAAGGCGCAGATCATTTGCAGGGGGGTGATTTCAAAGCGCTGGCCGAAGGAGGCGGTGGCCAGCTCCACCGGGCCCATCTTCTCCTTGGACCAGATGGCGTTTTTCAGGCTGGCCTCGCCGGGCAGGTCGATGCCGGTGTTCTCCATCAGGCCGAAGGACTCGAAGTACTGGTAAAATTTGTCCTTGCCCAGCCGCTGGCCGATCTCCATGAAGGCGGGGTTGCAGGAGTTGCCCACCGCCTCGGTCAGGTCCTGGTCCTTGTGGCCGTTGCGGTTGGAGCAGTGGATTTCCCGGTCGGCCACCTTGGCCGAGCCGGAACAGAAAAAGTGGTCGTTCTCGGTGACCAGCCCCTCCTCCAGGGCGGCGGCCAGCACCACCGCCTTGAATACGGAGCCCGGCTCATACCGGGAGTCGATGGCCCGGCTGCGCCACTGGGTATTTACCGCGTCGGAGTAGGCCTGGCTCTCCGCCTTGGCCATCAGCTCGCTGTCCGAAAGATTTTCGGTGTTGCCGGCCTTCAGCTGCTCAAAAATGGAGTTGGTGTTTTCCTCCAGCTCGGCCATCAGCTGCTCGTTGATGATGGTGGAGTAACTGTTGGGGTCGAAATCCGGAGAGCTGGCAATCCCCAAAACCGCTCCGGTGTTGGGGTCCATGGCGATGGCAAAGGCCCCGTCCTGAACATCATATTTCTTGATGCCCTCATCCAGCGTTTTCTCCAGATAGGACTGGATGGTGGCGTCGATGGTGAGGGTGAGGTTGTAGCCGTCCACCGCATCTATGTACTCGGCATAGGTATTAAAGCGCTCTGTGCCGCCGGCGGTCTTGTTGGTCATAACCCGGCCGGGGGTGCCCTCCAGCACGTCGTTATATACCGCTTCGATGCCGTAGGCGCCGCCGTTGGCGTTGACAAACCCCAGCGCCTGAGCGGCCAGGCTGGAGTAGGGATAGTACCGCTTGGTGTCCGGCAGGAGATAGAGGTAAGAGGAGGTTTTATGCTCCGCGAGATACGCGCGCAGGACCTCGGCGTCCTCCTCCTCGATGTTGGTTTTGACCTCCCAGTAGGCGGAGTTGGTGGCGTGGACCTGCTTTGTCACCCGCTCCCGGTCCAGGGTGGGAACCAGGGTCATCAGCTCCTCCACCATCTGATCCTGGCGGGCAGACACCTTGGCCTGATAGACCTCGGCGGCAAGCTCCTTTCCCTCCTCGTCCTTCTTGGAGACGCTGTTTACCAGATCCCTGGGGGACAGAATCAGCTTGTATACCGTGGCCGACATCGCCATCACATTGCCGTTTCGGTCGTAGATGTTGCCCCGCTTGGCGGAAATGGAAAAATCCAGAGTCTGCTGGTCGCTGGCCCGTTTCTGATATTCGTCGTGGTGGACGATGGCAATGTCCCACAGCTTCCAGGCAATGGGGATGAATATCAAAACTCCGCACAGGCCCATAAGGGCCAGGGTGCGCCGCAGGATGGACCGTTTGGAGTGGCTGCCCCGGGTGGCGGCGGTGGGGGTTCCCGCCCAGCTGAGCCCCTGCTCATATCTGCTTCTGCCAGCAGGCCGGCCTGAGGGCCGGCTTCGCGGCCCGCGTGCCGGCCCGCGCGTGGATCTGCTCATGAAGAATTCACCCCTTTCGCCGTAAAAAGGCGCAAGAAAATCCCTTTCTTGCGCCCGAACATTCTCTATTTACCGGTGAGTTTGTGCGCCTTGACTCAGCCGGCCCGTAGCTACACTATGTACGGGTCAGCGGAAATATTCTATAATGCTGTCAAAGATGTTTCCTGCCCCGTCCAAAAAGCCCTGCAATCTGGAGGGTCCCGCGTTTTCCTGATAGACGATAACGGTGTCCGACTCGGACAGATCAATGTACACCACCTGTTCGCTGGTGGGGCGCACCATGGTCTCCCCTACCGCCTTCTGGATGGTGGCCAGGTCAAAGACCTTTTCGTATTGGGCGGTGAGGGTGGCGTTGTCGCTTTTCAGGGCGGACAGCTCCTTGCGCAGGGAAACCATCTCGTCATTGGCCACTGTCAGCTGGGCGTAGCTTGTCACCAGCATCACCGCGAAAATAGCCACGGCCAAAAATCCGATTACCGCAAAGGGGGCCACAGTGCCCGCCTGCCGGACCTGTACCTTGGCCCGCTCGTGTTTCCGGACCTGCTGTCTCCGCTTGGGATAGGGGGCCGGCGCCCGCCGGAGCTCCTCCTCCCGCCGGGGGACGCGGGCTGTGTTTCCCTCATAGGCTGGGGCATAGGCCACGCTGCCGTAGGTGCTGTATGCAATTGTATTACGGCGGCGGTACTTGGCCATGACGGTGCTCCTTTTACAGTTTTTCCGCAACCCGCAGCTTTGCGCTGCGGGCCCGGGGGTTCTCCTCTATCTCCTGCTCAGTGGGCAGGATGGGCTTTTTGTTGATCAGTTTGATATCCGGCGTCTTGCCGCAGACACAGACGGGGAAGTCCGGCGGGCAGGTGCACCCCCGGGCAAAATCGGCCAGGCCGGTCTTGACAATCCGGTCCTCCAGAGAGTGGAAGGTGATGACCGCCAGCCTGCCCCCTCTGTTCAGCCGGGGGACCGCCCGCCGGAGCATCCGCTCCACACTGGCCAGCTCGTCGTTGACGGCGATGCGGATGGCCTGGAAGGTGCGCTTGGCCGGGTGCTGCTTCTCCCGCAGGGCCTTCCCCGGCATGGCGCTTTTAATCACCTCTGCCAGCTCCAGGGTGGTGGAAATGGGCCTGTCCGCCCGGCGGCGGACAATGGCTCCGGCAATCTGAGGGGCGTAGCGCTCCTCGCCGTACTGGGTGATAATCCGGCGCAGCTCCTCCTGGGGCCAGCCGTTCACCACATCGGCGGCGGTGAGTCTCTCCTCCCGGTCCATACGCATGTCCAGCGGGGCGTCGGCCATGTAGGAGAAGCCCCGGCTGCCGTCGTCCAGCTGAGGGGAGGAGACGCCCAGGTCGAAGAGCATCCCGTCCACGCCGGGCAGGGAGAGCCTGTCCAATATCTCATCCACCCGGTCGAAGTTGCTGTGGACTAAGGTGAGCTTGTCCACCCAGGGGGCCAGACGCTCCCGGGCAGCTTCCAGCGCCGCCTGGTCCCGGTCCACACAGATGAGACGGCCGGTGGTCAGCCGCCGGATGATCTGCTCACTGTGGCCCGCCCGGCCCAGGGTGCCGTCCAGATAGACTCCGTCCGAGCGGATGTTCAGCGCCTCGATGCACGCGTCCAGCAGCACCGGGCGGTGGGTATATTCATTCATGGCACCTGTCCCATCGTTTCTCCGTTTCCCGTCTCCGGCGGGAAACCAGGGAAGTTCTTTTTGATTCTTTTTCTTTCAAGAAAAAGAATTCAGAACCCCAGCTCCGCCATGCAGGCGGCCATCATCTCGGGGGTCATCTCTTCCTCCTCCTGGGCGTTCCAGGCCTCGGCGGACCAGATCTCCGCCCGGTCGTGGACGCCGATGATAACGGTTTCCTTCTCCAGTCCGGCATACTTGCGCAGCTTCTGGGGAATCACAATACGGCCCTGGCTGTCCGGCTCGCACTTGGCGGCGTTGGCAAACAGGCGGCGCATCCCCTTGGACTGGCTCATGGGCAGGGAGGCAAATTTTTCGGTGAAGCGGTCCCAGGTGGCCTGGGGGTAGACCGCCAGACAGGCGTCTACACCCATGGCCAGGTAGAAGGCAGAGCCCAGCTCCTCCCGGAGCTTGGCGGGGATGAACAGCCGGCCCTTGGCGTCGATGCTGTGCTCGTATGTGCCGGTCACTGTCCATCACCTTTCCCCCACTTTGGTGTTTTATTTAGGGATTTTACTCCACTTCCCTCCACTGCGCTTCTCTAGTATAAATCTTGTCCATATAAAAATCAAGAGTTTTTTTCTGTCGTTTTTGTTGTAAAAACCCCATTTTCCCTAAAAAACTTGCATTTTCAGGCTTAAAACATACGTTCTATCCGTTTTTTAGTTCTCTCTCTTTTTCGCATTCAACACAAAATGTACGATATATTCCCCGCCTTCGCTTCTATATCTTGTGTTCCCTGTGGACGTGTCTCTGTTGTCCTGCTCGGATAAAGTGGAAAAAAAAGTTCAGAATAAAATTTTCGACGAATTTTTTCTTGTCAAAAAGTCTTTGACGGGGAATGAAATTATGGTATACTAAACATGATAGTGTCGAACTTTGCATAAGGAGGAAGCGATATGCTGTTTACCAATTGGGAGGAGCTGGAGCAGGCCTGCCTGTCCTGCCAAAAGTGCGCCCTGGCGGACACCCGCCACAATGTTGTCTTCGGCACCGGGCCCCGGGATGCTGAGGTGATGTGCATCGGTGAGGGTCCCGGTGAAAATGAGGACTTGCAGGGCAAGCCCTTTGTGGGCCGGGGGGGCAAGCTGCTGGACGACATGCTGGAGATGGTGGACCTGAGCCGGGAGAAAAACGTCTACATCGCCAACATGGTCAAGTGCCGCCCACCCCAGAACCGGGACCCGCTGAACACCGAGCAGGACGCCTGCATCGACTATCTGCGCAGCCAGGTGGCCCTCATCCGCCCCAAAATTATCATCTGTCTTGGCCGCATCTCCGCCTGCCGCATCATCAAGCCCGACTTTAAGATTACCAAGGAGCATGGCCAGTGGTTTGAGAAAAACGGCGTGTGGATGACCGCCCTGTTTCACCCCGCCGCGATCCTCCGGGACCCCCGCCGCCGCCCCGAGACCTTCGAGGACCTGAAGGTAATTCAGGCTAAAATTTTGGAGGTCTGTACGCATACTTATTGAGAAAGAGGGCATACTGTCGCCGAGGTGATAGTATGGATTTGAACATGAACGCGGCGGTAACATTTGGCGAGCTGCTGCAGAGCAACCCCCAGGCGGCTTCCTATTACGACCGCTGCACCCCGGCCCAGCGCCAGGCCATTCTGCTCCAGTTGGGCCAGATGAGCAGCCAGTCCCAGCTGCGGGCCTTTGTGGACAATTTGCCCAGTATGTCCCTGTAAACAAAACGCGCACCCTGAAAAAGATTTATATTCACAGTGCAGGACGGCGCGGTGTTAAGCCGCGCCGTCCCTCTCTGTTTTCGCTTGAAAATAGAAAAAGTCCGCCTTACGGCGGACTTTTTTCCTGGTGTGATGATTAGCCCTGCTGCTCACGCATCTTGGCGAAGCAGTCGCTGCAGTAGACGGGACGGTC
>CANSXE010000056.1 GCA_947650875.1 uncultured Bacillota bacterium | reverse complement strand
CCACGGGGGACGCCCCCTGCGGGGTGTCGCTGCTGCGGTCTATGCCCTTTCTGGCGGGTATTTTGCTGAAAATCTTTCAGGCCACCGGACAGAACTGGGAGCGGGCGGGTAATCTCCGCTTCGCTGTGGTGTGTAAGCCCGGGGAGGGGGAGGAGACCTTCGCCCAGGAGCGGTGCGGCCAGATTGCCCAGGAGTGGTCTGCCGCCATGCAGGCTGGGCGGGAGGGCTCCGTCCGGGATTTTGTGGCGGTGGGGGATGTGGACATCAAGGTGATCGGGGCGGACGGGCCCATTCTGGACAGCCAGGCGCCGGTGCGGCAGATTCTGGAGCAGCTGGTGGCCCGGACGGGGATTCCCCCCTTTATGCTGGGGCTGTCCTGGTCGTCCACCGAGCGGATGAGCGCCCAGCAGGCCGATATGCTCACCACCGAGATTACCGCCATCCGGCGGGCGGTGGAGCCCGCCCTGTGCCGGGTGGCAGAGCTTTGGCTGCGGCTCCACGGGGTTGGAGAGAGGGCGGAGATCGTCTGGGAGGACATCAATCTGCAGGATATGGTGGAGGAGGCCAGAGCGGAGTTGTACTGGGCTCAGGCCGAAAAATTGAGGAGGGAAACATGAAAATTGTGAAGGAGACCGTGGGCGGCGAAAACGCGGCGGTGACAGCCCAGGATTTGGAGCTGATTGGGGCGCTGGCCCGGAAGCCGCTGAGGGCGGAGGAGGTGTATACCTTCTCGGTTCGGCTGTGTGACAACGAGATCGACCGGGATTTTGAGCGGTTTGTCCCTCAGACGCTGGAGCAGCTGGCCCCCATGTTTGTGGGCAAGGCGGGCATCTTTGACCACCAGTGGTCAGCCCTGGGACAGGCCGCACGGATCTATAAGACGGAGATTGTCCGGGAGCCGGGGCGGGTGACAGCGGCCGGGGACGGTTACATGTGGCTGAAGGGCTGCGTCTACATGGTGCGCACCGACAGCAATCGGGACCTGATTGCCGAGATCGAGGGGGGCATCAAGAAGGAGGTCAGCGTGGGGTGTGCGGTGGAGCATGCCGTGTGCTCCGTGTGCGGCTGTGACCGGATGGCGAGCGACTGCGGCCACGAGAAGGGGCAGGAGTACGGCGGACAGCTGTGCTGGGCCGACCTGGAGGGAGCCAGGGACGCCTATGAGTTCTCCTTTGTGGCTGTCCCCGCCCAGCCCGCCGCCGGGGTGGTGAAGACTGCCCGATGGGGCGGGACTGCCCGGCTGGAGGAGGAGGCCGCTCTGGGGCGGAAGTGTATGGATGACCTCCGGGGGGAGGTGGTCCGGCTGGCCCTGCTGTGTGACCGGGAGCTGGACAGCCGGGCGGTGAAGTCGCTGGCGGGCAAGCTGTCGTTTCAGGAGCTGGAGGAGCTGAGAAAGTCCTATGCCCGGAGGGTTGGGGAGCGGTTTCCGCTGCGGACGCAGCTGAATTATTCCACCGGGGACGCCGGGTTTGAGGAGGAGAATCGGGCGTTTTTGGCGTAAATTTTTAAGGAGGTTATGAGATATGGCATATTATTACGACAATCTGAAGCTGGACAAGGGGATGTATCGGGAGACCGGGCGGTCCTTCAGCCAGGTGCTGGAGCGGGAGGACCCCAGCGAGCGGTATAAGGGCACCAGTCTGGAGGGGCTGGACGCCTTTCAGCGGCAGCTGAAACGATTTGACATTAAGGTGAAGGGGGAGACCAGCGACCCGGTGGAGACGTTTTTCCGCACCTCAGACGCCGCCGTCCTCTTCCCTGAGTACATCGCCCGCACGGTGCGCCAGGGGATGGAGGAGGGGGATATCCTGCCCCACATCACCGCCGCTGTTACCAAAATCGACGGGATGGATTACCGCTCCATTTCCTCTGAGACCGGGGGCGAGGAGAAGAAGCTGAAGCCGGTGACCGAGGGGGAGCGAATTCCCTCCACCACCATTAAGGTGCAGGCCAATCTGGTGAAGCTGAAAAAGAGGGGGCGGATGCTGGTGGCCAGCTATGAGGCGGTGCGCTTTCAGAAGCTGGACCTGTTTTCCGTCACCCTGCGGCAGATTGGCGCCCACATCGCCCGGACCCACCTGGAGGACGCGGTGGATGTGCTCATCAACGGGGACGGCAACGAGAATCCCGCCCAGGTGACCGCCATTGAAACGGGCAAGACGCTGGACTACGAGACCCTGGTGGATTTCTGGGCGAAGTTCGATCCCTATGTGATGAATACCCTGCTGGTGTCCGGCGATGTGATGCTCCAGCTGCTCAAGCTGCCCGAGTTCCAGAATCCCCTTACCGGACTTAACTTCCAGGGCACCGGAAAGCTGACCACGCCGCTGGGCGCGACGCTGCTGCGCACCGGCGTGCTGTCCGCCGGCACCGCCGTGGGACTGGACAGGCGCTTTGCCTTGGAGATGGTTCAGAGCGGCGACGTGATGGTGGAGTATGACAAGCTTATCGACCGGCAGCTGGAGCGGGCCGCCATTACCACCATCAGCGGCTTTGCCAAGGTATTTACCAAGGCCAGCCAGGTATTGAAGGTGTGAGATGACGGAACAGATTTTGGCCCTGTGCAGGGCGATGGGGGCCGGCCGGGAGGAACTGCTGCTCCCCCTGGTTCAGGCCGTTGAGGGGCTGCTGGCCGGCCGGCTGAAGGAGGGGGTGGCCCCGGAGGACTGCGGACCTGCCTTTCCGCTGGCTGCCGCTATGCTGGTGATGGACCGGCTGTCCGGAATGGCCGGAGGAGGGAGCGCCGGTGAGGTGACCTCCTTTACGGCTGGTGATCTGACCGTCCGCAGAGAGAGCGGCGGGGGCGCTTCGGGCAGGAGCCTGTCCGCCCAGGCCGAGGGGCTGCTGGCCCCCTGGCTGGAGGACACCGGATTTGTGTTTCAGGGGGTGGAAGGATGATGGAGCGGATGTGGAGCGACATTTTGGAGCGCTTTGGGCAGGATGTTACGCTGCGGGGGGCGGAGACGGTGCGCTGTAAGGCCATTATCCAGCCCTGCCTGGAGCGGAGCGGGGAGCAGGAGGTGCCCGGTCCGCTGGGACTGGAACGGCGGGAACAGCTCCGATACATGGGCCCCGCCGGGTATCCCCTGGACCCGGACACGGTGGTGGAGTGGAAGAGCCGGACCTGGCGGGTCCGGTCCGCCCACCTGGTAGGGGAGGGAGTTTGCCCCCACTGGTGGGCAATGCTCTGCCCCGGAGAGGAGACGGCATGAGCGCAGGATTGGAGGGCATCCGCCAGGTGATGGCGGACTATCTGAACAGCATGGGGATACGGGCTGTCACCGCCTGGCCGGATTCCCCCCGGCAGGAGCAGGAGGGGCCGGTGGTGGTGGTCTCTCTCCGGGGGTGCCGGGCGGGACCGGCCAGCTTTCAGAACTATCTGGGCGACCGCTTTGACGAACAATCCGGCCGGTGGGAGGAGCGGTACGGCAAGAGGGCCGAGCTCACCTTTGGGCTGGACATTTACGCCCCGGAAAAGGGGGGCGGGGAGACGGTGCAGAGGGCCTTTGACGCCCTGGCCGGGGCGCTGATTTTGGGCGGCCCCGACGGGATGGACATACAGGGCTTTTCCTGTGGGCAGACCGTTTGGGATTCGGAGCGCCGGCGGCTGAAGCGGCCGGTGGAGACGGTTTGCATCGCGTGGCTGTGCGCCGTGTCTGATACAGGCGGCACATTTGTGGATTTTGTATTGCGAGGTGTGGTAAAAGAATGAGTATTTCGGCACATCAGCGTCCGGGGGTCTACTCCTCCTACGACGCGTCTGCGGTGGTCAGCGGCAGTGGGTCCGGCCGGGTGGTGGGGCTGGTTGGCGTCAACACCAAGGCCCCGGCGGGGACGGTTCAGATTATCACAAGCTATGACAGGGCGGTGGCCGTCTTTGGCTCCGAGGGCTGTGAGGGTATGGCGGAGCTCATCCGGCTGGCCCTGAAAAACGGAGCTTCCAGGGTGGCGGCCCTTCCGGTGACGGAGGAGAGCGGCTATGAGGGAGCCTTTGCCCAGCTGGCCGGGATGGAGGACATCGCCCTGATGATCTGCGGAAGCACCGATGTGGCGGTGCAGAAAAAGCTGAGGGACAGTGTGGTGGAGGCTTCCGGCATGCGCAGAGAGCGGCTGTGCGTAGTGGCCGGGGGAAAGGACGAGGATGTGGACAGTCTGATTGCCCGGGCCAAGGAGCTCAACCACGAGCGGGTGGTGCTGGTGGCCCCCGGAGGGGTGGACGGAGCGGGGGCGGCCGCTTCCGGCTTGACTGTGGCCGCCGCTGTGGCGGGGGCCATCGCCGGCGAGAGCGACCCCGCCGTCCCCCTGGGGGGCGCGGAGCTGCTGGGGCTGGAAGGCCTGTCCGTCCGGCTGGAGGACAGGGACATCGACCGGCTTATCCTGGGGGGCGTTACCCCAATGGAAAGCCTGGGAGGGGTGGTCAGCGTGGTGCGGGGCGTGACGACACGGACCGCCACAGGCGGAACGGCGGATTCCTCCTGGCGGGATTTGTCTGCCATACGGGTGGTGGACGATGTGATCCCCGGTCTGCGGGATGTTCTGCGGACCAGGTTCCGCCGGGCCAAGAACACCGTCCAGAGCCGGGGGGCCATCCGGTCCCAGGTGGTGCTGGAGCTGGAGAACAAGCTGGCCCGGGAGATTATTACCGGGTATGAGGATGTTGCGGTGACGGCCGATGAGACGGACCCGACCCGGTGCCTGGTGGACTTCTCCTTCGCCGTGGCCCATGGGCTGAACCAAATCTGGCTGACGGCACACATTACGGTATGAAAATAAGGAGGTAGTTTATGAGTATCGCGGGATTCCCCACAAGCAGCGATATCTATCTGGAGGCGGACGGAGTGCGCGTGGCGGTGGTGCAGAGCTACTCCGCCAGGACGACCAGGGGCAGCATTGCAGTGGAGGCCTTCGGCGAGCCGGAGCCGGTGGCCACCGTGGCCGGTCAGGCGGTCCATGAGATTGAGCTGAGCCGGCTCTACGCCACCGACGAGGCCATCAGGGACAATATCGACTTTCATTCCCTGTCCGGCTTCTCTCTGGTGATTTGCAAGCCGGATAAAAAGATTATTTACACCGACTGCCAGTGGAGCGCCATTCAGGAGAGCGCCGAAATTGGCAGTATGGTGATGGAAAAGGTGACGCTGGTGGCTTCCCGGCGGATTGAGACGGGGGTGTAAGCCATGGCCCTGTCGATTTTAGCCGGCCGGGACCGGATATCCCTGGAAAACGGGTTCGATTTGCGGCTGCTGTCGGCCCTGGAGATATTGCAGGCCCGGCGGGAGGGGGAGGAGCTGTCCGGGGACGGCGGGGAGCGGGCGCTGTGCTCCAACGCCTGCCTGCTGGCCCGGGCACTGGAGCGGACAGAGGACCGGACCCCTGTTTTCCAAAGCGGCCGGGAGGTGCTGGCCGGGCTGACCGTGGCGGAAATCGCTGCCCTGGCCGCCCGGTGGAGCGCCTTCAGCCGGGAGAGTGACCCCGGGCCGGAGCTGGACAGAGAGACATTGGAGATGGTAAAAAAAAACTCCGCGGGGACTCCGGCGAGCGGCTGCGCTGGCGGGTGCTGAAGGAGTTTCGCGCTCTGCCCACCGAGAGACGGGCGCGGGAGATGAAGGGCAGGGACTATCTGTGGTGTCTGACTAATATGCTGCTGGACCAGGAGGAGAGACTGGAGCGGCTATGTCCCGGCTGTCGGGCCCGGGCGCTGGAGGAGCGCTGTCCGGCCTGCGGGGCTACCGCGGGGGACTGGGGAGAGGGGGCGGAGAGCGACGCCTTTGATTTGGAGCGTTTTGAGATGCTGAAGGGGGGGACATAGGTGCGTGACTATCTGGAGGAGCTGCTAGATGGAACGGGTGCGCTGCTGGAGGAGCTGCGACGGATGGAGCGGGGTTTGTCTAACCTGACCGGGGGAGACAGGCGGGAAGCTGTTGAAGATTCAAGGGAAACAGAGGGCATTTCCGGGGGAGAAAGGGCGGTTTACGATACAGAAAAGCGCGTATACCGGGAAATAAATGCGGTTGACTATACGGATATTTTACCCCAAAACACGGCGGAACAGGGAGACACGCATCCAGACAGGGGGGAGGGAAACGAGCTGAAATTGGCCCGGCAGCCGGGCGGAGGGACGGAGACCAGGGCAGAGCAAAGATGGAAGGCTCCTCTGACGGCCCAGCTGGAACGGCTGGACCGAGCGGTATCTGCGTCCACCGGGGGAACTCTGCGCCGTGGAAAAAGAGAAAAGTGGGGGGATGAGCCCCGCCGTCCGGCGGGGCTCAAAACGGAGACGGGATTCGTCCCGGGGCCGGACCTCCCGGGAGAGGTCCGGCTTGGAGCGGAGGGACGGTTTGCTTCGGGCGGAGGGCCGGACTGGGTGGAGCAGGCCGACCGGGCCTTCCGCCGGGACAGCCGCCGGTATGACGGGGGCTTCTATCTGTACTGAGGAGGAATGGCGGAATGATTTTAACCCCAATGCGCTATAAGAGCTACACCTGGCCCCACAATCCCCGGGTGTACTCCATTGATTTTCAGCGGTCGGTAGCGGTGCATAAGACCCCCTTTGACCGTTATCAGCTCCAGGATTTGGGGATGGGGCAGCGGATTATGGAGGGGGAGGGGGAGTTTGCGGGGGAGGGAGCCTATGTGGAATTTCAGCGGCTGGCCTGCGTCTTTTATGAGGGCGGGCCGGGGCTGCTGGTCCATCCGCTGTGGCAGGTGGCCAGTGCGTATTTTGTCTCCCTTCGGGTGGAGCAGGAACCCCGGCCTGACTATGTGCGCTACTCCTTCACGTTTTGGGAGGAGCACAGCCTTTACAGCGGGCTGGCTGCCCGGACGGTGGGGACGTCCCCAACCGGAGGGGGGAGCGGAGAAAGTGCGGGTCAGCCCGCCTATCATCGGGTGGTGAGGGGGGATACCCTGTGGGCGCTGGCCGGGCGGTACGGAATTTCGCTGGCGGAGCTGGTGGCCCTGAATCCTCAGATTAAGAACCCCAATCTGATTCGGGCAGGGGAGGAGGTGCGGGTGCGTTGACCGCCTATGTGACCGATGTGAATCAGGTGAACTGGACGCTGCCAAGACTGCTGGCATGCCGGCTGGACTATACCGCCGGAACGCCCTGCGACAGCTTTTGGATGCGGTGTGTCTGGGACGAGAACAACACCACCAGGCTGGAGAACTGGGTGAGCTTTACTGCGGAGCACGAGGGCAGGCGGGTATTTACCGGTGTGGTGGACGAGTGTGAGGTGAGCATTACCAACGGGGGCCGGCTGCTGGAGGTGTCCGGCCGGGGGATGGCCGCCCTCCTGTTGGACAACGAGGCCCTGGGGCAGGACTATCAGACCGCCACACAGATGGATATTATCCGGGACCATGTGCATCCCTATGGGATCACCGTGGCGCCCGGGGCGAGCCTGCCCGCTGTTTCCCGGTTTTCCGTGGCTACGGGAAGCAGCGAGTGGTCGGTGGTGTATGAGTTTGCCCGATATTATGGCGGAGTCGCCCCCCGCTTTGACCGGGAGGGGAGACTGGTGCTGTCCGGCTGGGACAACAGCCGGGAACGGGTGGTGGACGACAGCTCCCCCGTCATTTCGCTGGTCCGCCGGGACAGGCGGTATGGGGTGCTGTCTCAGGTATTGATGCGGGACCGGTGGAGCGGTGCGGTGGAGACGGTATACAACACAGATTTCGCCGCCGGCGGCGGCCGGGCCCGGCGGGTCATTACAATGCCGGCAAAAAGCACATATAAGGCGATGCGCTACAGTGGCCAGTTCCAATTGGACAAGTCGGCCTCTGAGCTGAAACGGATGGAAATTACAGTGGGACAGGCGTTCTGCGCATGGCCCGGGGAGCTGGTGACGGTCCAGCGCAGCGGTCTGGACTGGAACGGCAGGTATCGGGCCGTTCAAGTGACCGTGGGAATGGACGATAGAGGCTGCTGGAGCCGGATGGAGCTGGCGCCCCCTGACTTTACAGTGTGAGGTGAAGGAGAATGTGGACATCGGAGCGAAGCCGAAACCTGCCGGTGCGGGAAGCGCCGGCCGAAATCGGCACTGTTACCCTGGGAGGGGACCCGGCGGGAGTAAGTCTGGGAGGGGAGCGGCGGTGGCTGCCGGTCTATGCGCCGGGGGGCTACAGCTGGAGACCCACCTCCGGGGACAAGGTGCTGGTACTGAAAGCCGGGGCGGAGGGGGAGTCCCCCTGCATCCTGGGGACGGTTCAGAGCGAGACGGAGCTGAAGCCCGGGGAGGTTATGCTGAAGGGCGGAGAGAGCTTTGTCCACCTGGCCCAGGAGAGACTGACGTTGGGCGGCGAGGTGTATATCAATGGACGGTCGCTGTATAACATTGTGCGGGATATCGTAATTGAGTTGTTAAACTGAAGGAGGGCCGCTGTGGAGTGGAGACTGATTGATGGAGACTATGTTCCCGACGGGAGGGGCGGCCTTACCGCTTTGGACGGGGGAGAAGAGGTGCTGGCCAGGGTGCTGTTCCGCCTGACCGCCCGACGGGGGGGCCTGCCCTTTCTGCCGAGACTGGGGAGCCGGCTGTATCAGCTGAGCCGGGAAAAGGTGTCCGCCCGTCAGGCGCTGGCGGTCCAGTATGTGGCCGAAGCGCTGCAGGAGGAGCCGGACCTGAGCGTACAGGCGGTGCATCTGGACCAGACGGGGGAGACGGGCCTGCTTACGGTTGGGCTGGAATGGCAGGGGGAGGAGTTGACCGTCCGGCTGCCCCTTTCGGATGTGGAAGCGGATGGGAGGAGATGAAGCGAGATGAAGATGGTTGACGAAATTTATCGGGAGATGCTCGCCTGCTTTGGAGACCGGACCGGACTGGAGCCCCGGGAGGGCTGCGATCTGTCCGCCAGACTGTACGCGCTGGCGGCTCAGGTATATTCCCTGTATGTTCAGGCGGACTGGGTGGTCCGGCAGGCCTTTCCCCAGACGGCGGAAGGGGAGTATCTGGACCGCCACGCCCAGCTGCGCAGTTTGGAGCGCAAACCGGCGGCCGCGGCGGAGGGGATTGTCCGGTTTACCGCCGGGGAGGTCTCTGACGCACCCCGGGATATCCCTCAAGGGACGGTATGTATGACGGCGGGACTGGTGCGCTTTGAGACGGTCGGCCCCGCCGTGCTGGAGACGGGGGCGTTGACTGTGGATGTGCCGGTGCGGGCGCTGGCCGCCGGAGCGTCAGGGAATGTGTCCGCCGGGGCCATTGTGTCTATGGCGGTGGCCCCTGTGGGGATTATCAGCTGTACCAATCCGTCGCCCTGTGCCGGCGGCGCGGACGGGGAGGAGGACGCGTCGTTGCGGGCGCGGGTGCTGGAGAGCTTTAAGCGTTTGCCAAACGGAGCCAACAGCGCCTTCTATCAGCAGGGGGCGCTGTCCTTTGAACAGGTGGTCGCGGCAGCGGTGATCCCCCGGCCCCGGGGGGTGGGCTCGGTGGACGTGGTGCCCGCCACCCTGGCCGGTCTGCCCAACGGGGAGCTGTTGGAGGAGCTGGAGGACTATTTTGAAGCCCGGCGGGAAATCGCTGTGGATTTAAAGGTCCGGGCACCGGAAACCGTGGCGGTGAATATTGCTGTGGCAATAGAGCCTGAGGAGGGCCGCGGCCGGGAGGAGGTGCTGGCCGGTGTGGAGAGAGAAATCCGGGACTGGTTTACCGGCCGGCTGCTGGGACAAAATATTCTGCTGGCCCGGCTGGGAGATTTGATTTATCACTGTGACGGGGTGTCCAACTACGCCATCGCCGCGCCGGGGGCAGATGTGGAAATCAGGGAGGATCAGCTGCCCGTATTGGGGACGCTGAGCGTGGAGGAGAAGGGATGAGTCACGCTGAATATCTGCGGGACCTGCTGCGTCCCCTGGGGGTTTACAACCTGGAAGCGCCCTTTAACGGCGGTGAGCTGGACGCCCAGGGGGCGGCTCTGGACGGGGCGATGGCCCGGATTGAGGAGGTCCAGCGGGAGAGCTCCCTGACCACGGCGGAGGGCTGGGGACTGGAAAAGACGGCTTCCCTCCTTGTCCGCCGTCCGGTGGCCACAGAACCCCGAAAGCTGGCCGCCGCCCTGGCCGCCCTGCTGCGCATCGGCGGAGACAGCTTCACCCTGGCCGCCATCAACGACACCATCACCGGCTGCGGCATCCCCGCCGTGGTAAAGGAGCTGGGCAAGGGGCAGGTGTCTGTATCCTTCCCCGGGGTGGCCGGAGAGCCGGAGGGATTTCCCGAGCTGAAAAAAATTATTGAGGATATCCTCCCCGCCCACCTGGGCATCGAGTACGACTTCTGGTTCCTGATCTGGCAGGAGCTGGAGGACAATTTCCCCAGCTGGCGGTCCATCGAGGAGCTGGAGCTGTCCTGGACGCAGCTGGAGACGTTTGTGGAGTATTTATAGCATAATTTCACCCCGGTGTCTTGATACAGGCACCGGGGTGTTGTGTTTTTATCAGGCCTACATGTCCAGCTTGGCCTTCAGCGCCTCCTGGAGGACGCCGGAGAAGTTGAGGTGGGCCGCCTCCGCCGCCTCGTTGAGCCAGGCGGGCAGAGAGAGGGTCTTTTTTACCGCCCGGTTGTTTTTACGGGCGTACTCCGCCGGATTAAAAGGGATCATGACCACAAATTCACCCTCTGCCAGGGTCTGAGCGGAGGGGATGGAGGGCTGGGGATACTCGCTTAAGCCCTCCAGCATCAGCCCGATGGCGTCCTTGGCCATCTCCACCGCCTCGTCCATGGTGTCGCCCTGGGTGGAGCAGCCCTCGATGTCCGGGACAAAGACCGAGTATCCCACCTCCTCGGGGTGAAACACGGCGGGATAATAGGTGTTCTTCATGGTATGCCTCCTTTTGGGGTCTGCCCTTATTTCAGGCCTGCGTCTTTCAATATTTTTTGCTCTAAGCCCTTTTTTAAATCCTTTGCGTGGAAGGGAACAATAACCGTTTTTTCGGTCTGCTCATTCCGGAATTTTCTATGGGAACCGTTGGAGCTGATGCACACAAAGCCGTTGGCCTGGAGGAGCTGAATCATTTCTCTTGGCGTCATCGGCACTGCGGATCACTCCATTTCTCTGTGTACTTTAGTATATACGCATTTTACGTATCTGTCAACTGAAAAGTAACATCAGGGAGACAGCCGGAGCCGTCTCCCTGTAAAATTATCCCTGATTCTGGGCCTCCACCAGGCGGACGCCGCAGTATTTCTCCCGCAGCCTGGGCTTTTCGATCTTGCCGGTGGGGTTGCGGGGGACATCGGCAAAGATGATCTTCCGGGGGCGCTTGTACCGGGGCAGGTCCATGCAGAACTGGTTGATCTCGCTCTCGGTGCAGGTCATGCCCTCCTTGATCTGGATGATGGCGGCGGCCATCT
>CANSXE010000055.1 GCA_947650875.1 uncultured Bacillota bacterium | reverse complement strand
CCAGGGTCTTGGCCTTGATGGGCTTGCCCTTGGCGGTGACGCAGATCACGTCCCCGGCCAGCTGGACGATCTGGTTCTCCTTGCCCTCCCGAACCAGCTGGACAATATAGCGCACATTCTGTTCGTTGATGGTCTCCCCCTTGGAGGCCAGGGTCATCAGGTTTTCGATGGCCTTGACGGCGTACATGACCCCCTCCGGGTCCTCCCCCGCCACCTTGAGCATGGAGTCCCGGCTCACCACCGTGACCCCCATCTCGTGTTCGATAATGCGGATGTTTTCGTCGAAGGAGCCGAACACGTTGATGGTCTCCTCCAGACGCTCCAGGCTGATGGTCTGTTCTGTCATGGGTACATGATCTCTCCTTGGTATGGTAAAATCTTCTGTAGGGACGCTTCATGAAGCGTCCGCGTCATTACGGCTCGTTTCCAGCAGGCGGACGCATCATGATGCGTCCCTACGGTGTAACCGCTCCTTTCCCCGGCCGCTCCACGCCAATCTCCTCCAGGCACTGGGCGGTGAGGGTGACCTCCAGCCGTCCGCCGGACACCCGGGCGGCAAACTGGGTGGACTCCACCGTTCCGTCCTCCCCGATCAGAACATTCAGCTGCTCCAGCAGCTGCTCCTCCAGCAGGGCCTGGGCGGCCTCACGGTCCACCTCCACAGTCCGGGGGGTGTACTCCCGAAAGGTCTCCCGGTTCAGGGACAGGGGCAGCCCCTCCCCGCCGGGGAGGACCGCCTGATTTACTGTGGTTATTTTATCATACATTGCCCAGGAAATGCTAGTCTTTCCAAAAATTTTTACCCGCCGGCCTAAAAAATTCAGCGACCAGACGCTTTTTTCCGCCCCGGTGTACTCCTTCACCGCCGTCTCCACCGGGATGGCGGCGGTGAGAAACCGCCAGGTCCGGGCCCACACCCGGCCCCGGGCGTGGGTCTGGTAGTAGCGGTTGGGCAGCTCGCTGTACTTAGGCGGCTCCATGGTCACGGTACCCGAAATGAGCACGTCCCCCTTGGCCACCACGTCCCCGTCCTTCACCAGGGCGTCCCCCAGCTCGGGCTCGATGTGGGTGATTACCCCGTCGGCCTGGGCCACGATGTCGAAGTGCCCCGACTCGTCCACCCGCCCTGGGGTTTTAATCTCCTCCCGGACGATGACCTCCAGCCGGGTGCCGTGGAGGTTCAGCGCCGCCCAGGACAGGCCCTCCTGCCGGACCAGCAGCTCCTGGGCCAGCTGCTTGCGGTCCAGCCCCGGGCCGTACACCCCCGGCCGCACCCCCAGCTGCCGCAGCTGGCTGAGGATGACGGCGGCGGGAATCTCCTGATTTCCGCTGACCTGGATCACCAGCACAAACCGGGACAGCACGCTCACCGCACACAGGGCGAAGACCAGCCCCACCAGAAAGGCGTACCGGGTGCGGAAGCGGCCCAGAAAGTCGGGCAGGCCCCGGCTGGCCTCCCGCTCCATCTCGCACCCCGCCTTCCGGGCCAGCTCCCGGAAGCGGGCCAGGGTGTGCCGCCGGGTGGTGAGACGGACGGTGTTCTCGTCCAGCCATTCCATGGCCCAGAAGTCGATACCCTCCTGGGCGCACAGGTTAATCAGCCGCTCGGGAAAGGGGCCCGTCAGCCGGAGGATCACCATTCCCCGGAGAAAATTCATCAGCCTTCTCATGGGTCCCTCCTACGACAGCGTGATTTGGGAAATTTTCCCTGTAATCAGCAGCTCGATGCCCGTCATGGCCCGCAGCTCCAGCCCCTGGCCGGCGATTTTGATGAGGAACACCCCGCCGCTGACGTGGATTTCCTCCTGTCCGTAGGCTAAGATTCCCTTGTGGTTCTCCACCCGCAGCTCCCCATCCCCCACCAGCTCCACCTTGGGCAGACCGGCCAGGGCGTCGGCGGGCAGGTCGAAGGTCTCCGCCGCCCGCTCTAAAAATCCAAACCTCCGGGGCTTCATAAAAATCACCTCTCCCCTATCTCTATGCCGGGGAGAGGTGAAACTTTCTGCCTTTTATCAATAGAGTCAGCTGTCGATGAGCCACTCCTCCGATCCCGTCAGGTTCCCATAGTGTCCCGAACCATAAAACCCTTTCGACCCACGGACCAAGGGGCCGTAATATTCAAAATAGGTGTAGGATTCGTTTGGGAAGCTGTCACACTCCTCCACAAAAGTCCGGCCCTGGTGCCGCACGATCCGTTCCTCTTTTGAATATCGAAAACCAACGATAAACAGCCCCATCCACAGAACGATCAGGAATGCCACCGCGGCAAATAATGTGACAATCCCTTGGTTGACCCAGCCAATCTCATCTGTTTGAGGCAAAAAGCAACACAAGGCTAATAGAATCCAGGTCAAAGAGCTGCCCAGCAATACCGTCGGCAGTATCCTCCCCGGCAGATTCCGCCAGGCCAGCCCGAAAAAGCCCAGCGCAAGATTCCCGCCAAAATGAAACGCCAGTGCGGCCAGAAATACTACAGTGTCCCAAAACAGACAGGTCCGCAGCTTTCCCTCACAGGAACGCAGGCACCAAATCCCAACCCCAATTATCACCAGGATGCCCACTATCGCCAACCAAACAAACAAATTACCCATGGGGCCACTCCTCCACGCTCAGATTTCCCTCCGACACGCCGTCGAAGGTGAGGAACTGCCGTTCTCCCTCCTGACGGCTGACCCAGCCCTGGCCGATGGTCCTCTGGGCCCGGTCCCGGAGGGTAACCAGCACCTCCCCCTCCTCCAGCTCCAGGCCGTAGGTCTGCCCCGGCTTCAGCAGGACGCTGCCGTCCGCCGCCTGGACCGTCTCGGTACTGCCGCTGTACTCCAGAACGATGGAGCAGGCATCCCGGTCGCTGTTGTTGACCACCACCAAGTCGGCATCTTCTCCCCCGCAGCAGCCGGACAGCGTCAGGCACAGCAGGGCTCCGATTGACATAATAACAATTTTCATTGCACTTCCTCCAAAAGTCTCAGTACAGCGGCACGGTACAGGTCTCCCACTCCCCCATCCCGGTGTCGTAGTGAATGACAATGTTTTCCTCCGTCCACTGGATTTCATAATAGCCGTCGTGAAAGGGCCAGAGGTCGTGGGCCGCGTAGGTCACGCCGGTCCGGCGGAGCAGGCAGGGCCCGGCGGGCAGGTAGAACTGCCCCCAGCAGTCAAACAGCCAGTTCTCGTGCCGGACCACCAGCCCCACCTCCCCGGCGGGGTCATAAATCGGGTAATACGTGGGATTGGTACAGAAATAAACCGAGAAAAACAGGACCGTCAGCAGGAGCAGCCCCTCCGCCGCCAGGACAAAAAACAGAAAAACAACCCGCTCCCAGCCCCTTGTGAACGCCACAATGGCCCCGTCCCCCCAGACCACCAGGGCCAGCAGGAAAATGGAGATCAGGGTCCACGCTATTGTCCCGTCGTCCACCTGGCCGAACACCAGCGCGTACCCCCTGCCGCTGACCATGCACATCAGGAATACACCGCCGGCGCACACCGCCAGCAGGGTCCAGATTGCCCGCTGAAACCGCTTCCACCTCATAGCAGCCCCGGTCCTCCCAGGAATATGATGTGCGCAAAGAGCCACAGGGCAGCCAATACCCCGGCCAGAACCACCAGCGCCTGAATTATAAGTTTACATAAGGCTTTCACAAAAGTCCTTCCCTTCCCCCTCATGGCTCCTCCTCCCCGTCGGACACAAACTCCAAAATATCCCCCGGCTGGCAGTCCAGGGCCTTGCAGATGGCCTCCAGAGTGGAAAAACGCACCGCACGGGCCTTGTTGTTCTTCAAAATAGACAAGTTCGCCATAGTTATGTCAACCTTCTGTGCCAGCTCCCCCAGGGACATCTTCCGCTTGGCCATCATCACATCCAGGTTTACCATAATCGACACAGGCCCACCCCCTAAATGGTCAGGTCCTGGTCCTCCTTCAGCTCCGCCGCCTGGCGGAACAGGGCGGACATCACCTGAAAGAGCAGACCGGCCATTAAAAACGCGGGGATAAACAGGGTGGTGTAGGTGAACAGCGGGGCAATATTCCGCTCCATCCACAGCCACAACGCCAGCTTGACCAGCGCCGCCCCGGAGATCACCCAGCAGCACACCGCCGCCCGGTTCAACGTCTCGGCGTTGCGCATTTGAAAGGGCTCTCCCTCCAAAACGGTGTCCAGGACCTCCTTCGCCTGCCACAGGATCAGCGCGGTGCACACGCCGCAGGTCCAGAAAAACAGGCTCAGCAGGCCGATCTCCAAATCCTCCACCACGCTGCGAAACGCTCCGATGCAGATGATTCCCAGTAAGGTCAGGCCCTCTCCATTTCCAAGGGTAAACCACTTCCACAGCTCAAGCGCGTGGGAGAAATCGCGGCGGAACACCACCATTCCCGGGACCAGCGGCAGACAGAGTAGATTTACCACGTACATAACCAGAACCAGTATTTTCAAAACCTTCGCCAGCTTCTGGACAGCAGTCCTTTCCATGGAAAATTCCCCCTTTCGGTTGGCCCCATCCTAACACAGCAAAAACTGTTTGTCAATATATTTTTATTGTTTATCAATAAATTTTAAGTATTCCATTTTTGACTTCCCTATGATATAATAGGGATGCAATCACACGGACCAACGTAAATCAGGAAAGGAGAATCCCCATGAATATGCAGGAGGTCGCGCGGCTTCTTCTCGGTTTGAGGTCTGATGGGTGGAGTGAAAAAAAAATCAATGATTTTCTTCTGTTCATCGAAACCGGTGAAGATCAGTACAAACCAAAGGGACGGGAAAACGCCGGGGACTGACCCCGGCGTTTTCATTTTGAATTCAGCAATTTTTCGCGAAGTGGTCGCACCAGGGCCGCAGGGTGCACTGCGTGCACTGGGGCCGGCGGGCAATGCACACCGCCCGGCCGTGGAGGACCATCCGGTGGCAGAAGTCGTTGGACTCCTCCGGGGGCAGGACGGCCCGCAGCTGAGTCTCCACCTTGCCGGGGTCCTTGGTGCCGTCAGTGAGACCCAGCAGGCCGGTGATGCGGATACAGTGGGTGTCGGCCACCACCACGCCGGGGGTGTGGTACACGTCCCCCAGGATGAGATTGGCCGTCTTCCGCCCCACGCCGGGCAGCTTCAGCAGGTCCTCCATGGTATTGGGCACCTTGCCGCCGTAATCCCGCAGGAGCATCTGAGAGGCCAGGACGATATCCTTGGCCTTGGCCCGGAAGAAGCCGGTGGAGTGGATGTACTCCTCCACCTCGGAGATATCGGCCTGCGCCAGGGCCTCCAGGGTGGGGAAGCGGGCGTAGAGGGCGGGGGTCACCTTGTTTACCCGCTCGTCGGTACACTGGGCGGCCAGACGGACGGAGAACAGCAGTTCATAGTCCTTTTTGTACTCCAGCGAGCAGATTCCGTCGGGATAGAGGACCTTCAGCTCCTCCACAATGGCGCGGATATCCGACTGGGTCTTGTTCATAATAGGGTCACCTCTCTGATGTTTTCTCTATCCTAACACACCTCGGACAAATTTTCGACCCCTTTCACAAAACTTCTTTACTTTTTTCTCTCCATCCTATACTATAAGAGCCATAGAGGAAAGGAATGATCTTGCTATGCTAACCAGTCAAAAAATGCGCAAGCTTGCTCCCGAGCTGGACCCCCTCCGTTTGGGAACCGGCTGGAAACCGGAAGATCTGTCCAAGCCGCAAATTTTTATCGAGAGCACCTTTGGCGACAGCCACCCCGGCTCCGGCCATTTGGATCAGCTGGTGGAAGCCGCCCGGGATGGGATTGCCCAGGCCGGCGGCCACGGCGCCCGGTACTTCTGTACCGACATGTGCGACGGCGAGAGCCAGGGTACAGACGGCATCAACTTCTCCCTGGCCAGCCGGGAGATGATCGCCAACATGATTGAAATCCAGGCCAATGCCACCCCTTTCGATGCCGGTGTCTATCTGGCCAGCTGCGACAAGGGGCTGCCCGGCAATCTGATGGGCCTGGCCCGGGTGAATATTCCCTCCGTGGTGGTCACCGGGGGCACCATGGCGGCGGGGCCCGACCTGCTCACCCTGGAACAGCTGGGGATGTACTCCGCCAAATTTGAGCGGGGGGAGATTGACGAGGAGAAGCTGAATTGGGCCAAGCGCAACGCCTGCCCCAGCTGCGGAGCCTGTTCCTTTATCGGCACCGCCTCCACCATGCAAATCATGGCCGAAGCCCTGGGCCTTGCTCTTCCGGGCTCCGCCCTGCTCCCCGCCACCAGCCCCGACTTGATTGAGTATGCCCGGAACGCCGGTAGGCTGGCCGTGAAGCTGGCCGCCATGGAGTACATGAGACCCTCCGACATTGTCACCATGGACAGCTTCGAGAACGCCATCCTGGTCCATGCCGCCATCTCCGGCTCCACCAATACCCTGCTCCACCTACCGGCTATTGCCCACGAATTCGGTATCGAGATTGACGGCGATACCTTCGACCGTCTCCACCGGGGGGCTCACTATCTGCTGGATATCCGCCCTGCCGGCCGCTGGCCCGCCGAGTTCTTCTATTATGCCGGCGGCGTGCCCGCCATTATGGAGGAGCTCAAGAGCGTCCTCCACCTGGATGTAATGACCGTCACCGGCAAGACCCTGGGAGAAAATCTGGAGGAGCTGAAGCAAAACGGCTTCTACGACCGCTGCCAGAATTGGCTGGACCAGGCCAACGCCAGGTACGGCCTGTCCCTCACCCGGCAGGACATCATCCGTCCCTATGACCAGGCCATCGGCACCGACGGCTCCATCGCCGTTCTAAAGGGCAATCTGGCCCCCGAGGGTGCAGTCATCAAGCACACCGCCTGCCCCAAGGAGATGTTTTCCGCCGTCCTCAACGCCCGGCCCTTCGACAGCGAGGAGGAGTGCATCGACGCCGTCCTCCACCACCGAGTAAAACCCGGCGACGCGGTGTTTATCCGCTACGAGGGCCCCAAGGGCTCCGGAATGCCCGAGATGTTCTACACCAGCGAGGCAATCTCCTCCGACAAGGAGCTGGGCAAATCCATCGCCCTCATCACTGACGGCCGCTTCTCCGGGGCCTCCACCGGCCCCGTCATCGGCCACTGCTCCCCCGAGGCCCAGGCCGGAGGCCCCATCGCCCTGGTGGAGGAGGGTGATCTGATCCAGCTGGACGTGAAAGCGCGTATCCTGGCCATCGTGGGTGTGAAGGGGGAGCGCAAGACCCCTCAGGAGATCGACGCCATCCTGGCCCAGCGCAAAAAGAGCTGGAAACCCAAACCCTCCAAGTATCCCCGGGGTGTGCTGCGGCTGTTCTCCGACCTGGCCGCTTCCCCTATGAAGGGCGCATATCTGGATTTTTAGCAGATACTCCTGCAAATGTATTGCCTGTTTACTGTTTTTGAGGTTAGGACGCTTAATATTTATTTGGGTATGATAGGAATGATAAAGGGCAGGGCATGTATAAATGTGCCTTGCCCTTTTTGTTCTATTGTCGGCATTTTACAGTGTACTCTCTGTTAAAGACAAAATTACATGTTTTATGGTCTTTTCTATGGCACCCATCCCTCCATTCCCTCCTGCAGCTTTTCCAAAGCCTTCTTCTCAATGCGGGATACATAAGACCGGCTGATCCCACATTGACCGGCGATTTCCCGCTGGGTACGGGGCGGCTTGTCATCCAGGCCATAGCGCATGGTAATAATCATCCGTTCCCGAGGTGTCAAACAAGTCTGAACACACTGACGGACTTTGATACAGGCATCCCGGGTATCCAAGTCCTCCAGCATGTTGTCATCCACCGCAATGACATCCATCAGCGACAGTGTCCCTCCATCTCCCGCCGCTTCAAGGGTCTCTGTGAGGGATACTTCTCCCTGAAGTTTTCGCTGGGAACGGAAATGCATCAGAATCTCATTTTCAATACACCGGCTGGCATAAGTGGCCAGCCGCACATTTTTATCTGCTTTAAAGGTGGAAATTCCTTTGATAAGTCCAATCGTACCAATAGAAATCAGATCGTCCTGGTCTCCTGTCTGGGCATAATACTTTTTTACAATGTGCGCCACCAGACGCAGATTGTGCTCCACCAGGATATTCCTGGCCTCCATATCTCCCAAGGCGCAACGTTCCAGGCACTCCTTCTCCTCCGCCGCCTTCAGTGGACGGGGAAAGGAACCTCCGCCCCCGGACAGACGCAGGGTAAAAAACAGTCCATTCATCATCAGGTAAATCACAGGCGACAACATTTTGACAACACCTCCGCTCTACCCTATTCTCCCCTGGCACGTCCCTATGTCCACCTGCCCCACTAAAATCTTCTTGCTCCCTTTAAATAAAATTACTCCGGCAGTCAGATTCCCTCTGGAAATACATCTGACTGCCGGAGTGTTTTATTTTTTAATTACCGCAGCTGACAAAGGCGCATCAACATCATCGCAAATTCTCCCCGGGTTACCACCTGGTTGGGATTCAAATACCCCTCCGCAGTACCGCTGATGATGCCCTTATTGACTGCCCAAATCCACGCATTTTTGGCGGCATCCGTTGTAATCAGCCGGCTATCGGCATAAGCGGACAGATTTCCGGTGACGGTCACATCTCCCCCCATCATGAAATAGGACTCATACAGATAGATTACAACATTCTGTCGAGTCATAGCAGCCGTGGCCGACTTACCTCTGGCCGCCCCGTTCTGCCGCGCCCAGCTCATAACCGCCTGCTCATTTGAAGCAGACACACCCATCCACTGGGCCATCACCTTCCACATCTGCTGATGGGACACCGTTCCATTCAACCGGAAGGTTCCATCGGCCGCCAAATCCAGATAGCCATTCTGGTATGCCCACTGAGCGGCCGGATAGCTCCAGGAATACGCTGGAACATCGGGCAGGGAGACGGCAGGCCGCCAGGCCACCGGCACAAAGACAGGCTTGACAACACTCTGCACAGGCTCTACAGGCTGGTAGTAATTTGTATACACAACCTGAAGAGAAAATTCCACCTCAATGTCGACATCGGAGGAAGGCATGGTAAAGGTGTACCTTCTTCCGCTCTGGTCCAGATAGACCCGGCGGCCGTTTGACTGCTCGGCGCTGATCCAGCTCACATAGTAGTCGGTCTCAGGGTCCACCGTAATGGTCACCTTCTCGCCCGGCTCCGCATAGCGGCTGGAGACGGAAACCGTGCCGTGCCGGCCATAATCGACACTAATTGAATATTCATCCTGCTCCTCATCGGGATCATCGGGGGCATCAGGATCATCGGGGTCGTCAGGATTATTGGGGTCATCAGGGTCGTCCTCAGTCCATTTCGCATAGAGGATCATATCCCCTGTGACCTGAGTGGAGAAGTTCCAGACCTCTGTGCATTCCTCATCCACATACCAGCCGTCGAAGGTATATCCATCTCTTTTCGGATCGGTGGGTTTTGTCACTGTTCCTCCCTTGGATACAACAACCTCCTCTACCTCAGAGCCCCCGTTGCTTTCAAATGTTACAGTGTATTTCGTCTCTTCAGCAGTTCCTTCCACCTCGACTTTCACAACAGCCTTGGTGATGGTCAGCAGCTTATCGTTTTCGCCCAGCCACTTAATGGTAGCTGTCTCCCCCTTAACCGGGCCCACTGCGCCGTCATACACCTTTATGTAGTTATAAAAACCATCCTTGCTGGGGGTGTTCAGCTCCACCGGCGTATATCCGCCGTTATCAAATTTGACAGAGACACTCTTTACGCTGCCTTTTATAAAGTCGGGGACTGGATACTCCATACCATACCAAAGCTTTCCCGGGTTGCCGGCGTTCTCCAGAATTTTATAGGTTTCATCCCCTGAGCCCGCCGCAACTACCGCTTCCAGCTTGGTCTTGTCAATTGTCAAGGTATAGGAGCCATCAGCAGACCGGGAGCCCAGCGTCAGCCCCGCCTTCGTATATGCTTCACTATACTTGACATTCTCAACTCCATCTTCCACGCCGTTGCCCCGTACCTTGACGGTCTGTGCCCCGGGCCACACAACGTCAGTTCCGTTCTTATCCATCAGCTGAATGCCGTCCGACAGGTTAAATGTAAAGCTGATAATCTGGTCTACGCCCTTCATCTCAGCAGCACCGCTGGCAGAAAAGCTCTCTTTTGCAACCGTAATACCGGTGTTCTCGTCGCCGTCCCAATTGAAGTACCATGACACAGTAAAGGCTGTTTCCCCTTGGGTCAGATGCCCCTCTTTAATCCCATTCCAGGCAGCCATCCAATACGGATCGTCCGCAGTTCCCGTACCACCATCTATGGTAGGCTCCACCCACGCCTTGTCTGTGCCATCAGCACTGTTTCGGAACTTCACACCATTGCTGCTTGCACTTGTAACACTTGCAGGCGCTTTGATTTTAATTCCGGCCCACCAGCCGGCGTCTCTGCCTAAATCTTTGTCCTCCTCACTGAACTGGATTTTAGCCGTGGGCGTGACCGAGACATTGATTTTTGTTGCCTTTTTGCCGGGATCGTTCGAGTCATTCACTATTTCAGAACCCTGTTGGGTCAGTCCCGAAGTAATCTCCTCAACGCTTCCCTGCGGAGGGACATCCTCCGCAAACACAGCAGCCGGCACAAATGCCGATGCCACAGCAAAAACTAAAAGGGCTGACAAAAGTTTTTTCTTCATACCATGTTCCTCCTATTCGCCTGGATGTGTCAGGAAATTGACAGCACTGCCCCACCTTGTCAAATCCGGACAGGCCACGGCAGATATTTACCTATACTGTCTATTATAGCATGGCGGACCAGCGGCTGCAACCGTTTCCTTCCAAATCTTCACCTCATTTTTCTCCGCCGCGCCGTCTGCCGAAAAAATAATACGCCGTCCCCCACAGCAGCAGAAAACAGGCGGAACCTGCCATGTCAATGAACACATCCCGCACCTGCCCGTTGCGTCCGGGCACAAATGTCTGATGAAATTCATCCAATCCCGCCAAAAGGGCGCAGAGCCCGGCTGCCGCCGCCGCACGCCGGACCGGAGAAGAGATCAGCCGCCAGGCCGCCAGCAGCAGCAGAGCTGTCAGAATAAAATAGGCGCCCATATGAGCCCCCTTTCGGACATAAAAGGTAAGCGTCTCCAAAACAGCGGCGCGCTGCTCCTCGGATTGAAGGGAGAGGAAGGGTATCTCCAACAGCCAATAGACAATCCGACCGGATGTTGCGCTGGAACTGCTCCCCGTCTGCGCAGACAACCGGAAAATGACCGCATACCACACTCCGGCGGGTAAAAATGGATACAGTTTATTCCAAATGGCTCGTATTCCCATGTCGGACACCTCCTTCCCCAGGACAATGTGCAATTTCTCAAATCCTTTACCGCTTCTCATTTCGGATTATACCAAATTCCATATTGCCGCGCAATAGTCTCCCCAATCCTTGGACAAAATTAATAAGAAAAAAATCGAATTACTCGTTGACAAACCGTATCGTTTCTGGTAATATATCACTTGCGCTGAACGGGACATCCTGTTTCGCACCATATGTGGGGGTATAGCTCAGCTGGGAGAGCGCTTGAATGGCATTCAAGAGGTCAGCGG
>CANSXE010000054.1 GCA_947650875.1 uncultured Bacillota bacterium | reverse complement strand
CCACGGACACGTCCAGGGTGGGCACGCGCATGGACATACCGGTCAGCTTGCCGTTCAGCTCGGGGATAACCTTGCCCACGGCCTTGGCGGCGCCGGTGGAGGAGGGGATGATGTTGCCGGTGGCAGCGCGGCCGCCGCGCCAGTCCTTCAGGGAGGGGCCGTCAACGGTCTTCTGGGTGGCGGTGACGGAGTGAACAGTGGTCATCAGGCCCTCGGTGATGCCCCAGTTGTCGTTGAGCACCTTGGCAATGGGGGCCAGGCAGTTGGTGGTGCAGGAGGCGTTGGAGACAAAGTTCATGTCGGTGGTGTACTTATCCAGGTTGACGCCGCACACAAACATGGGGGTGTCGTCCTTGGAGGGGGCAGACATGATGACCTTCTTGGCGCCGGCGTCCAGGTGGCCCTGGGCCTTCTCCTTGGTCAGGAACAGGCCGGTGGACTCCACCACATACTCAGCACCCAGCTTGGCCCAGGGCAGGTCGGCGGGGTTGCGCTCGGCGGAGATGGGGATCTCCTTGCCGTTGACCACGATGGCGTTCTCGGTGTGGCCGATCTCGGCCTGGCAGGTGCCGTGCATCGTGTCGTACTTCAGCATATAGGCGAGATACTCGGCGGGGCACAGATCGTTAATGCCCACGATCTCGATTTCGGGGTGATTCAGGCTGGCGCGGAACACCATGCGGCCGATGCGGCCAAAACCATTGATGCCAACTTTGATGCTCATGTGAATGACTCCTTTATTATCAATTTATCCGCGGCGCCCCGCGGCATTGGTAGCGTTACCTATTATACCCCGGAGATATTGATTTTCCTAGTGTTTTTTTTCATAGTTTTAAGCCGAAAAATAACCGAAAATTTGCCAACCAGGAAAAGGCCGCCTTTCAAATGAAGCGGCTTTGTCAGTTTTTTCGACATTTTTCGACTTTTTCTATTGTAGTGGGTGGAAAAATTTGATATACTAATGCGGTTATAGCCGGAAATCCTTCGGCAAATGCTACGATCAGATAAAATTGCGGCCGCGCACGGAAGGCTCCAGTTTGTAAAGGGGTATTTATGCTAGATTCCATTCAGTCCCTGTTTGACAGCTTTCCAGAGAGCGTGGTCCAAGTCCGGGGCAGCGTTGTAACTGTTTCTAACGAGAGGGCCCGCCAATATCTGCCCCAGCTGATTCCCGGAGCCCCGCTGCCGGCCTGTATCGTCCTGCCGGAGCCGGGGGAGTCGGGAACTGGCTCCTTCACCCACGACAATGTTGTCTACAGCTACAGCTGCAAGTCGGGGCCGGAGGGCTGTGTGTTCTCCTTCCGTCCCAGCCCCCGGGAGACCGCCCTGAAGGACTGGCAGCTGGACAGAGTCCTCCAGCAGCTGCGGGCCCTGCTGGGCGAGATTCTGGCGGAGGTGGGAACCGGCGTCACCCTTGCCGGAGAGGTCCCCGCAGCCTTCAACAAGACCTTTCACCGCCTGTTCCGTCTCATCAGCAACCTGGAATTCATGCAGCAGGCGGCTGGGGAGGAGGAAGTCCCCTTCCACCCGGTAACCATGGACCTGGCCGGCCTGTGCCGGGATGTGGTCCGGTCAGCCGGCGATCTGCTCCACGAGTCGGGCATCTCTCTGGAGTATCGGAGCCGGGAGTCCAGCCTGCTCATCCCCGGCGACCCGGAGCTGCTGCGCAGGCTGCTGCTGGGCCTGATCTCCAACGCCGCCCGGGCCGTGGGAGAGGGCCGGATAGGCATCACCCTGCGCCGGAGCGGAGGCTGGGCCGTTCTGGTGGTGTCCAACCTGGGCGCGCCCCTCACCCGGCAGCAGCTGGACGCCCTGCTCCAGGAGGACCAGGTGGGCCGGCTGCCCCTGCCCGGCCAGGGGGCGGGACTGGGCCTGCCCATCGCCCGGCACATCACCGCCCTCCACCAGGGAAAGCTGCTGGTTCAGGGAGGGGACCGCCCCCCCTGCGTGCTGGTCTCCCTGCCCACCGGCCCCCTGAACGGCCGGAGCTCAGTCCACACCCCCTCCATTCAGCGGGACGGCGGCCTGGACCCGGTGCTGACGGAGCTGTCCGATATACTCCCCGCCAGCATCTTCGGCCTGGAGGGGCTGGATTGATCCTGTTTTTTTAAACCGCCTGAAAAACAGGCGGTTTTTTTGCAATAACCCTTGACTTTTCCAGAAATTCCGATATAATAAGTAGGCCTGTCTCCTGGAGAGACAGACAATCCTTGCTCCCGAAGGCATTTCGGGGGCCATATGTCCATAAGGAGGTGCAAAACATGGCAAAAATCAATGCGAATTACGAAGCGCTCTACATCCTGAAGCCCGACCTGAACGAAGAGCAGATCAAGGCGCTGGTGGAGCGGTTCAAGGGCGTGGTAGAGGCAAACGGCACTGTGTCTGAGATTGACGAGTGGGGCAAGCGCCGGCTGGCCTATCCCATCCAGGACCTGATGGAGGGCTACTATGTGCTGATGACCTTTACCGCCGCAGCCGCCGTTCCCGCTGAGCTGGACCGTATCTTCCGGATCACCGACGGCGTGATGCGCTCTATGATCGTCTGCAAGGACGAGTAAGGAGGGCGCGGCATTGCTCAACCACATTGTAATTATGGGCCGTCTGGCCCGGGATCCTGAGCTTCGGCGCACCCAGTCGGGGGTCCCTGTGGCTTCCTTCCGGCTGGCGGTGGACCGGGACTTTAAGGACAAGAATACCGGCGAGCGGGGCACTGACTGGATCGACGTGGTGGCCTGGCGGGCCACCGGCGAGTTTGTCAGCCGCTACTTTACCAAGGGCCGCATGGCCGTGGTGGAGGGCCGGCTTCAGATGCGCGACTGGACCGACAAGGAGGGCAACAAGCGCACCAGCGCCGAGGTGGTGGCCGACAATGTCTATTTCGGCGACTCCCGGCGGGACGGCGACGGCTACTCCCCCAGCTACAGCGGCGGACAGGGCAGCTATTCCGCCCCCGCTCCCCGCTCCGATCCCTTCGGCGGCTACGGCGCCCCCCCTGCGGACGGCGACCAGTTCGCTGAGCTCTCAACAGACGACGGCAATCTGCCGTTTTGACTTTGACCGTTTTAAGGTCGTAAAAGGAGGTTAATCTCATGGCTATGGAACGCGACAACAAGCCCATGCGGGGCCGTAAGCGCCGCAAGGTCTGCGCCTTCTGCGCCGACAAGGTGGAGTGCATCGACTATAAGGATGCCGCCAAGCTGCGCCGGTTCACATCCGAGCGGGCCAAGATTCTGCCCCGCCGCACCACCGGCACCTGCGCCATGCATCAGCGCCAGCTGACCGAGGCCATCAAGCGCGCCCGTCAGGTCGCCCTGCTGCCCTACGTCACCGACTAACTTTAGTTTTATACGAAAAAACCTCGCCTGTGGCGAGGTTTTTTTGACAGAACCGAAAGGACCGGGGAATCATTCCCCGGTCCTTTTCTCCGCCTGCGCAGATTGTTCATCGCCAGCGGCAAGGTACATATCCTCACATTTCCGCCGGGCGGCTATCAGAATATCCAGCGCCTCCTCGCTGGCTCTGAACAAATCCAAATACATCTTCTCATAATCGGGCATACTATCACCTCTCCGCTATTATAATCGGTAATACCGAGGTTTGTCAATATCGGTATTACCGATATTGTATATTTTTTTAGGGTGATGTTGTGCTGCTGCCAAGAATCCGGGACCTTCGGGAGGATCATGACAAAAAACAGCTTGAGCTTGCAAATTACCTGCATGTCAAGCCCAACACATATTCTGACTATGAACGTGGAAAAATCAATATACAAATCGACACATTGATTAAAATTGCGGACTTTTATAACGTCAGCCTGGACTATCTGGTGGGCCGGGATGATATACCCAACCGAAAACAGAAAAAATTTACAACGTAAGTTTTCCCCGCCGCCGCACATACTGACAGCAAACATGTCAAGGAGGCGGCGAGCCGGTGAAAGGGAAAAAAATCGGGTTATTTTTGTGTGTGGCGGCGCTGGTGCTCATGCCCTCCCCGCCTGAGCCGGACCGGACAGCGGCGGCTCCGGTCCAGGTGACGGTAGAGGACCCGCCCCTGGTGGCCCTCACCTTTGACGACGGGCCCCGGTCCTCCACCACCGGCCCCCTGCTGGACGGCCTGGAGCTGCGGGAGGTGCCCGCCACCTTTTTCCTGGTGGGCAGCCGCATCCCGGGCAACGAGGACCTGGTGCGCCGCATGGCCGTCGAGGGCCATCAAATCGGCATCCACACCTATGACCATGTGAAGCTCAAGGGGCTGTCCCGCCAGGACTTCGACCTTCAGGTGGGCAAGACCCGGGTCCTCATTACCCGGCTGGTGGGGGAGGGGAACTACTGGCTCCGGCCCCCTTACGGGCTCATAGACCGGCAGGCGGAGAACTGGTGCGGCGGGCCAGTGATTCTGTGGTCGGTGGACCCGGAGGACTGGAAGGACAACGACATCGACCGGGTGGTGGCCGCTGTGGCGGAGCATGTGTCCGACGGGGACATCATCCTCCTCCACGACCTGTTTCCCAGCTCAGCCCAGGCTGCCCTGCGGATTGTGGATACCCTGCTGGCCAGGGGGTACTGCTTTGTCACTGTGGAACAGCTGATGGCCGAGCGGGGCGTTACCCCGAAGTCGGGGGAGCAGTACAGAAAAATAAATTAAATTTTAGAAAAACGATTGTATTTTTTTAAATTATCATGTAAACTGGAAACAACCGTTTTTCATAGGAGGTGCCATCATGAAAGTTGCCCGTTTTGTCCTGAAAATTGTGGCCCTGTCCCTGGCTGCCGCCGCCGCTGTGTGCGCTGTGATCGCCTACTGGGACGGTCTCACCGAGCTGTATGACAGCGCCCGGGGAAAGCTCCAGCGCTCCGCCTGCGCGGACGAGTACGACGACTACGAGGAGTAAGCCAAAAGGACCGCCGGCCTGTGATGCCGGCGGTCCTTTTTTTATCAGTCTGCTAAACAATCTCCTCGCCGCGCCCTCTTTCGCCCAATTCTGTTTTACCGCGCATACCACCGCAGGCTGGCAGTGTCCCCGGTGCTGCGCAGCACAGCCGCGGTGAACATGCCGTCGGTGAGCAGGGCGGTCAGGGCCAGCCAGCCGACCGGGGCAGGAATTCGGGCCAGCCAGGGGGCCAGCATCGGATGGAGCCAGTACACCAGCCCCAGAGACAGCAATCCCCAGGCCAGGGAGAAGGGCAGGCACACCCGGCCCTGAAAATTGCCGGGCAGATCGTCGTAGCTCCAGAAGGACACCCCCAGCACCTTCTCGTGGCAGAGGGCGGCCAGATACTCCGCCGCCGTGGCGGCCAGGGCGCCCAGGAGAAACAGCGTCCAGGGGCGCGCGTCCACCCACCCCGGCAGGGATAAAATAAGGCAGGCCCCCACCCCGTACACCGGGCACAGAGGGAGCACCAGCAGCCCCTTCCGGTCGGCCCGGCCGCCCGTCAGCCCGGCAAAGGCCACCTCAAGGAGAAAGCCAATCAAGCTATACGTTATAAAGCTCCAAAACCAGATCATAGGACCCTCCTCTATTTCACCCGCTTAGGGTGTGAAATCAGAGGGGATTTATACGCCAGGCCCCGGAAGGCTGTGCCCTGTCACAACTGGCGATACACATATCTTTCCACCTGCCGCATATACTGATATAGATGTCCACAATCTGAAAATGGAGGAATCGGCATGAACGACAACAACGTGATACCTCCTCTGCCCCCTAACCATCCCAAGCCCTGCAATTCTGACTTGGATGACCTTATCTTTCAGGGGGAGAGGTGGCTGATCAGTGACAGATGAGAGAGGTTTCCATATTGGAAAGATTCTATTGATTCTTGTGCGGCAAAGCGAAAGGACACCCCGGCCGGGGTGTCCTTTTGTTTTAGTCTCAGCTGCTGCCTATTGGATGCGGAAGCGGCTGATAAGGCTGTTCAGGCTGTGCGCCTGCTGAGACAGCTCCTTAGAAACTGCCGCGCTCTTTTCTGCGGCGGTGGAGTTGTCCTGCACAACCGCCGAGATTTCTTTGATTCCGCTTTCTACCAGCGAGATCATGTCCGACTGCTGAACGCTGGCGGCGGCAATCTCATCCATCAGCACTTTGATGGACTGGATACAGCTGTTGATATCCTGCATGGCGGAGACGGCCAGATCCGTGGATTCCGTTCCGGTTTTAGCGCTCTGAATAGACCTGCTGATAAGCTCGTTGGTGTTCTGCGCGGCCTGGGCCGATTTTGCGGCCAGATTGCGCACCTCATCCGCCACCACAGAGAAACCCTTCCCTGCGTTTCCGGCCCGGGCGGCCTCTACGGCGGCGTTCAAAGCCAGGATGTTGGTCTGGAAGGCGATGTCCTCGATGGTCTTAATAATGGTGCTGATCTGATTGGAGGACTGGTCGATGTTCCTGGTAGCTGCGGTCAGCTGCTCCATCTTCGTGTCGGCTTCGGCCGCATAGCCGGCAGCCTGGCCCACCAGGTCACTGGCGCTGCCGCAGCGCACGGTGCTGGTTTGAATTTGCGTGGTGATGGCGGTCACGTTGGTCACAAGCCCGTCAACCGAGGCGGCCTGCTCCGTTGTGCCCTGTGCCAGCGCCTGGGCATCTGTAGACACGCGAACCGCGCTGGCGCCCACCTGTCCGGCCACCTGAGAGATATCCCGGATCACGTTCACCAGATTGGTGTGGATGGACTGCAGGCTGGCAGACAGCACTTTAAAGTCTCCGATATAATAGGACTCGTTCTGGGTGACATCAACGGTCAGGTTGCCGTCGGCAATCTCGCCCAGGATACGGCCCACATCGTCAATCGTCTTCCGCAGGCAGAGACAGACCTGGTGGGTGGTCCGGGCGATCATGCCAATCTCGTCCGACCGGCCATAGAAGGGCTCCAGCTCCTGGTCTGCGGAGAGGTTCAGGTCCCCCAGCCGGCTGATGGCCCGCTCCACCACCATCAGTTCCCGGCCTTCCCGCCGCAAAAGCAACAGGGTGAGCAGGATTACGGCGACGGCCGTGATGGCACACAGCACCCCCACCAGGATGCGTACATTGGTCACGGTGCCGTAGACCTCGGTGGCGTTGTCCCGGACCATAAAGACCCATCCCCGGTCCTTCAGATACTTGTAAACCACCAGCTGCTTCACGCCATTCTCGTCCCGGTAGGAGTATGTATTGGCCTGGGTACTGCCGTCCGCCTGAATACGCCCGATAATCTCCCGGTATCCGGCGTCGGTGGTCTCGGTGTTCAAAAGCGCGTCGTCCTCATGGTAGAGATAGACGCCTGTATCCACATTCAAAAATGCGTACTCGCTGCCGGGCAGGCCCTTGATATTCAGGTTCAGCAGCGAGTCCATCAGGTGGCTGGCGTAGACGCCCGCCCCCACATAGCCGATACACCGGGAGCCCTCGAAAATGGGGTAGTACATGGACAAAATCATGCTGCCGGTGCCCGGGGACTTCATAATCCCCAGGTTGGTCAGCTGTTCCTGGGCCAGGATAGTGCTCTGAAAGGATTTCAGGGAATCCCCCGACCGGGTGGTCATTCCGATGGCCCCCTGAGAGGTGTGGGTCAGCACATAGGTGTTCGGGGTGGCGATATACAGCCCCTCAAATATCCCCTTGACGGCAGCGAAGTCCTCGGTATACTTCTGGGCCTGGGCCAGAAGTACAGGGTCGTCCGGGTTCCGGAGCAGGTTGCGCACCTCGCCGCCCAGGGCGAAGGCGGCCATATATTCCTCTGCGGAGAGCACATACTCGTCAATAATAGCTGCTCTGGATTCCACCGCGTCGGTCATTTGGTTGGTAATATCGTTTTTGACCACAGAAGCGGCGTTAGTGGATACCACCAGCCAGAGCAGTGTCATACCAACCAGAGTGATAACAGTCGTAAGGATTCCGATTCGCGCGGCAAGCTTTTTGTTTTCCATGAATTTCATAAGAACCTTCCTCCACAGAAACAGTTTCAGGGCCTGAAGCGCCCCATATAGCGGGGTTCAGGACCCAAACCTGCAGGCCGGATTCGGTCCTGTTCCAAGTGGCAGTATAAACCATTTTTTCCTGTTTTTCAAGAGCTTTGTTCCCAACATTTACAAGACATTTACAAGAAGAACGCCAGTTTGGAAAGAAGGGGCTTAATGTGCTGTTTTTGTTCAGAATCCCCTTTTTCCCGCATAAAATCAATCAAATATTCAGTCTCCGGCGCAATTCCTTCACCCGGTCCCGGCCAATGGGCAGGGGAGTGGAGGACCCCCGGACCCGCAGTGCGAAGCTGTTGTTGTTCCACGGAAAAATGTCCTGAATATAGCTCAGCCGAACCAGGCAGGTCTTGTGGATGCGGTAGAAGCCCCGGCCGGTCAAACGGCTCTCGTACTCAGACAGAGGGGAGCTGTCGGCGTACTCCTCCCCGGACAGGGTGTGCAGCCGGCAGCCCCGGCCCGAGCCGTCAGTTTCGATATAGGCCACCTCGTCCACATCCAGCAGGATGGTGTGCCGGTTGCTGCTGATGGCCAGCCTGTCCTCGCTCCGGGCAGGGGCGGGCGGGGCGGCGCACTGCTCCAGTACCTGACGGATACGGGCGGGGTCGAAGGGCTTGAGGATGTAGTTGTCCACCCCCAGCTCGAAGGCGGTCACGGCGTACTCCGAGTACGCCGTGGCGAAGATGATCTTCGCTTCCGGCATGAGCCGCCGGGCCAGCGCGGCCACGGTGGTGCCCTCCATGTCCCCCAGGTGAATGTCGATAAACAGGATGTCGAAGGTGTTTTTCTCCAGCAGAGCCATGGCCTGAATGCCGTTCCCCGCTTCCACAATCTCCGCCTGGGGCAGGTGCTGGCGAATCTGGTGAATCAGCTCCACCCGGGAATATTTTTCGTCGTCAATGACTGCGATGCGCAAGAATGATCCCTCCTTTGGGCGGAAGCGGTCTCTGGGCCGGGGGCGTCAGCGGGATGGAAAAGGCGACGGTGGAGCCGGCGGGGGTGCTGTCGATGGTGAAGGGGCACTGGTCGCCGTAGATGGTCCGCAGCCGCTTGCGCACGTTGAACAGCCCGGAGTAGGCCGGGTCGTCCGGGTCCTGGAGCCTGGCCAGCACCTCGGGCGGGAAGCCCCGGCCCTGGTCGGACACCTGGATATAGGCCCGCTCGCCGTCCTGGCGTATCTGGATGCGGACCCGCCGGTCGTCCACCGCCACAAAGCCGTGGCGCACCGCGTTCTCCACAATGGGCTGGAGAATCAGCGGGGGCAGCCGCAGCCGCCGCAGGTCGTCAGGCAGCTCCCGGGTGACGTGGATGGCGTCCTCAAACCGGGCTTCGGTGAGGAACAGGTAGTTGTCCACATTGGCCAGCTCCTGCTCCAGGGTGACAAAGGGCTCGTTGATGGACAGGGTCTGCCGGAAGTAGTTGGCCAGCACCAGAATGGTCTCCCGGGCCCGGTTGGGGTCGGTGAGACACAGGGCGGAGATGGTATTCAGGGCGTTAAAGAGGAAATGGGGGTTGATCTGGGACTGGAGGGCCCGCAGCTCGGCCTGCTGGCGCAGCTCCACCTGGTGCTGCTGCTCCAGCAGCTCGATGCGCAGGCTGCGGTTCATCCGGTCCATCACCGCGCTGAAAATCACCAGCCCCAGGGAGTTCACCACGATTTTGGGGATAAGGATGGCCTTTTCCAGGGCCACCGCCTCCGCAAAGGGCCGGGCCACGGCCAGGATAATGACGCACTGAATCAGCTCCGCCGCCGCCGTCAGCCCCACCAGGGCCAGATGCCGCGGGGCCTTCAACCCGGAAAACCAGCGGTAGTACACCGCCCCCAGCACCCCGAAGGAGAAGGTGCCCAGCCCGCAGGCCAGGGAGGTAAAGCCGCCGGGGTCGTAGAAAAACCGGTGCAGCCCGCTGAGGGCTCCGGCGGACACCCCGGTGAGGGGTCCGCCCACCAGCCCGGCGGCCAGGGTGCTGATGGTCCGGGTGTTGACAATGGCCCCCTGGAAGCTCAGCCCTGTGTAGGTGCTGGCGATGGACAGCAGGCCGAACAGCAGCCCCAGCAGCAGCTGGTTGGGGACGGAGCGGTCCTGCCGCTTCATAATGGCCCGCAGGGGCCGCAGCTCGGTGAGGACGGTGGCGGCCACCAGAAGCAGGCCGGCGTTGGCCAGCAGATAGATCAGCAGATTGTCCTGAATCACGGCGAACACCTCCCGGCGTGTTTCTCACTGCATACTTGTATAAATGTAGTGTAGCACGACTTCTCTCCCTTTGCAAGTTGCCTTCCCTCCGTTCCCCCCGGATTTTTTACCGTTCCCCCCTCTTTTCCTACCGTACCCCCCATTTTTATTGACGGTTTCCCGAAAAAGGGATAAACTGTCAGCCGCAGAGAGAGCGCGGTAGTCCCCTTCGCCTTGCAATGTTTCCCCGCTCTCCCGGCAAATCCTACATGCTATTTGTTACAGAAAGGATGAACGAGAATGAAGAAAATTCTTGCACTGACCCTTGCCCTTGCCATGTCCCTGTCCCTTGTCGCCTGCGGCGGCGGCGGAGAAAAGTCCACCCCCGGCAGCACCGGCGGCAGTAATCCCTCCTCCGCCTCCCAGGGCGGCGGTTCCGGCAGCCAGGGCGGCGGCGAGGTGAAGGGTCTCACCGAAGCCGAGCGGTCCAAGGAGTTCGTCACCGTGGGCACCGGTCCCACCTCCGGCATCTACTTCCCCATCGGCGGCGCCTTTGCCGAGGCCCTGAAGGCCTACGGCTACCAGACCTCCGCCGAGGCCACCAATGCCACCGGCGCCAACATCCAGCTGATGCTGGACCAGGACGCTGAGATCGCCATTGCCATGCAGGACGCCGTGATGCAGGCCTACACCGCCACCGGCGCCTACGAGGGCCAGGCGGCCGCCACCGGCCTGCGCGCCCTGATGCGCCTGTGGCCCAACTATGTGCAGCTGGTCACCACCGCCAACACCGGCATCAAGTCCGTGGAGGACCTGAAGGGCAAGCGCGTGGGCGTGGGCGCCCCCAACTCCGGCGTGGAGATCAACGCCCGCATGGTGCTGGACGCCTATGGCATCACCTATGACGACATCACCCCCGACTACCTGGCCTACGGCGAGGCCATTGACAACATGAAGAACGGCCAGTGCGACGCCGTGTTTGTCACCTCCGGCCTGCCCAACGCCACCGTGATGGAGCTGGGCACCCAGTATGACATGGTGGTGGTGCCCATCGACGGCGCCGGCCGCGACAAGCTGGTCAGCGACTACCCCTACTACGCCAAGTCCGTCATCCCCGCCAACACCTACAACAACACCGAGGATGTGGAAGGCGTCTTTGTGTACAACATCATGCTGGTCCGTGAGGACCTGTCCGATGCCATGGTCTATGACATGCTGGAGGGCATCTTTGCCAACATCAGCACCATCAAGGCCTCCCACAACGCCGCCGACAAGAACATCGACATCACCTTCGGCGTGGACGATATCCAGCTGCCCCTGCACCCCGGCGCCGAGGCCTTCTGGAAGGACCAGGGCTACATCAAATAAATAAGCTATCCACTGTATCCGCATGGGCGGCGGGGGGGGGGGGGGCCCCCCCCCCCCCCCCGCGGGGGGGGTGGGGGGGGGAAGGGGGGGGTGGACCCCCCGGCCGCGGGCGGGGGGCGCCGCCCCGGGCGGGCGTGGGGGGTTTTTTGG
>CANSXE010000053.1 GCA_947650875.1 uncultured Bacillota bacterium | reverse complement strand
TGTTAAATTGGGTTTATATGCCCCTGAGAAATTGAGGTATCATCATGGCACAGAAAAAAAGCTACGGCAACGACTCCATTTCCGCCCTGAAGGGAGCCGACCGGGTGCGCAAGCGCCCGGGGGTGATTTTCGGCTCCGACGGGCTGGAGGGCTGCGAGCACGCCGTTTTTGAGATCATGTCCAACGCCATCGACGAGGCCCGGGAGGGCCACGGCTCTCTCATCACCGTCACCCGGTTTGAGGACGGCTCCATCCAGGTGGAGGACCAGGGCCGGGGCTGTCCCGTGGACTGGAACGAGAAGGAGCAGAAGTTCAACTGGGAGCTGGTGTTCTGCGAGCTCTACGCCGGCGGCAAGTACGACAACGGGGGCGGGGACAACTACGAGTACTCCCTGGGTCTCAACGGCCTGGGCTCCTGCGCCACCCAGTACGCCAGCCTGTTCATGGACGTCACCGTGTGGCGGGAGGGGAAGAAGTACACCCTCCACTTTGAGAAGGGTGAGAACATCGGCGGCCTGAAGTCCGAGCCCACCGACCGGGGTAAAAAGACAGGCACCACCATCCGCTGGAAGCCCGACTTGGAGGTGTTCACCGACATCAATATCCCGGTGGAGTACTACCTGGACGTGATGAAGCGCCAGGCGGTGGTCAATGCCGGGGTGACCTTCCGCTTTAAAAATCAGGTGGGCGGGAAATTTGAGACCACCGACTTCAACTATGAAAACGGTATTGTGGACTATGTGACCGAGCTGTCCGGAGAGGATGCCCTCACCGCCCCCGTCTTCTGGCAGACCGAGCGGAAGGGCCGGGACCGGGAGGACAAGCCGGAGTACAAGGTGAAGCTGTCCGTCTCCTTCTGCTTTTCCAACAAGGTACAGCTGGTGGAGCACTATCACAACTCCTCCTGGCTGGAGCACGGCGGCTCCCCGGAGAAGGCCATGCGCTCCGCCTTTGTCTCCGCCATCGACGGCTGGCTCAAGGGGCAGAACAAATACACCAAGGGGGAGAGCAAAATCACCTTCCCCGACATTCAGGACGCCCTGGTGCTGGTGAGCAACAACTTTTCCACCCAGACCTCCTACGAGAACCAGACCAAAAAGGCCATCAATAACAAGTTTGTTCAGGAAGCTATGACCGAGTTCCTCCGCGCCCAGATAGAGGTCTACTTCATCGAAAATCCCCAGGACGCCCAGAAGATTGCCGAACAGGTGCTCATCAACAAACGGGCCCGGGAGAACGCGGAAAAAACCCGGCTCAATATCAAAAAGAAGCTCACCGGCTCCATGGACATCTCCAACCGGGTGCAGAAGTTCGTCCCCTGCCGCACTCGGGACGTGAACCGCAGCGAGCTGTATATCGTGGAGGGCGACTCGGCACTGGGCAGCGTAAAGCAGGCCCGGGACGGGGAGTTCCAGGCCATCATGCCCATCCGGGGCAAAATTCTCAACTGCCTGAAAGCTGACTACGGTAAGATCTTCAAGAGCGAGATCATCACCGACCTGCTGAAGGTATTGGGCTGCGGGGTGGAGGTCCACGACAAGCGGGCCAAGGACATGGCCGCCTTCGACCTGTCCGCCCTGCGGTGGAACAAAATCGTCATCTGTACCGACGCCGACGTGGACGGCTTCCAGATTCGCACCCTGGTGCTCACCATGCTCTACCGTCTCACCCCCACCCTGATCCAGGAGGGCTTTGTCTATATCGCTGAGTCCCCCCTGTTTGAGATCACCTGCAAGGAAAAGACCTGGTTTGCCTACTCCAACAAGGAGAAGGACGACATTGTGGCCACCCTCCAGGGGAAGAAGTACGACGTCCAGCGCTCCAAGGGCCTGGGCGAGAACGAGCCGGAGATGATGTGGCTGACCACCATGTCCCCCGACACCCGGCGGCTTATCAAAGTGGTGCCCGAGGACATCCAGCAGACCGCCCGGATGTTCGACCTGCTCCTGGGCGACGACCTCACCGGCCGGAAAACCCATATCGCTGACCACGGCCACGAATTTCTGGAACTGGCGGATATCTCCTAGTCACACCCGGCTGGACGGCCGATCATACACATACAGAAAGGAGTTTTTCCCATGAAGAAGCGTCTTTCCAGACTGACCGCACTGTTTTTGTCTATGGTGCTGGCCTTCTCCCTGGTCCTTCCCGCCCTGGCCTTCGAGGACACCGACCCGCCTCTTTGGGCAAAACTGGGGTACTCCTCTATGGAGGAGCTGCTGGAGGCCACCCCGCGCCTGGACCCGGCGTTCTATGAGGAGCTGTCCGCCCGAGCTGAATCCACCTTTGACCTGAACGCCCACTTTCAAAAATACCTCTCCCCGACGTTCGGATATGACGACCCCCAGGAATTTATGGAGGACTACTCACTCACCTGGGAGGAATTCGAGTGCCTGACGCTGAATGACTGGGTCCAGACCCAGATCAACGACCACGAGACGCAAGAGGTGGTGGACCGGTTCGCCGCCAGCCACCCGGAGGAGTACGCCGCCTTTGACCCCTATGTCTATTTTCAGGAGGACTACTATTTCTCCTCTATGACCCCTGAAGCGTATATGGAGGATTTCGGGCTGACCCGGGAGGAATTCGAGCGGGAGATGCTGGAGTCCTGGGTCTACCGGATTGTGAACGAGGAGGAGGAGCGGTGGACCATCGCGGAGTACATCGCCGCCCACCCCGAGGAATACGCCGCCTTCGACCCGGAGGAGTACTTCTCCAAAGCTTATCCCTTTTACGACAGTATAGAGGAGTACATGGAGGACTGGGAACTGACCCAGGAAGAATTTGAGGAGGAGATGCTGGGGGAGTGGGTTCAGGCTCAGCTCAGGGCCGAGCAGCAGGAACAGGAGGTGGCTGCTTTCCAGGCCAAATACCCGGAGGAGTGCGCCGCCTTCGACCCCAACACCTATTTTATGAATTCCTCCCACTATTTCTACGACAGCCCCCAGGAATACATGGAGCTGCGGGGTATGACCGAGACGGAATTTTACCGGGAAATGTTCCTGAGATGGATGGACGATTTTCAGTCTATGGCCATCATCAAAGAGACTTTGGGCGGCTCCGCCCGCGGCATCAACGTGATGGTGGACGGCGAATGTATCCCCTTCCCCAGTGCCCGGCCCGAGCTTGTCAACGGACGCACCATGGTCCCCCTGGCAGCCATGATGGAGCACCTGGGGGCCCAGGTGAGCTATGACCAGAACACGCAAACTGTCTCAGTCACCATGGACGGCCTGTCCTTCACCCACGTCGCCGGCACCGACTCTCTCACCCTGGCCGACGGCTCCACTGTAAAAATGGACGCGCCCTCCTACATCCAGGACGGCCGCACCATGGTCCCCGTCGCCTTCTTTGCCCAGCAGCTGGGCTACGACGTATACTGGGACAGCGGCTACCGCACCGCCGTGCTTATCGACCTCCAGGGTTTGGCGGACGAAATAGACCAGGAGTTCACCCTGTTCAACCGCGTCCTGTACGCCGCCTCCGGGGCCGGGCTGGTAAAGGAGGGCCAGGCCACCCAGCAGGCTGTCAGTCTTGACCTGGATATCACCCTGTTCGACACCCTCAACGGGGATGAGCGCATCCCTGTCAAGCTTCGCGGCACCGTGCTGTATAACGACCAGGCCGTTCAGCTCACCCTTTCCGGCAACCTGTCCGCCCTGGTGGGCCGCTACCCCTTCCAGTTCTATCTCTCCGAGGAACTCACCGACGAGGAGTTTGAGCAGCTTGTTAACAAATACCACAGCGCCCTGTCCAGCTTCTCCCTGGAGGTCATCCTCAACCTTGAGGCGGGGGCCGTCTACTTCCGCTGTCCCAGCCTGTCCCGTCTCTCCCCCGGCCTTGTGGAGGACCCCGACGCCTGGATCGCCGTGCCCGCCGACCTCTCCCAGTTCCCTCTGGACAGCCTGACCGGCGTCTCCTCGGTGGGTCAGCTGGCTCTGGGCAGTGCCAGAAACAGCCTTTACTCCTGGGATAACATGGACACCCCCTTCTGGTACTGGAACAACATTGCCAGCGCCGCCTACACTCTGTCTGAATATGTGGGCGACGAGCAGTTTACAAAGTCCGGCGGCTCCTACACCCGGGTGTTCGACCTGGACCCGTATAACACCTACAACGGCGGTCTCACCGCCGCCCTGAAGATCACCCCCTCCGGGGAGCACAGCTGCACCTACTCCCTGACCTGTGACTTCTCCGACCCCGACGGGGCTCTGAAGCTGAATCTGTCCGGCTCCTCCGGCAAGACCGACCTGGACCTGTTCTGCCACATCAAAAACGAGTTCAAATTTACCATGGATGTGGACAGCCGCATCTCCGGCGCCAGCAAGCAGCCCCTGTCCGTTCCCCCCGCGGGGAGCAAGGTGGAGTACCCCTTGGGCGCCGTGGGCTCCCGGGACCTGTAATATAAACGACCGCCCCGCGGGGGCGGTCCCACAGCGCCGCGTCCTCCCGCCGGCCCTGTGGGAGCGCCCCCGCACCCCACCGACTACTATGGAATGAGGATGAACCCCTATGCCTAAGAAAAAAACTTCTAATGAAAATAAAGCCCGGAAGGTGGACCCCAACGTGATGGGCCTGCGGGCGGAGGTGCTGGAGCAGCCCATCACCCAGACCCTGGAAATCAACTACATGCCCTACGCCATGTCGGTGATCATCTCCCGGGCCATCCCGGAAATCGACGGCTTCAAGCCCTCCCACCGCAAGCTGCTGTACACCATGTACCAGATGAAGCTGCTGGGGGGGGGGCGGACCAAGTCGGCCAACATCGTGGGCCAGACCATGAAGCTCAACCCCCACGGCGATGCCGCCATCTACGACACCCTGGTCCGTCTCAGCCGGGGCTACGGGGCCCTGCTCCACCCCCTGGTGGACAGCAAGGGCAACTTCGGCAAGGTGTATTCCCGGGACATGGCCTACGCCGCCAGCCGGTACACCGAGGCCCGACTGGACGCCATCTGCGCCGAGCTGTTCCGGGACATCGACCAGGATACGGTGGACTTTGTGGACAACTACGACGGCAAGATGAAGGAGCCCACCCTGCTGCCCACTACCTTCCCCAACGTGCTGGTCTCCGCCAACAAGGGCATCGCCGTAGGCATGGCCAGCGACCTGTGCGGCTTCAACCTGGGTGAGGTGTGCGACACTACCATCGCCTTTTTAAAGGACCCCGATCACGACATTATGTCTACCTTAAAGGCCCCCGACCTGCCCACCGGCGGCGAGCTGCTCTACGACGCCGCCGCCCTGGCGGACATCTACCGCACCGGCCGGGGCTCCTTCAAGGTGCGCTCCCGGTGGCGCTATGTGAAGGAGGAGAACCTCATCGAGGTCTATGAGATCCCCTACTCCACCACCAGCGAGGCCATTCTGGACAAGGTATCCGAGCTGCTGAAGGCGGGCAAGCTGAAGGAAATCGCCGACATGCGGGACGAGACCGACCTGTCCGGCCTGAAGCTGACTATCGACTTAAAGCGGGGCACAGACCCGGAGAAGCTGATGGCTAAGCTCTTTAAAATGACTCCTCTGATGGACAGCCAATCCTGCAACTTCAACATCCTCATCGCCGGCTTCCCCAAGGTACTGGGGGTGCGGGAAATTCTAGAGGAGTGGACTGCTTGGCGGATGGACTCGGTGCGCCGGCGGGTATACTTCTCCATGAACAAGAAGAAGGAGAAGCTGCACCTGTTAAAGGGCTTACGGCGCATTCTGCTGGATATCGACCGGGCCATCCAGATCATCCGGGACACCGAGGAGGACGCCGAGGTTATCCCCAACCTGATGATCGGCTTCGGCATCGACCAGGTCCAGGCGGAGTACGTGGCCGATATCCGGCTGCGGAACATCAACAAGGAATACATCCTCAAGCGCACCCAGGAGGTGGACGCCCTCGCCGACGAGATTGCCAACCTGGAGGACATTGTCAGCTCCCCCAAACGCATCCGGAAAATCATTGTGGACGAACTCACCGAGGTGAAGAAGAAGTACGCCGCCCCCCGGCGCACCCAGATCGTCTACGACCACATGGACGAGCCCGTCATGACGGTAGAGGACGAGACCCCCAACTACCCTGTCCACCTGTTCTTCTCCCGGGAGGGCTATCTGAAAAAGATCACCCCCCAGTCCCTGCGGATGGCCAGCGAACAGAAGTATAAGGAGGGGGACGGCCCCTGTCTCCAGTGGGAGGCCAATAACCGGGACGAGCTTCTGGTGTTCACCGACAAGCAGCAGTGCTACAAGACCCGGCTCAGCGACTTTGACGACACCAAGGCCAGCGCCCTGGGGGACTACCTGCCCTCCAAGCTGGCCATGGACCCGGAGGAGCGGGCCCTGTGGGCCTGCATCCCCGGGGACTACACGGGGCACCTGCTGTTCTTCTTTGAGAACGGCAAGGCCGCCCGGGTGGAGCTGTCCGCCTACCAGACCCAGACCCGGCGGAAAAAGCTCACCGGGGCCTACTCGGACAAGTCCCCCCTGGTGTCCGCCTTCCTGCTGCGGGAGGACTTCGAGACGGCGGTGATCTCCTCCGAGGGCCGCTGCGTCATCTTCCACACCGCCAGCCTTAACCCCAAGACCACCCGGAACACCCAGGGGGTCAACATTATGACCTTGAAACCCAAGTATAAGGTGGAAAAGGTGCTGCCCCTGGACCGCACCCACATCCAGAACGCCGCCCGCTACCGGGCCCGCTCCCTGCCCATCGCCGGCGCCCTCCTCAAGGAGGAGGACCGGGGGGAGGAGCAGATGACACTTTTGTAACAGGAGGACCCCTATGACCAAGCATACCCTCTCCCGCATGGTGCGGGATTACACCTGGATTGCCCTCGGCTCCGTGCTCTACTCCCTCAGCTTCGACTGGTTCTATGTCCCCAACCAGATCGGCTTCGGCGGTCTCACCGCCCTGGGCATGATCCTCAATCACCTCTCCCCCGCCATCCCCATCGGCACGGTGGTGTTAGTGCTGAACATCCCCATCTTCATCCTGGGGTGGAAATTCCTGGGCGGGCACACCCTGGTGTCCTCCCTGTTCGCCATGGCAGCCACCTCCGTGCTGGTGGACCTGATCGCCGCCATATACACCTTCCCGCCTATGGACCCCATGCTGGCCGCCGTCTTCGGCGGGGTGAGCCTGGGGGCGTCCCTGGGGATGATCTTCTCCAAGGGGGCCACCACCGGCGGCACCGACCTGATCGCCCGGCTGCTGAAGCTGCCCTTCGCCTGGCTGCCCATTGGCAAGCTCCTGCTGGCGGTGGACCTGGCCATGCTGCTGGCCGTCTCCATCGCCTTCCGCAGCATGGAGAGCGCCATGTATGGCATCATCTCCCTGTATATCTCCACCCTGGTGATGGACATGGTGCTCTACGGCCTGGACCAGTCCAAGGTGGCCTATATCGTCACCACCCGTCCCCAGGAGATTGCCGCCGAGATCGACCGGCAGATGGACCGAGGGGCCACCTTCCTCCACGGGGAGGGCAGCTTCTCCAGAGAGGAGAAGCTGGTGCTCATGTGCGCCTTCAAGCAAAAGCAGATCGTCCCCCTGAAGGCCCTGGTCCACGACCTGGACCCCGAGGCCTTCCTCATCGTCTGTGACGCCCACGAGGTGCTGGGCCAGGGCTTTAGAAGGTATCAGAAGAACGACATATAAAAAAGGAGTGCTAATCATGACAGACTGGACCAAACTGACCAAAAATCTGGAGGAACGGGGGTTTACCCCCAAGGTTTTCGCCACCAAGGAGGAGGCCGCCGACTACCTGGACAGGGAGATCGACGGGGTAAGCGTGGCCTTTGGCGGCTCCATGACGGTGCAGGAGATGGGTCTCTACCCCCGGCTGGCCGCCCACAACAATGCCCTGTGGCACTGGGACAGGGCCGGCCTGATGGAGGCCCTGGCCACCGATGTGTACATCACCTCGGTCAACGGCCTGGCCGAGACCGGCGAGCTCATCAACATCGACGGCACCGGCAACCGGGTGGCCTCCACCCTCTACGGGCACAAGAAGGTCTACTTTGTGGTGGGCAGGAACAAGGTGGCCCCCGACTACGACGCCGCCCTGTGGCGGGCCCGGAACATCGCCTCCCCCAAGAATGCCCAGCGCATCGGGGTGGATACCCCCTGCGCCGTCAAGGGGGACAAGTGCTACGACTGCAAGAGCCCCCAGCGCATCTGCCGGGGCCTGGTGGTGCTGTGGGAAAAGCCCAAGGGCACCGAGGTCATGGAGGTTATCCTCATCGACGAGGACCTGGGTTATTGATGTTTCCCACGTAGGGACGCTTCACGAAGCGTCCACCGGCTGTACATCAAATTTCGCGGACGCATCATGATGCGTCCCTACAGGAGATTTCTCATGAAAAAAACCGGGATCTTGCTCACGTTAGCCGTCTCCCTCCTGCTCACCGGCTGTTCCGCCCTGCTGGAGCGGGAATACGCCTCCATCTCCCCCCACAACGCCGTTCCCACTACCGAGGGGGACCCCTCCACCCTGCGGGCGGACAACTATCAGGAGCTGGTCAACGCCCTGGTCTACTTTGTCTCCAGCGGGATGGAGGAGGGCACCGTCCGGCTGTACACCGACATGGAAAATGTGGAGCCTTTCCTGTCGGACGCCTGCCTGGAGGTGGTCCAGGAGGACCCGCTGGGGGCCTACTGCGTGGAGTTTATTAAATATACTGTGGACCCGGTGGTGGCCTATTCCGAAGCCCATATCGACATCACCTACCGCCGCAGCCGGGAACAGGTGTCTTCCATCGTCCAGGCCACCGGCGTCACCGCCATTCGCAGTGAGCTGGAATCGGCCCTCACCTCCTTTGCCCCCGAGCGGGTGCTGCGCATCAGCTACTTTGACGAGAATGAGTCCTTTATCCAGGACCTGGCCCATCAGGCCTATTATGATGTTCCCGCCTTCGCCCTGGGGATGCCGGAGGTCTCGGTATCCATCTACCCCAGCAGCGGCCGGCAGCGGATTGTGGAAATCCTGCTTGACTATCCCCTGGACCGCACTGAGCTGGAGGAGCGCCGGGGTGATCTGGCATGGGAGCTCCAGCTGCTGACCCGTGACCTCACCAGAGACGGCCGGACGCCCTCCGTTCTGGAGACCGCCCAGGCTCTGCTGGAGGAGGGGGAATACAACCCGGATGGGGCGTCCACCCCCTTCGACCTGTTCGACACAGGGGTTGTCAACAGCGAGGGGCTGTCCCTGGCCTTTGCTGCCCTGTGCCATGAATTGGACATCCCCTGCCACGTTGCCCAGGGCTTCCGGGAGGAGGAGCCCCACTTTTGGACGGTGGTCCAGACCGAAGACGGCTGGCGCCACCTGGACCTGTCCAACCTGGAGGGGGAGAACGGCCCCCTGTATACCGACCAGGCCTTTACCGCTCTGGGCTACCTCTGGGAGGAGGGCTCCCTTCCGTCCTGTATCGGGAGCTGAGCCTGCCAAATTCTTACTGTTGTGTTACAGCCCTTGTCAAGCCGGGAAAAATTAAGTATAATGTCCTTACCCTTCCAAGCCCCCAGAAAGGAGCCCTTTATGAATGCTTTCAAACGATGGATGTCCGCCGGTCTGGCCGCTGTGCTTACCGCGTCCGTCCTGACCATTCCCGGCTTGGCCGCGGAGTCCTTTGCCGACTTCCGTATTGATGCCGCCAATATAGATGTCCCCGAGCGGGTGATCTCTGTGGAGCGCTACCAGTCGGATGAGACGAACGCGCTCCAGCCCGCCGGAACTACGGAGTACACCTGCAAGCTCAACCGGGTCACCGAGGACGCCAGCTTTTACATCCAACCCAAGTCAGAGGGGGTCAGCGTGGTAGTGGACTACCTGGCTGACCTGAACGGCGACGGCACCTACGAACTGATGGACAGCGACAGCAGCCCCATGCGGGACACGCTGGACCAGAAAAGCATCCTGTCCGCCGTCATTGACAGCCCCGGCATCACCCTGACCAACGGCGAGACATATATCGTGTCCGCCGAGTCTCTGTCCAGCCGCTACCATCAGGCTCTCCAGCATGGCGCACAGGCCCTGGGCCTGGAGAAGGTCTCCCCCCAGAGCTTCCCCCTGTGCCGCATCACTCTGCGCCGCCCCGGCGACAACCAGGATTATGAACGGCAGACCTACTACCTGGAGCTCTACGGCAAGGTGCTTATCCCCTCTGACGTCTTTCCCAGCCAGTGGTATTACAGCGCGGTGGAATACGGCCTTGCGCAAGGTTATTTCTCCGGCATGGAGGATGGCCGTTTCGGTCCCGACGAACCGCTGAACCGGGCCCAGCTCGCTCAGGTGCTCTGGACGGTAGGCGGCTGCCTGGAAGCGGAGAGTTCCCGTTTTTCTGACGTGGCCCCCGACGACTGGTTCTACCACGCGGTATCCTGGTGCCAGCAGGAGGGTCTCATCGCCGGCTACGCGGACGGGACCTTTCTTCCCGACAACCCGCTGACCCGGGAACAGCTGGTCTCCATCCTTTACCGCTACGCCCGGTACGCCGGCTCCAGCCTGCGCGCCACCGCCGACTTGTCCCAGTATGACGACTGCGACGAGGTCTCTGCCTGGGCCCGCGACAGCCTGCGCTGGGCTATGACAAACTGCCTGCTCACCGTCTCCGACAATTCCCTGCGCCCCTCTGACACAGTATCCCGGGCCGAGCTGGCTTCCGCCTTCTACGCCTACGACATCAACCTGGGGGCCCACAGCAACACCTGGTAACCCTTTCAGCGCCCGGCAGCACAGCTGCCGGGCGTCTTTTTTCGGTTTAACCGCTGGAATATTTGTCCACACTAAGTTATAGAATAGACCAGCCGCAAAAACCGAGAAAGGAGAGCCATCTATGCCTCAATCCATCCGAAAATCTTCCCTCCGCCGGGGGGATCCCGCCCGGGAGGAGGAGCGCCGGGAGCTGATGCAGTCCCTGAGCCACACCCGCACCCTTATCAACCAGGCCTATGGCGGCTTTAACAGCGCCAGTGACGGCGACCTGATTGAGTCCTATGTCTTTGAGATTAACGCGCTCCAGGCCCGGTACAACTATCTGCTCCGCCGGGTGAAGGAGCTGGAGTCCGTCCCATGACTCCTCTGCCCGGGTACATGGCCTGGTGCCTGGCCGGACTGCTGCTGTGCGCCGCACTGCTCCTCCTGCGCCGGCCGGCAGCCAGGCTGCTCCGGCTGCTCCTGCGCTCCTCTGTGGGGCTGGCCGCCCTGGCTCTGTTTTCCCAGGTCAGCGGCTTCCTCGGGGTCAGCCTGGGGGTCAACCTGGTCAACGCATTTGTGCTGGGCGTGCTGGGCGTCCCCGGCTTTGGCCTGCTGCTTCTCCTCCAGTGGACACTGCGATAACCTTCCATCGGGGACGGGCTAACGCCCGCCCCCTGTTTTTCTGGCCGGATATTTTATAAAACCCCTTGACAAATCAAGATATGGATGGTAAGATAACAATCGTCTCTGGACGGAAACCGATTCGGAGAGATGTCCGAGTGGTTTAAGGAGCTGGTCTTGAAAACCAGTGACTCGCAAGAGCCGTGGGTTCGAATCCCACTCTCTCCGCCACGGCGTCGGAGCAAGCTCCGTCTCGCTTGCTCTGACTTTTTTCAAAAGTCAGAGCCAACAACTGAATATGTAGTTTTTACTTGCAGCCATGCAGAAGTACCCAAGTGGCTATAAGGGGCTCCCCTG
>CANSXE010000052.1 GCA_947650875.1 uncultured Bacillota bacterium | reverse complement strand
CTGCGGGTGCCACCGGAGCCACGGGTGCTGAAGGCCCCACTGGTCCCGCCGGTCCCGTCGGCCCTGCCGGTGCCCAGGGTCCTGTCGGCCCCACCGGCCCTGCCGGCCCGGCCATCACCCCCGGCCCCGCGGTGGAGGATGAGGAGCCGGGCGCTGGAACTCCGGAGCTCGTGGACAAAATCAATGAGCTGCTGGCCTCTCTGAGGACCGCCGGCGTCATCGCGACCTGATTTAAGTTCGCCGGCGCTCCCGTTTTGGGGGCGCCGGTTCTTTCAAAAGGAGGTTTTTATGGGCAATTATGAGGTGTGTGTCTACGCGATCTGCAAAAATGAGGAGCAGTTTGCCGACCGTTGGATGGACTCCATGTCCGAGGCCGACCGGGTACTGGTGCTGGATACCGGCTCGGAGGACGGGACGGTGGAAAAACTGCGGGACCGGGGGGCGGAGGTGACGGTGGAAACCGTTTCCCCCTGGCGATTTGACACAGCACGGAACCGATCTCTGGAGCTGGTGCCCGAGGACACAGACATCTGCGTATGTACCGACCTGGACGAGGTGTTCCGTCCCGGCTGGCGGGAGGAGCTGGAAAGGGTCTGGATGCCGGGAGCGGGACAGGCTGCCTACCGATACACCTGGTCCTTCAATGCGGACGGCTCCGAGGGGGTGGTGTTCTGGTATGAAAAGATCCACGCCCGCCATGGCTATCAGTGGGTACACCCTGTCCATGAGGTGCTCCGGTGGGTGGGGGAGGGGAGCCCCGGCCCTATGGTGGAAGCGGAGAGAATCCAGCTGGACCACCATCCTGACCCCCAAAAGTCCCGAAGTCAATATCTGCCCCTGCTGGAGCTGTCGGTCCGGGAGGAGCCGGGAGATGACCGCAATGTCCATTACCTGGGGCGGGAATATATGTATCGGGGCCGGTGGGACGACTGTATCCGCACCCTGAAAGAGCACCTGAAGATGCCAACCGCCGTGTGGCGGGATGAACGGGCGGCCTCCATGCGTTACATTGCCCGGTCCTACTGGGAAAAGGGAGATGTTTCTCAGGCACGGGACTGGTATCTCCGGGCCGTTACCGAGGCGCCCCACCTGCGGGAGCCCTATGTCGATCTGGCCCTCATGCTCTACCGTCAGGAGGAGTGGGAGGGGGTGCTCTACTTTACCGCCTGCGCACTGGCCATTACCGTCAGACCCAAGAGCTATATCTGCGAAGCTTCTGCATGGGGCAGTCTGCCCCATGATCTGCGGGCCTTGGCCCTCTACCACACCGGGGCGTACCGGGCGGCTGCGGACGAGGTAAAGCGGGCTCTGGAGCTGGAACCGGGCAGCGAGCGCCTAAAACATAACCTGGAGATTATGGAACAGGCGGCGGAACAATAAGACCTGCCGCTCTGCTCCATTTTAAATCCTTTCAGGTTGACAGGAAGCGTTTTGAGGATTAGAATACATATAAAGAGCTTTACCATGCTTGGAGGGAACGGTGTTATGTATCGCTGCCATATGGAGTTTTATCTCATTAACTGTCCGCCCGGGGTGTTGGAGACGATTCAGGGATTGCCGCCGCTGGAGTCCTTCAACCACTCTTTTTTAGATAGCCGGGAGCCCGTAGCTGCGCTGCTGGCTCGGGCCGACGTAATTCTGGCAGTGCCTAACGGCGGCGGAGAAGCTGTGCGTGCTCTGGCAGAGGGCAAAAAGGAATCATCCCGGCTTATCCTTCTGGCGGATAAGGAGCAGACTGAAGGCCTTGGGGAGAGCCTGCCTCTGGCAGATGATCTGTGGACGCTGCCCATGCAGGAACAGGAGCTGATTTTCCGGTTTACCAGCTGGCAGGAAAACCAAAAACAGCGGTGGGAGCTGTGGCAGACCAGCCAGTACCTGGAGACGGTTATTAACAGCACTCCCAGCCTGATCTGGTTTAAAGACAGGGATGGTATCCACGAGAAGGTGAACGACAGCTTCTGTGCTACCGTGAACAAAACCAAGGAGCAGGTGCAGGGGAGGGGCCACGCCTATATCTGGGATGTGGAGCAGGACGACCCCGCCTGTATTGAGTCAGAGCGCGTTGTCATGGAGACCAGAGAAACCTGTGTCTCGGAGGAGGTCGTTCAAACCGGCGATGGAGAGCGGCTGCTTACCACCTATAAATCCCCCCTGTACGACTGTGACGGCAGCGTGATGGGCACAGTGGGCATCGGTATTGACATCACCCAGGAGCGCTCTTATGAGCAGGAGCTGCTGGACAAAAACCGGGAACTGGAAAACCTCTTTACTACTATGGACTGCGGCGTGATGTGCCACAGTTTGGACGGCTCCCGTATACTCAGTATTAACCGGGCGGCACTCCGAATTCTGGGCTATGAATCCAAAGAGAAGCTGCTGGAAGACGGCTTTAGCATGGTTGCGGCAACTGTGTGCGAGGAGGATAAATTTAGGCTGTGCGACTGCATTCAGGCACTGACCAAGGTGGGAGACAATGTAAATATCGAGTATAGTGTTCGCCACCGCAACGGAGACGTGCTGCATGTGATGGGTAATGTAAAGCTGGTGGAAGAGAATGGAGAGCTGTTTTACCAGCGGTTCCTGCTGGACTGCACCGCGCAGAAGCAGCGGGAGAAGGAGCAGTATATGCAGGAAAAGCGCCGCCAGGCGGAGCTGATTCAGGCGTTGAGCATGGATTACAATTTGGTGTGCGTATTTGATTTGGATACCGGCGCGGGCCGGGCTCTGCGGACTCACGAGTGCGGACCGGGAATACTGGACAAAATTTTCTCCGGAGACCTGGTGCTGGAGGACTGCATGGAGCGGTACATACAGGAATGTGTCCATCCGGAGGACAGAGCACAGATGCGGCAGATTTATACCCGGGGACGCCTGCGGATTGAGCTGGGAGTCAAGAGCCAGTTCTATGCCAGCTACCGTACCATGTGTGACGGGAATCTGAGGTATTTCCAGATGAAGGCCGTGCGTACGGGAGACTGGGAGAGCAACCGGGCCGTGGTTCTGGGCTTCCGCAGTGTGGACGAGGAGACCCGGATGGAGATGGAGCGGCTGGATGTGCTGAAGGACGCCCTGGACCAGGCCAACCGGGCCAACAAGGCGAAGAGCGTATTCCTGTCCAACATGTCCCACGACATTCGGACCCCCATGAACGCCATTATCGGCTTTACCGCCCTGGCCACCACCCATATTGACCAGCGGGATCAGGTGGAGGGCTATCTGAAGAAGATTATGACCTCGGGCAACCACCTCCTCAGCCTGATTAACGATGTGCTGGACATGAGCCGCATTGAAAGCGGCAAGATGTCGCTGGAGGAGAAGCCCTGTTCCATGCCCGATATTCTCCACGGCCTGCGCAGTATCGTCCAGGCGGATGTCCATGCCAAGCAGCTGGAGCTGTATATGGACGCGGTGGACGTGGTAAATGAGGAGATTTACTGCGACCGGCTGCGGCTGAACCAGGTTTTGCTCAATCTGCTGAGCAACTGTGTCAAATATACTCCGGCGGGAGGGGTGGTCAGCGTAAGGGTGACCGAAAAGCCGGGCGCCCCGGCGGGCCACGCCACCTACGAGTTCTGCATCAAGGACACCGGCATCGGCATGAGCGAAGAGTTTGTGGCGCGTATTTTTGAGCCCTTCGAGCGGGAGCGCAACTCCACTACCAGCGGCGTTCAGGGTACCGGACTGGGGATGGCCATCACCAAGAACATCGTGGATATGATGAACGGAGCTATCGCAGTGAGAAGCAAGCAGGGGGTAGGGACCGAGTTTATCGTCACCATCACCTTCCGGCTGTGCACCGAGGAGCGGGAACCCCAGACAGTTCCGGAGCTGAAGGGCTGCCGGGCTTTGGTGGTGGATGACGACTTCAATACCTGCGACAGTGTGTCCTGCATGCTTCAGCAGATTGGAATGCGGGCAGAGTGGACCCTGTCCGGCAAGGAAGCGGTGCTCCGCACCCGCCAATCCGTGATGCGCAACGACAGCTACAGCGTATACATCATTGACTGGCTGCTGCCCGATATGAACGGTATTGAGGTGGCCCGCCGCATCCGCAAGGAGACCGGTGAAGATGTCCCCATTATCGTCCTTACGGCCTACGACTGGTCGGAGATTGAGGATGAAGCCAGAGAGGCGGGGATCAGCGCCTTCTGCTCAAAACCCCTGTTCCTGTCTGAGCTGCGCAGCTGTCTTATTTCGGTGGTGGGAGCCGAGGAGAATGAATCGAAGGAGGAGCAGCGGAAGGGCATGGTCCATTCCGGGCGCATCCTGCTGGTGGAGGACAATGAACTGAACCAGGAGATTGCCACCGCCATCTTGGAGGAAGCGGGCTTCACCGTGGAGACGGCAGAGGACGGTCAGGCCGCAGTGGATAAGGTATCCCAGTCCCAGCCGGACTGGTATCAGCTGGTGCTGATGGACGTACAGATGCCTGTGATGAACGGCTATGAGGCCACCAGGCGCATCCGTGGGCTGGAGGAGCCCCGGCTGGCTAATATTCCCATTCTGGCTATGACGGCCAACGCCTTTGAGGAGGATAAGCAGGAGGCCCTGCGCTCCGGGATGAACGGCCACATTGCCAAGCCCATCAACATCGGAAAGCTGCTGGAAACGCTGAATGCTATGCTGAGCTGATATAACACAGGCCCCCGGCGTAAGCCGGGGGCCTGTGTGTTGCCGAAAACCTGAGCAAAAACCGGCTTGTCTGTAATGCTGTCAGAAAGACGGACGAGCTGTGCGACGAACTGGCAGCGGAAAACCGGGAGGATTTGTCTTTCGTTCGGGAGACCGTTAAGCTGCTGTTGGAGAATTATCGTAACTGATGAGATGCGGGGATGTATTCTCGGCAATATTCGGAATATGGATATTGAGCCCGCGTTCCAAGGCAGGGGAACATTGACTCCAAGTGCCAGATAGCTACATTCCGAAAACCTGCAGGAACGGGGGATATGCCTATTCCGCTGTCCGGGAAATATGTGCCAGTGGCACATAGTCCCCAAAGTTGAAAAACCTGTAGCCCTGGAAGCAGAGGGGACTACAGGAAACAAACAACCCTACCCATTCCGAACAACTGAAAACCATTTGTTCAGACTGGGTAGGGTTGTTTCACTGGCAGCCGGAGAAGGATTCGAACCCTCACAAACAGAGTCAGAGTCTGTCGTGCTACCCTTACACAATCCGGCTATCGGCCCCGCTCTCGCAGGGACGAATGTTATTATAGCAAATGATCAGAAAATGTCAAGGGGTATTTTCAACTTTTTTCCGGGAAATAGAATTACCCCTCCCAAAGGGAGAAGCGGAAGCTGGTTGTCTGGTCATATCTCTCCCCCGCCTTCAGGATGGCAGAGGGGAATGCAGCCTGATTTGGCGTATCAGGGAAGTGCTGAGTCTCCAGACAGAAGCCGTGGCGAAAACCATAGACGGCGCCGCCCTTGCCCTTGCGGCCGTCCTCCACAAAGTTAGCGGTGTAGAGCTGTACGCCGGGGCTGTCGGTCTCTGTCTCCATCATGATACCTGTAGCCCGGCTGCGTGCCGCAGCTGCCGGACACATAACTCCGGGCTGGCCGTCTACTACAAAATTGTGGTCGTAGCCGTGGCCCCATACCAGTTGCTGGAAGGGCTCATCAATGTGTGCGCAAATCGGGGTAAAGCTGCGCAGGTCCATAGGGGTGCCTTCCACCGATTCCACTGTACCCAAGGGAATGCTGGCAGAATCAGCGGGGGTGTAGGAGGAGCAGCAGAGCTGAATTTCCTGGTCCAGCACATTCCCGCTCCCGTGCCCGGACAGGTTGAAATAGCTGTGGTTGGTCAGGCTGCAGGGAGTATCCTGATCGCTGACCGCCTGGTAATGGATGGTCAGGGTATTTCCATCCAGGGAATAGGTCACCTTTGCCTGGAGATGTCCGGGGTAGCCCTCTTCTCCGTCGGGGCTGTCCAGAGCGAGAACGACTTTATCCGGCGCAGTCTCTTCCACCGTCCAGACCCGGTGAGAGTAGCCCACATTTCCGCCGTGGAGGTGGTTAGAGCCGTCGTTCTGGGCCAGAATATACTCCCTCCCGTTCAGGGCAAAGCGTCCCCCAGCAATCCGGTTGGCGTAGCGCCCCACCACCGCGCCGAAAAAGCCGCCGTTTCCCTCGTACTCCGCCAATGTGTCGTAGCCCAGCACCACGTCTGTCGGGCCCTCCCGCCCCGGGACGGTAAGTGTACGGATTGTCGCCCCGAAGGTAATTACCTTCACCTCCAGCACTCCGTTATCCAGGGTCAGCTCCTGCACCTCCTCCCCGCTTTTTGTAATGCCGAAGGGCATTCCAAATACTTTGCTCATCCTGCATGGCCTCCTCATTTATTTTCTGGAAACAGTATAGCAGATTTTTCCGAAAAAGGCAATTTTCAATTTTTTCTTTACTTTTGCGGGGGAGGTCCGTATAATAAACAGGCGTATGGGACAATGCGGACACCGCATAGAATACCATACACCGCAGTGCGAAAGGAGGTCCATGGGTACAGCCCATCAGAAGCGCCAGCGCCTGCTTCGGCAGGACGACGAGGTGAGAGGTGATCGAAAATTCGGCGGATGTCTCTCCGCGCCGGCTCCGGGCGCGTACACAGCTCACAAACCCCCAGGCAACTGTGGAACAAAAGCGCTGTGACCGGAGAACGAGGTCAAATGGCTGCGGGTTTGTCCTCCTAATTTTATCCCCGCTGTCCACACCGTCCCCGCTACTGGCGGGGACGCCCAAACCCGCGGCGGGACAAGGAGGAAAATTGAATATGTGTGGAATTGTAGGCTTTATCGGCAATGAACAGGCGGCCCCTATCCTTTTGGAGGGCCTGTCCCGGCTGGAATACCGGGGCTATGACTCCGCCGGGGTGGCGGTGTTTGACGGTGAGACGGGTACTCTGGCGGTCCACAAGGCTAAGGGACGTCTTCAGGTGCTGTCTGACCAGCTCCACGGGGGCGCCGATTTGAACAGCACCGTCGGCGTGGGCCATACCCGCTGGGCCACCCACGGGGCTCCCAGTGATGTCAACTCCCACCCCCAGGTGAGCCGCAGCGGCCGGATTGCCGTGGTTCACAACGGTATCATCGAAAACTACGCCGAGCTGAAGGCCTTTCTGATGGCACAGGGAGTGCCCTTTACCTCGGAAACAGACACCGAAGTGGTGGCCCAGCTCCTCGAATATTTTTACGAGGGCGACCTCCTGGCCGCTGTAAGCCGGGTGCTTCACCGCATTGAGGGCGCCTACGCCCTGGGCATTCTGTGCGCCGACAGCCCTGACCAGATCATCGCCGCCCGGAAGGACGGCCCCCTCATCCTTGGCTACAGCCAGGAGGGCAGCTTTATCGCCAGTGATGTCACCGCCATTCTGCGGTACACCCGCCAGGTAAGCTATATGGAGGACGGCGAGGTGGCCGTCCTCACCCGGGACGGCATCCGGTGCTATAACCGCCTGATGCAGCCCGTTGAAAAGGAAATTGTCACCGTTGATTGGGAGATCAACGATGCCGAAAAGGGCGGGTATGAACACTTCATGTTCAAGGAGATCATGGAACAGCCCGACGCCCTGCGCCGGTGCATCTCTCCCCGCATCCGGGAGGGAGAGGTCGTCTTTGAGGATTTCTCCCTGAGCGAGGACTTCATAAAAGCCATGCGCCGCATCTACATTGTGGCCTGCGGCTCCAGCTACCATGTGGGCATGGTAGGCAAATACCACCTGGAGCGGCTCACCCGCATCCCGGTGGAGGTGGCGCTCGGCTCCGAGTTCCGGTATATGGACCCCATTGTGGATGAAAATACCCTTGTGATCGTCATCAGCCAGTCCGGCGAGACGCTGGACACCATGGCCGCCCTGCGGGAGGCACGGCAGCTGGGGGGACATATCCTGTCCATCGTCAACGTGGTGGGCTCCTCCATCGCCCGGGAGTCGGATCAGGTGCTGTACACCTGGGCGGGTCCGGAGATCGCGGTGGCCACCACCAAGGCGTACTCCACCCAGCTGGCCCTGCTGTCTCTGCTGTCCCTGTGGCTTGCCCGGCAGCTGAACACCGTTCCGGAGGAGGACTACCGCGCCATGCTGTCCGCCTTCCAGGAGCTGCCCGGCAAGATGGAAGAGGTCCTCGCCCACCGGGACGGCATCCAGTATTTTGCCGCCCAATACTTCAACCACAACTCCATCTTCTTTATCGGCCGCAATTTGGACTACGCCCTGGGCCTGGAGGGCTCTTTGAAGCTGAAGGAAATTTCCTACATACACTCGGAGGCCTACGCCTCCGGCGAGCTGAAGCACGGTACCATCAGTCTCATCGAGGACGGCACCCTTGTCGTGGCCCTGGGGACCTATGGAACGCTGTTTGCCAAGGCTATGAGCAATGTGGTGGAGGTGAAGGCCCGGGGCGCCGACGTCCTGGCCCTCACCACCGCAAACCACAGGGAGGAGATGTCACATACCGCCGACGCGGTTATGGTGATCCCGGACATCCACGACCTGCTGCTTCCCTCCCTGGGCGTGGTCCCCCTCCAGCTCTTTGCCTACTATGTGGCCCTGATGCGGGGGTGCGACATTGATAAACCCCGGAATCTGGCCAAGAGCGTAACGGTGGAGTAAAAGAAACAGCGGGCTCGCGCCCGCTGTCTTTTTTATTCCACCGTTTCACATATTACCCGGAAAACGCTCCCGTCCCCTGTGGTTACGGTAAACAGGTCTTTCCGGTCCTCGGCTCTGATGTCGGAGATGTCCAGCTCGTCGCTCTCGTTCAGGAGGTCAAATATCTGGTCTTTGAAATAGTTTAGGTCCATTTTTTCTCCTTTCTCACTTTTTACCAAACGATTAGGGGGTATAGATGCTCCCTATCATTATAAACTACCACCTATTAAAATACAAGAGTGAGGTGGTAGTAAAATGATAAAATATGATCGACTATGGGCCACCTTGAAGGAGCGGAAAATCAGTCAATACTACCTGATTAAAAATTATGGCATCGACAAGGCTCAGCTCCGCCGGCTTCGGAAAAATATGATAGTCAAAACGCTGATTATTGACACCTTGTGCCAAATCCTCGACTGCGATGTGGAGGATATCATGGAATACGTCCCGGATGACCCGGAAACAAAATGAGAGTATCTCCCACCTGGGGAGATACTCTTTTTACAGCACGTTGACCACACTAGCCTGTTCCATCTCGGCCAGCAGCTCCAGCTGCGCCATCAGGTCGGCGTTGGCGGCGTTGTACTGGTCCGGCTCTTGGAGCTGAAGGTACTCCAGCACGGTGCAGAAGGCCCGCAGCACCTGGTCGGTGTCGCTGTGGCGCATCAGGGTGTGGAGGTAAAAGTGGTGGTTCTGCCAGTCCTCATAGACCTGCCGGGTGAGAGACTCCGCTCTGCTCCAATTTCCCTGCTTGGCGTGAAGCTGGGCCTGGCTCAGCTCCTCCCGCATCTCTCCTGTCAGTCTCTGGGCGTACCAGGCGTTGGCCAGACTGGCCCCCAGCAGCGCAATCAGCAGCGCTGCCGCGATATAAAGTCGTTTCATTGCCGATTCTCCCTATTCTTTCTCCGCAAAATACACCGCGTCCCCCTCGTCCACCAGCAGGAGGAACACCTTGGACAGGTCCCTGCACCCCCGCTGGCTCAGCTGCCTGTCCAACCAGGGGCGGTCGTGGCCCAGGGCCTTCAGGTTGCGCTCCAGCAGTTTGCCGTCGCTCACCACCACCCGGGGCAGGCCGCCCTCCTCCACGCTCACCTTCATGTCCCGGGCGGTGGGGGGCTTCTGGTTGGCGTAGGGCAGGACGGACAGCTGGCCGTTGGTCTCCAGAATGGCGTATTTCACGGTGGACAGGTCGGTGTACCCCTGGATGCGCAGCTCCTCCAGCAGCTCGTCCACCGTGAGCCGGTTTTTGGCCATCTCCCGCTGGTCCACCATCCCGTTCCGAATCACCATGCTGGGCCGGCCGCAGAGAATCGCCCGAAACCGCACGCTCTTCATGGTGAGCACCGACAAAATCATGGTGACCGACAGCAGCGTCAGGATGGGCACCACCCCGGTGAGCAGGGGGATGCCGTAGTCCTGCATGGGCACCGAGGCCAGGTCGGCAATGATAAGGGACAGCACCAGCTCCGAGGGCTCCAGCTCCCCCACCTGCCGCTTGCCCATCAGCCGCACCCCGGCGATGATGAGGATGTATAGAATAATCGTGCGCAAAAGGCCGGTGAACATGACAGGCACCTCCCGATGTATTCTGTAGGGACGCTTCGCGAAGCGTCCGCCGTCGTTCATGGCCGCCGAACCGTCGGGCGGACGTATCGTGATGCGTCCCTACGGATACACCATATCCTTCCCCACGAATTGCCCAAATATCCCCCGAATATTTATACAGAAAAAGGGAAAACGCCATCTTGCAAAGGGGCGCATTTTTCGATAAAATAACTTGATTACACATATGAACACAGTACTGGAACGGAAAGCGAGTGAACGAACGATGAAAGCGACCTTGATCCTAGCCAACGGGAGCATCTTCTCGGGCACCAGCATCGGCTCCGCCGAGACCCGGGTGTGCGAGATGGTGTTCAACACCTCCATGGCCGGCTACCAGGAGATTTTAACTGACCCCTCCTACGCCGGACAGGGCGTGGTCATGTCCTATCCCCTCATCGGCAACTACGGCGTGAACAGCGAGGACAACGAGTCCCGCCGGCCCTGGGTGGAGGCCCTTGTGGTCCGCCATCTGTCCCCCCGGGGAAGCAACTTCCGCTGTGAGGGCGACCTGGGCAGCTACCTGAAAGAACACAATATCACCGGCATCCAGGGTGTGGACACCCGGGCGCTTACCAAGATACTCCGCAGCGAGGGGAGCATGAACGGAATGCTCACCTGTGCGGAGCATTTTAATGTCGCCCAGGTGCTGGAGCAGCTGAAGGCTTACAAGGTGGAGAACACCGTTCCCCTGGTCACCCGGAGCGAGCCCGAGGTATTCCCCGCCTGCAGTGAGGAGCGTTTCCATGTGGCCATGATGGACTACGGCGTGAAGCAGCACATGATCGAGTGCCTGCGCCGCCGGGGCTGCAAGGTGACCGCCCTGCCCGCCTCCACCCCGGCTGAGGCGGTACTCTCCGGGGGCTATGACGGCGTAATGCTGTCCAACGGCCCCGGCGACCCGGCGGAGAACACAGCCATCATCCAGGAGCTGAAAAAGCTCTACCACAGCGACATCCCCCTCTTCGGCGTCTGCCTGGGCCACCAGCTGCTGGCTCTGGCCACCGGAGCCAAAACCGGCCGGCTGGCCTACGGCCACCGGGGGGGCAACCACCCCGTCCGGGACCTGGAGAAGGGCCGGGTGTTCATCACCAGCCAGAACCACGGCTATATGGTGCTGGCCGATTCCGTAGACCAGGCGGTGGCTGAGGTGAGTCACGTCAACGTCAACGACGGCACCTGCGAGGGCCTGCGGTACAAGCGGCCCAACTGCTTCACCACCCAGTTCCACCCCGAGGCCAACGCCGGCCCCAAGGATACCGAATATCTGTTCAACCGCTTTATTGACAATATGGCCGCCAAAAAGGGAGGTGCCAACTAATGCCTAAATACACCGACGTAAAAAAGGTGCTGGTGCTGGGCTCCGGCCCCATCGTCATCGGCCAGGCCGCCGAGTTCGACTACGCCGGCACCCAGGCCTGCCGCGCCCTCAAGGAGGAGGGGCTGGAGGTGGTGCTGGTCAACTCCAACCCCGCCACCATCATGAC